>NZ_MBQA01000197.1:0-64238 GCF_001709235.1 Pseudoalteromonas sp. BMB
GGACGTCTAAAGCTTGGCTGGCGCTCATTCTTCGCTAATTTTAGCCAAGCTTAATACGCCCCATATTGCGGCGTTATAAGGTTATTTAGATTTCGAGTAAACATGATAAAAAAACATATAGGCTATGGCGGCGACCTTTTTATTCCATCTAAAAAATATATGGGGTTAACAGGTGGAGTGTCCTCTCCCGAACTAAAAACATTGATAGGAATCGGGGACTTATTTCTTATTCACGACAAGGTTAGTTTTAGAGCTGATCAATCCACAACAAGAGAGCTTTTTAGTGCATTTACTCTACCTGAAATTGAGGAGTTTATAAAAAATGGACGCATAAGCTTTTATCTTCCAAGATATAGTCCCTTTTATACAGAAACCTTAAGTGACGATATCGAGAAGTCTTTAGATACTGGTAATTCAATATTTCTCAGAGAGCCACTGAACGCTTCCAAGGCAGTATCCCTTATCTTTGATAACTTGGAGCTGCCTATCGATAATCAAGAAGACTATACTCAGCTCACCTCAGAGATGAATGACCTGTTTTATAAGCACGGAATTCAAAGAGATTCTTTTTTCACTACAGACAGATGCTTTGCATTCGATCAAGCTATTCAAAAAATTAGAGAGCTCTGGGTTTGCGGTATTTTTTCTACATCGTTTGATGATGAGGTTCTGCATTATTTGAGCCTATGCGACAAAGCTGCAACTTTGAGAGAAATGAATCTACCATTTTCTGACTTGGATCTTCATAAATCGCCAGTGATAGATGACCTACATTCATTAAAAAACTTACCTTCACTTGCTAAAATTTTACTAAGCTCGGAAAAGCCAGTAAATAAGTTTATGGGGATAATAAACTCCGCTGAAGCGGACGAACTGAGGAAGTGGATTCAAAAGAGTAAAGGTGGAAATGTTGATGTACGCGACTTATACGATTCAACAGTTCGTCAGTTACCTTCAAAAAAAGAGTGGGTAGACTGGACAAGGTTCGGCTCTGTGACGGCAATTTCAGGTATATTGGGAACGATATTAACCGCAAACCCTTTAATTGGTATGGCGATAGGCGGAGCAACTAGTGCACTAGACAAAGTATATGGAGATAAAGTAATCGATAGTAGCACTAAGGTTTATAACCCTGATGCTTGGTTTAGTTTCATTCAAAACGCTGTTAAAAAAGGGTGAACTGAGTATAACCATATAACAAATGCCTTAACCAAAAGGGACGCAAAAAAGCAGGCTGCGCTCCTCCGTCGCAAAGTTTAGCCTGCTATTTCGCGCCGGTTAGGCAAGCGTTATAAGCTTAGGATAGTATGTATATCACTGATACAAAGAAGGTAGACGATTGGCTTTTGATAAGAAAAGAAGCAATTAAATCATCTGATAGCTTGTTATGGATGACAATATTTAAAGACTTCTTTTATGGTCGCTTAGAGAGCCGTTACTTAACCCCAATTAAATCACTCCAAAAAGGGAGCTGTTTAGGTGAGGGGTTCTCTATTTCAGCTATTCATTGCTCAATCATTGAGTTTTTGGAATCGACTTATGAAGGCATTAACTACAAATGGGTAAGGAAAGATTCTGAATTGGGAAAATATGAATATAAATCTAGTAAAAAATGTTTTATTAATTTCCTTACCCAAAGGTATCCATTTAGCATTGTATTTAATGAAGAAATTGCTAGTGATTTTTATTCCTCTGTTCGCTGCGGTCTATTACATGAGGCATCTACTAAAAACGGTTGGAAAGTTTTGGCATCCTCTCATAGTGGCACTGAAATAGTCTGCGCAGAGACTAAAAAAGTTTTTCGTAATGACTTTCAAAAAGCGATAGACTCATATATTGCTTGGTATCAAACGCAACTAATTAAAAGTGACAAGCTTCAAAAAGCGTTTATTAGAAAATTCGACTCTATATGTGAATAGGCTTATAACAAGCTGTTCAAGGCGGGACTGCTAACGTTTGGCTCGGTTTCGCTACGCTATACATTCTAGCCAAACATTAATCAGTCCCTTTACGGGGCGTTAGTTTTTTATCGGATCTAAGATATGAATTTACAAAAGGAATTGCTTCAACGAGTTCATCAGGGGGAACTTTCGTTTTCGCCAAAGGATGAGAGCTTGGAATCTCTTCATGAGTTTCAGTCTATAGCTACTCGTTTAATATCTGCTTATGAACAAAATTACATTCAAGAATTAATGCACTCTAAATCATATATAGTTGCTGGCGGGCTAGTTAATGCAGTAATAATTCAAGGCGGTCTTACATTTGAAGGTGAGCAATTTCTTCAAACGGAGAAAGAGTCATCACAACAAACAAAAGGCGCAGAAGATATGATTGATGTAAAGCCAAATCTTTTTGGCGTAGGTATTAATTTCAATGCCGTCTATAAGAGATTGCTCAAAAAAAACTAACAAGCGCATTAATGAATGGACGTCTAAAGCTTGGCTGACGCTCGTTCCTCGCAGATTTTAGCCAAGCTTAATCCGCCTGTTATGCGAAATTCACCTAATACAGCCGACGACCTAAAACGCTTCTGTCCAGAAACAAGTTACAGCTTCACCATAATCGGTTTGATATATGTGAAATGCGGTGCTGTGCAGTCACAGCCCAAAAAATAGCAGACCAGCATCACTATAAACATCACTGCGAAGAAACCACATACCTCCGCAAGGTTTTTTAGGAAAGTAAAAATTCATAAAAAAGGCTAGTCAGAAATACTGGCTGGCCTTTTATTAATCTAACGAAAGCTAGGTTAGGTTTTTACAACCAAGCTTATTCCCACTCGATTGTCGCTGGCGGCTTACCTGATACATCGTAAACCACGCGAGAAATACCATCGATTTCATTGATGATACGGTTTGAAACGTGGCCTAGTAGCTCGTATGGTAAGTGTGACCAACGTGCCGTCATAAAGTCGATAGTTTCAACACAACGTAGTGAGATCACCCAGTCGTATTTACGTGCATCGCCCATCACGCCAACAGAGCGTACCGGTAGGAACACGGCGAATGCCTGAGACACTTTGTGGTAAAGGTCCGCTTTATGTAGCTCTTCAATGAAGATAGCGTCAGCACGGCGCAGTAAGTCACAGTATTCTTTCTTGATTTCGCCAAGTACACGAACACCAAGACCTGGACCTGGGAACGGGTGACGATAAAGCATGTCATACGGCAGACCAAGCTCTAGGCCAATCTTGCGAACTTCGTCTTTAAATAGTTCACGTAGTGGCTCAACCAGACCAAGCTCCATATCTTCAGGTAATCCACCCACGTTGTGGTGAGATTTGATCACATGCGCTTTACCGGTTTTTGATGCTGCCGATTCGATAACATCAGGGTAAATTGTACCTTGTGCTAGCCATTTCGCGTTTAGGCGCTGGCTGGCTTGCTCATCGAACACTTCAATAAAGGTGTGACCGATTGCTTTACGTTTGTCTTCAGGGTCGTTTAAACCGTTAAGCGCGTTAAGGAAACGCTCTTCAGCTTCTACTTTGATGATGTTCAGACCAAACTTATCACCGAACATATCCATTACTTGCTGGCCTTCATTCAAGCGCAGCAGGCCATTATCAACAAATACACAGGTTAGCTTATCGCCAATCGCACGGTGAATAAGCATTGCAACCACTGATGAATCAACACCACCAGATAAGCCAAGGATAACTTCGTCATCCCCTACTTTCTCTTTGATACGCTCAATTGCATCTTCAATGATTTGCTCAGGCGTCCATAGTTTTTCACAACCACAGATATCAATTGCAAAGCGCTCTAGTAAACGCAAACCTTGCTGAGTGTGCGTTACTTCTGGATGGAACTGTACACCGTAGAAACGCTTTTCTTCCCAAGACATTGCCGCATGAGGGCAAGTATCCGTTTTCGCTGAAGTTTTGAACGTGTCTGGAATTTTAGCTACTTTATCGCCATGGCTCATCCACACGTCTAGGTAACCTGCACCATCTTCGATGTGATCTTCAATCGCTTCAAATAGCTTACAGTCGCCTACTTTCTCTACTTTTGCGTAGCCGAATTCTTTTTTATCTGAGCTATGTACCTGACCACCAAGCTGCATTGCCATCGTCTGCATACCATAACAGATACCCAGTACAGGCACACCGGCTTCGAATACGTAATCTGGTGCTTTTGGGCTACCTTCAAGCGTCGTTGACTCTGGGCCACCTGATAGAATGATACCTTGAGGATTGAACTCACGGATTTGCTCTTCTGTCACATCCCAAGCCCAAAGTTCACAGTAAACACCTATTTCACGTACACGACGTGCAATTAGCTGAGTGTATTGCGAACCAAAGTCTAAGATCAAAATTCGGGAATCGTGGATATCTTTGCTCATTGATAATCTCGTTAGTTAGGAACTAAACAGGATAAAGCCGCCTTGCGTCTCTATCAAAAGTAATAAGGGCTAGCAACTTGCTAGCCCAGAAACACGCCTTGAGGCTTAACCCATACGGTAGTTAGGCGCCTCTTTGGTGATCTGCACGTCATGTACGTGAGACTCACCCATACCCGCAGAAGTCACACGTACAAACTGCGGCTTAGTATTTAATTCAGTGATAGTTGCACAACCAGTTAGACCCATTGCACTGCGAATACCACCGATTTGCTGATGGATAATCGTTGCGATTGGTCCTTTGTATGCTACGCGACCTTCGATACCTTCAGGTACTAGTTTGTCAGCAGCATCACTCTTCTGGAAGTAACGGTCAGACGAACCTTCTTTTTGGTTCATCGCACCAAGTGAACCCATACCACGGTAAGACTTGTAGTAACGGCCTTGGTATAGTTCAACTTCACCAGGAGACTCTTCAGTACCCGCTAGCATTGAACCCACCATTACACATGAAGCACCAGCAACTAGCGCTTTTACGATATCACCAGAGAAACGGATACCACCGTCGGCAATCACTGGAATATCACGACCTTTTAGGCCTTCTACTGCATCAGAGATAGCAGTAATTTGCGGTACACCACAACCCGTAACGATACGAGTAGTACAGATAGAACCTGGGCCGATCCCCACTTTAACAGCATCTGCACCAGCATCAGCCAATGCAATTGCACCTTCAGCTGTTGCTACGTTACCTGCAACGATTTGTAGTTCTGGATATACTTCACGTGTCGCTTTAACGCGGTCAATAACACCTTGAGAATGGCCGTGAGAAGTATCGATTAGTAGTACATCAACACCCGCTTCAACCAAAGCTGCAATACGCTCATCAGTACCAGCACCAACACCAACAGCAGCACCAACACGAAGACGGCCTTGCTCATCTTTACATGCGTTTGGTTTATCTTGCGCTTTTTGGTAATCCTTAACGGTGATCATACCTTTTAGTGCAAATGCGTCATCAACCACTAAGATTTTTTCGATACGGTGTTCGTGCATTAGGCCAAGGATCTCTTCACGAGATGCGCCTTCTTTTACTGTCACTAAGTCATCTTTCTTAGTCATGACCGTTGAAACTGCTTTTTCCAGCTTAGTTTCGAAACGCATATCACGGCTAGTCACGATCCCTTCAAGTTGGTTGTTTGCACCAACAACCGGGAAACCTGAGAACCCTTTGTCCTGTGCAAGCTCCATTGCTTCTGCAATCGTAAGATCAGAAGTAACCGTCACAGGGAAAGAGATAATACCCGCTTCATACGTCTTAACTTTACGCACGTTGCGAGCTTGTTCTTCGATAGTCATGTTTTTGTGGATAAAACCAATACCACCTTCTTGTGCCAGAGCGATCGCTAAGCGCGCTTCTGTCACTGTATCCATTGAAGCGGAAACAAGCGGTAAGTTTAATTCAATCCCACGAGTCAAACGCGTTTTCAGGTTTGCTGTGTGAGGAAGAACAGTTGAATGAGCTGGTACTAAAAGTACGTCGTCAAAGGTAAGGGCTTCTTTTGCAATTCTTAGCATGTTCGCGGCTTCTCTCAAGTGAACTGAGTATAAGGAATTGCGTGCGAATTTTATCAGCGTTCCTTATGGGAGTAAATAAAATTTAGCAAAAAATGTGATAAAGTGACTGTGAATTTTTTATGGAGGCCAACATGGGATACCCCAATAATAATAAAACCTATTCTGTATCAAGACTTAACAGAGAAATACGCGCGCTCTTAGAACAAGGTTTTGCCTCTGTACAACTCACCGGAGAAATTTCAAACTTTGTTGCTCCGGCCTCCGGGCATTGGTATTTTTCTCTAAAAGATGACAAAGCACAGATAAAAGCGGCCATGTGGCGAGGTAATAATCGTTACTGTAACCACCGCCCTGCCAATGGTCAGCAGGTAATGGTACAGGCTAGAGTGTCAGTGTATGAGCCACGAGGCGACTATCAATTGATAGTCGAGCAAATGGCCCCTGCCGGTGAAGGCTTGCTCAAGCAACAGTTTGACGCCCTAAAAATGCAGCTGGCAGCAGAAGGCCTGTTTTCGGCTAGTCACAAAAAACCTTTGCCAAGTGTCATTAATCGCGTGGGGGTCGTCACTTCAGCGACGGGGGCTGCCATCAAGGATATTTTGACTGTACTCAAACGTCGTGCCCCACAGTTACAAGTTGTAATTTACCCAGCTCTAGTGCAAGGCGATGAAGCCAAGCAGCAGATTTGCAAACAAATCGCTCAGGCGAATGCTAGACGCGAGGTAGACGTATTGATCGTTGGCAGAGGTGGCGGCTCATTAGAAGACTTATGGAGCTTTAACGAGGAATCAGTCGCAAGGGCTATTTTTGCCAGCTCAATTCCGGTGATAAGCGCAGTGGGCCATGAAATAGATACTACCATTTCCGACTATGTTGCAGATGTCAGAGCGCCAACCCCATCGGCGGCCGCAGAACTAGTGAGCCCAGACTCAGAAGCACTAAAATTGCGTACTTCAGAGTTACTACAATATCTCAATCAAGCTTTTAAACGTCGCCTTGAAGGTGCATCACAGCGATTAGCAAACTTTGAAGCCCGACTGCAGTTACAACACCCTAAGAATCAACTTATGCAGCAAACACAGCGAGTTGATGAGTTAGAACAGCGATTAATTCGTGCTCAAGCCCATCACTTACGTCAAAAGCAATCGCAATTCCATCTGCTGCAGCATAGATTTGATCGATTACATCCAGAACAAAGGATCGCTCAGTTCAAGCAATTGGTCACACAACTCAGTGATAAGTTGCAGTATGCAATGGAGCAAAAGCTTAACACGCAAAGACACCAACTCGCGGTATCAAGCGCAAAACTAGACAGCGTCAGTCCACTGGCGGTATTAGCTCGGGGCTATAGTATCGCAAAGCAGGAAGATAGAGTGATTAAATCAGTGGCGGATGTCGACCCGGAAAAGCCGATAGTTACACAACTGGCTGATGGTGAGGTGGTGTCTATGGTAAAAGCAACCCAATAAGCGGATATAAAAATGGGGAAGTGATTTCCCCATTTATAATCTAATAACCTTACAACATCGCTGAAGTGATTGACTCATTTTCGAGCTTATCATCATCTTCGAGGAAGTTTTGGTTCATACTCTCTGCAGGGCATGGGCATGATGGCTTACCAACCACCTTAGCTGGGATCCCCACTACTGTAGTGTGCGGTGCTACAGGGCTAAGTACAACGGAACCTGCACCAATTCGAGCGCCCTCTCCTACTTCAATGTTGCCAAGTACTTTGGCACCAGCACCAATCAATACACCGGCGCGGATTTTCGGGTGACGGTCACCCTGCTCGTTACCCGTACCACCAAGTGTGACTGATTGCAGAATAGAAACATTATCTTCAATAACCGCGGTTTCACCAATGACTATACCAGTCGCATGGTCAAACATAATACCATGACCGACTTTACAAGCAGGATGGATGTCAACACCGAATACTTCAGAGGTTCTGCTCTGTATAAAGCGAGCCAGCTCTTTTCTGTCTTGACGCCATAAGCAGTATGCCAATCGATGTGCTTGGATTGCATGAAAACCTTTCAGATTTAAAATTACGTTGAGATAACTATCGGCAGCCGGGTCGCGATCTTTAACGGCTTTTATATCATGTGCAACATGAGTCAGCATGGTATCGCAGTGCACAAAGGCCTGATCAAACAATTCACGAATTGTAAATGCTGACACCACGGCATCCGCCAACTTATTTGCAACGATAAAGCTTAATGCAGAACCAAGACACTCGTGATTTAAAATACTCGAGTAAACGTGACTAGCAAGCAATGGTTCGCGAGCAACCAACTCATTGGCTTCTTCGCGTAACTTATTCCAAATCTCATGTCTCATGTGACGAACTTCCGATAATACTGATACTTCTCATAGTGTAACGCTTAGAGTCATTAAGTGTCATGTATTATAAAAAATCAGGCTTCAAACACTTGGTTATATCTAATAACCAACCAACATATTTTAGTCCGGTTTCAAATGCCCTCTGTTGGACCAAAGATTCTTACAATTTTGCACTGTCGAACTGAGTAGATCTTCGTATAATAACGCCCCATTGAATACTACCAACGCGGGATCGCTAATATGTCGATAAAGATCAAGACAACGGATACCAACAAACCAAATGGCACAGGGCTTGCGCGAATAATCAAAGCAACGCATTGCTCAGCGAAAGGAATGAAAGCAGCCTATAAAGAAGAGTCGGCATTTAGACAAGAAACGTGGTTACTGGTGGCAAGTCTTCCTTTATCAATCATATTGGCGCAAAGTATTGCTCAGTGGGCCTTATTGGTCGGTAGTGTACTGTTGATATTGGTCATAGAACTCATCAACTCGGCAATCGAAGCACTGACAGATCGAGTGAGTACAGAGCATCACTTACTATCTGGTCGTGCAAAAGATATGGCATCAGCGGCCGTTACGCTGACATTATTAATTAGCTCATTAATTTGGATAGCTGCCGCAGTGGAGTGGTTCAACACCATAACCTAAAATTATGCGTGGTTTTGACACAAAAAAATGGCGGCTAAATTTTTAGCCGCCATTTTTTATTAAGCTGAATAATCGTTATTCAAACACTTTTTCTACATCTAACGTTTTAATATTCTTACTTGGAATATTGAGCGGGTATGTAGCAATTTCAGCATCTTCAGCCAGTAATACATCAGGCTTTTTCGTGTTATAAGTCATAGGAGATGACTGCTCAGCACTTAGGCGCTTCGCCATATCTTTTGCATCACCAGTGATAAACACATAGTGAATATCTTCGCTCTGCAAGTTCTCTTTGATAACGCGATTGATGTCTTCAACAGACAGCGACGCTAGCTGCTTTGTCACATAGGCAACAAATTCATCGGTGTTGTAGAACTGGCTATCAAGTGCATAACCTAGCTGTCTATCTTGGCTCGCCACCATTTGCGGCACAAAGTTGATTAAGAAGTTACGTGTTGCTTCAAAGTCTGCTTTGCTCATCCCTTCTTTGATCAGCTTATCGAGTTCAAACAATGCGGTACGCGTTGCAAAATGGGCATCGTTATTAGAACGAAGTGGGCGTAACCAAACTTGGAAAATTTGCTCACTACGACCTAAGTTTGCATCCGGCTTAGTTTGGAACATACCACGAGGGAAGTATTCGATATATGCATAATCACCATAGTTCATACCACGCACCTGACGGATACGCTGGTACAAGTGGCTGTTTGAACTGCGGTGCTCACCAAAGTATGAACGCACTAACCAAAGCGCAGCCCAGTCTTTACTGCTACGAACCGTGTCGATTGGGAAACCAAAAGACACCGCTGTTGATTTTGCATTCTTTTCTACGATGGTTGCGTGATGACCAGATAGCTTAGGCGCATCAGGCACTTGTAAACGTGCTTCTTCACCTTTAGGTAAAGCCGCAAGGTCGTTAAACATCGCTTCTTTTAGCTGTTTATCGAGTGCACCAGTAATACCCACGTTGAGTTTAGCTTGAGTAAATTGCTGAGCATAAAAAGCCTTAACGTCATCTAAAGTGATTGCTTCTAAGTCTGATAAATCACCAAAGTTATAGCTTTCGTATGGGTGGCCTTTGTACAGCTCGTGATAAAGCACTTCTTTACCTAGCTCTTCATCATTTGACGCTTTCAAACCAGCCTTAATGCCATCGATTAGCTCTTTTTTCAGACGTTTAAAATCATCTTCTCTGAACCCTGGGTTCAAAAGCTGCTGACTCACAATGCCATACCATTGATCAGCATTGTCTTTATGAATACGACCACGTAAAGAAATCATTTCTTTATCGATTTGATAACCAAAGCTACCAGCAATCGGGTACAGCGCCTTTTGAATTTCTTTGTATGATTGCGACTCACTTCCACCATTGGCAATCATAGCCGCAGTAAGCGCAGCAAGACCTTTTTTACCTGCAGGATCGGCAGCAGCACCTGTGTAAAAAAGAAAGTTCACATCCACCAGCGGTGAGTTATTGGTCTTGTCTAATACGTTGAAATGACGCGTTACTAGCTTGTCCATTTTTGCCACTAACTTGTCTAAGTTAACTTCCTTATCAAAACCAGAGACAGACTCAAGTGCAGACATAGTCACCGTTGTGCGGCTGCTGTCCACAAAGTATTTATTGGCAATATCACGAATATCTTTTGCAGTGACTTTATCAGCACTTGCATATAGCGCATTCACCACTTCAGGATCACGCTCAAAATGCATGTAGCTCGCGAGTGTCGAAGCAATAGATTGTGATGAGTCAAGGCCGTTAATAAAGCTGTACTTTAGGTTTGATTTAAGTGCAGCAAGTTTATTTTCATCTACCAGCTCTGTGCGTGCTTTTGCGTAAGTGTTATTGATTGCATCACGCACTGTCGCCAAATCTTTTTCATCTTCTACTTTAACGAAAACATGTAGAAGACCAGGGTCTTTGGTTTCAGGGTTATAGGTAAACATTTGGCTTGCAAGCTGTTTGTCTACCACTAGCTCTTGATACAGCGCTGAGTTTTCAGAGAAATAAAGCTGCGAGATCAGATCAAGTGCCGCTCGGTCTTTTTTCTTCGGCTCCCATGCAGCGCCTTTATACGAAACTAGCAACCAGTGACCCGGTAAGCCATCATATTTTTCGTGAACGTAACGCGCTTTGTCTTGCTTTGGCTCAACAGGAATATCGGCTTGGTAGTCACCCTTTTTCCAATTACCCCAATGCTTCTTCACCATAGCCATAGTTGCTTTAGGATCTACATCACCTACGATCACAAGTGATACATACTCAGGCTTATAAAAGCGCTCAAAGAAGGTTTTACCATAGGCCATTTGATCAGGCATTGCTTCGATGTCTTCAAAAAAGCCCATCGTTGTGTGTTTATAGGTATGTTTATCAAATGCTTCTTTTCTTACCGCAGAAAGCAGTTTTCGAACTGGACTGGCATTATTTTTAAGGTATTCACCTTTAACAGTTAGTGCCTCAGTACGAAACTGCTCTTCACTGTAAGTCAGGTTTTGAAAGATATCCGCTTCGATTTCTAATACTTTATCTAAATGCTGCTTCGAGAAATTTAAGTGGTAGTTCGTGTAGTCATTGGTGGTGTAGGCGCGATTATCAACACCTGAATTTTTCAAAATGTCCGAATAAACGTCTTGTGGATACTTTTCTGAGCCTTTGAACATCATATGCTCAAAGAAGTGAGCAAAGCCGGTTTTACCCGCTTCTACTTCATTACGCGAACCAACAGAAACCGGAATTTGTAGCGATACCACATCAGGATAGTTAGTTTTAACTACCATGACGCGAAGGCCATTTTCTAGCTCTTCCAAAACATAATCTTGGGCGAATACTTTATTGGATTGGGCAGCTTGAGTACTTACAGCTGACTGTTGAGCTTGGTCTGAATTCGTCGCTGCGCAGCCACTAAGCGCTAAGCTTACGGCAAAGCTGGTTGCTAGTAATTTGAATTTCATGAATTTGGTCCTAATCATATTTTTTATTCTAAGTAAGTCGTGTTCACTTACGTTAGCAAACCTCCTGATTATGCCCCAAAGTCATACTAATTCGCTAATTTCCAAGGTGATTTACCACCCTAATGTGTAAACAAATATGAAATTTTGGTTTGAGCGCTTGAGATAAATTCATAATTATTGAAATTCTTTCATTAAAAAAATCTATCTAGACGTCTAAATGGCTGCTATATTAGTAAAGAGATACAGAAATGCTTTTGTGGAATGAGGATTATGGCTTTAACGCTTCAAGAGAAAATCATTGACCCTAACCAAGGGGTATATTTAATTGGTACCACACCACCTAAGATTGGCACCGACCCAGAGCAGCTAAAATCAATTGCCGCTAAACTTTTGGGCCGTTTACATGAGATTGAATACGACGGCGTGATCATCTATGACATTCAAGATGAAAGCAGCCGTACTCAAGTACCACGCCCATTTCCTTTTAAGCACACCGTTGATCCGTGTGAATATAGCCAGTTGATCCGCGAATTGTCACACCTTGATGTAATTACGTATAAAAGTGTGGCACAGCGAGATAGTGAAGCTTTTGGCAATTGGTTAAGCAGCACTAAACAGCAATATGGGTTAAACAATCTAGTATTAGTGGGCAGTCCATCTTCACAAGGCGATATTAAGTTGCCGCTTTCTGAAGCCTATAAGGTACTGAAGCATCACCAAGATGACTTTTTCTTGGGTGGTGTAACCATCGCAGAGCGCCACGCCAGTAAGCGTAATGAACACGAAAGATTAATTGATAAAACAGAGCAAGGCTGCCAATTTTTTGTTTCCCAAGCAGTGTATGACGCTCAAGCAACCATAGATCTTATCACGAGCTATGCTCGCACCTGTAAACAGCAAGGGCAAACACCAAAACGCATTATTCTTACCTTTACTCCATGTGGTGGGGAAAAAACCTTGCAGTTTATGGAATGGCTGGGGATCTCAGTACCAGAAGCAACCAAATGGCGCATGTTAGATGCAGACAATACACTAAGTGAGTCAATTCGTATTTGTAGAGAAAATCTAGATCAAATCTTAAAAAGCTGCTCACATCTAGATATTTCTCTTGGCTTAAATATTGAGAGCTTAACAAACCGCAAAGAAGAAATAGATGCGTCGATAAACCTTTATAGGCTATTGAAGGCGACCATGGAATTATGCCTTGCGGAAAAGCAAATTGCTTAATGCAGTCTAGGGCCTGTTGATCTTCCAAGTTTGTTTTTGCAGCAGTTTGATTGGTATTTATACAAGGCAGAGCCTGCGTAGCATAGTCATTCTATGTAAGTCTGGCGATAACACAGTAGAAATGCCAATCAAGCGCTGCCCTTTGGGTTCACCTGAGTGCGCTTTGTTCATTGTTGCTCAACTTTTGCCTAGATTACTAGGCGGCAAGTCGAGCGTCGCGACCAAAACACATTCAGAAGAACAAAAATCAAACAGCGAAGGCCAACAGGCCCTATAGCCAGCTTCATCAAGCTGGCTTTTCTGTTAACCTTGCTGACTTATTCAAAGCCTAGATTAACTTAGGCTCAAGAAAGCGATTAATCCCACTCCAAGTAACAAGCGGTAAATGACAAATGGCATCATGCCCATGCGCTCTATGATTTTCAGGAAAAAGAAGATACAGGCATAAGCCGAGATAAACGACAGTGCTGCACCACTTAATAGCGCATTCCAATCAACCACTTCATCGCCGGTAGCAAGCTCTAAACTGTAATACAGTCCCATCATAGAAATGACCGGAATAGACATTAAAAACGAAAAGCGCGCTGCACTTTTCTTATCAAGCCCGAGTAACAAACCTGCGGTGATGGTAATGCCTGAACGCGATGTGCCGGGAATAACAGCGGTAATTTGCGCAAGCCCCAGTATCAATGCGCTTTTCCAGTTTAAGGCAAATTCGTCTTTGATTTGTTTTGCTTTCACGTCGGCGTACCAAAGCAGTAAACCAAATACTATCGTCGATGTTGCAATCACCCAAGCACTACGTAAGTAAACTTCTACGATGTCTTTAAGTAGTGGGGCTAAGATCACGAATGGAATGGTGGCAACCACAATACACCAAGTCAGCCGGCTTTCTTTAGAGTGCGTACCTGAGAATGACTTGAACCATCCAGCCAGTAGGCTGACAATGTCTTGTCGAAAATAAATAACGACAGCCAGCAAAGTACCAACATGAACAGCAACATCAAAGGCAAGGCCCTGATCTTGCCAACCTAGTACCTGAGAAGGTAGCAGTAAGTGGGCAGAACTCGAAATAGGTAAAAATTCAGTGAGACCTTGAATAATTGCAAGGACGACAATCTCAATAAAGCTCATTGCTTGGGAAACTCCACTTTCCATAATTTTTGAGTTGGGTTGTGATACTCCTGCCATAACTGAGCAATGGTTTTACCCTCAACAGGATGGATAAAATCAGGAGCTAGTTCAGCTAATGGCTGAAGCACGAAGGCATTTTTGGTTATTTCATCCCGAGGCAACTGAGCAGGTGATGAACAAATAAGGTGGTCATAAAAGAGAATATCGAGATCTAATGTGCGTGGACTAAACTTCTTTTCACTACAGCGACGACCATGATCGTATTCTATCGACTTGAGCAGTTTATACACTTCGTCTAAAGACAGCTGTGTTTGTGCAGCAAAGACCGAATTATAAAAGTTATTTCCTGCAAACCCGACGGCTTCACTCTCAAACACACTCGAATGTTGAAAATCCGGAAAGTGTTTTATCAATATCCTCAAACCACTCAGCAAATTTTTTTCTTTTTCTATGTTTGAGCCGAGACTGATAAAAATTTGTGCCATGATAATTCTACTTCTTACGCACAATTTCTACACCAACCGTTTGTGCTTGTGGCACGGCAGCAGGTTTACTTACTCTTATAAGCACTTGTTGTACATTAAATTCATTTAGGATCATTGCAGCAAGCTGTTCAACTAAGGTTTCTAATAGCTCAACTGGTTTTGCTTGGGTATGCGCAATAATACGCTCACTCACTTTGGCATAATCAACCGCCAAATTAATATCGTCATGGCGAGCGGCAGCGCTAATATCGGTCAACATCTCAACATCAAAGTAAAGGCTTTGTTTACTTTCTTTTTCAAAGTCGTACACTCCTATTATGGCTTCGACGTGTAGCTGTGAGATATAGACTTTATCCATGTAAACTCCAAACATGTTTATCGCTGTAATTCACCCGCATTTTCTAATCGCAATTCGCGATCTGTGCAGGACTTAAGACCGCCGATCATAGCCCAAAACAACGCAATAAAAAATAAGGAAGACAGTGTTAATCAGTTTAATGTGCGTATGTGCTTATTTATTGGGATCGATTTCCTCAGCGATTCTGGTGTGTCGGTTATTCCATCTACCAGATCCACGCTTTAATGGTTCTAATAATCCAGGCGCAACCAATGTATTAAGATTGGGAGGAAAGATCCCAGCTGCGCTGGTGCTCGTCTTCGATATTTTAAAGGGAACCATCCCGGTGTGGGGAGCTTACTTTCTGAAAATAGAGCCTGTATGGTTAGGTGCCATAGCCGTAAGCGCATGCCTTGGTCACATTTATCCTATTTTCTTCCACTTTAACGGTGGTAAAGCAGTAGCAACGGCATTTGGTGCGCTATTACCCATCGGCTTGTCATTGGGTGGGCTATTGATCAGTACCTGGCTCGTGGTGCTAGCGCTAACACGCTACTCTTCACTCGCAGCGATTGTCGCAGTCGCAGCTGCTCCACTTTACACATGGTGGATAAAACCGCTTTATACGGTGCCGGTCAGCTTTTTAACTGTGGTGATTATTATTCGTCAT
Source organism: Pseudoalteromonas sp. BMB (assembly GCF_001709235.1). Lineage (NCBI taxonomy): Bacteria > Pseudomonadati > Pseudomonadota > Gammaproteobacteria > Alteromonadales > Pseudoalteromonadaceae > Pseudoalteromonas > Pseudoalteromonas sp. BMB. The sequence continues at coordinate 15,716 of NZ_MBQA01000197.1, forward strand.
AGAGCAAATATTAAAAGGCTCTTGAGTGGTAAAGAGCCCAAGGTGGGGAAAAAGTCTAAAGATTAGACTTTTTCTAGACTATCCAGCGGCCAACGCGGTTTAGTCTTCATATCAAGTGGCGCATGCTGACCTGCTTTTAGGCGCTGCATTCCTGCATAAGCTATCATCGCCCCATTATCTGTACAAAATTCAGTGCGCGGGTAATAAACTCGCCCTTTCATACCAAGCATCATGCGCTCAAGCTTTTGCCTAAGTTCAGTATTGGCGCTGACGCCACCTGCAATCACCAAGCTTTTAATGCCTGTTTCTTTCAGTGCCCGCTTACACTTGATCGCTAGTGTTTCTACGACCGCAGTTTGAAAGGCATGAGCGATATCTGCTTTCGTTTGCTCATCATCGCCTTCATTACGGATCGTGTTTGCCGCTGCAGTTTTTAATCCACTGAAACTAAAATCCAGACCGGGTCTGTCTGTCATCGGTTTTGGAAAAGTAAATCGCCCTGCTTGACCCTGTGTCGCCATTTTCGCAAGCATTGGGCCACCAGGATAATCAAGACCGAGCAGCTTTGCGGTTTTATCAAACGCTTCACCAGCGGCATCGTCCACTGATTCACCAAGCACCTCATACTCACCGATACCCGAGACTTTGACCATCATGGTATGGCCACCAGAGACTAGCAGCGCAACGAATGGGAACTCTGGTTTATCGTCTTCAAGCATAGGGGCAAGCAAATGGCCTTCCATATGATGTACGGCAACGGCAGGGATCCCCCAACCAAATGCTAACGAGCGACCAATTGAGGTGCCAACCAACAAAGCACCGACCAAACCCGGCCCTGCGGTATAAGCAATGCCATCAAGATCTTCTGGACCACAACCCGCTTGGGCGAAAGCAGCTTCAATAAGAGGAATTGTTTTGCGTACATGATCACGAGAAGCAAGTTCAGGCACTACCCCACCATAATCGGCGTGTACTTTTACCTGAGAATATAATTGATGTGCCAACAGCCCTTGCTCATCATCATAAATAGCAATACCCGTCTCATCACATGAGGATTCTATACCCAAAATACGCAAGTTACTTTCTCCAAACTCTTTACTGCAGCCGCTGATTATACGAAATCAACTACTCAAGTTCCAAACCAATATTTGTTTGGCCGTCAGCTAGTGCCAAGGCCTTTAGCGACTTCACCGATTCGCTGCTAATACGTCCCATATTTTCCACATGTTCGATAAGCTCAGCGAGGATTTCAATTTCATACTGCATCTGCGGGTGCTCACGCACTAACTCATTCGTAGGAGATATATCTTCCGCCATCAACATAAACTCGATGTATTTAGCTACCGTTGCCTGAGAAATTTTGGCAACACTTACAAACTCATGTTCATCTTTTGTCATCAGGCCTTGTAACATGCCTAACAGCGCAGTCGCTACGTCGATTGCGGGATAGGTACCAAACATATCAAACTCACTGAGCTCAGGTACATTTGGTTCTACCTTTTCAACCAGCTTCTCTAAGCTAATTTTGCTCTTTGGCAGTAATATTTTCTCCCAAATTAAATTCAGCGCATTTCTGAGTACTTGCTCGTCGCCAAAACCCGTTGCCTCACTAAATAGTGAATAATTTGGCAACATACGTTCAATAATAGCAGCGCCTAAGACTGCTTTTTGAAGATAATTTAACTCTCTAATTCTTTGAAAGTTATTTGCTTTGCTCATGCTTATTTCCACATTGCCAGCAATATTCAAACGCTGGTCCATTTAATTCTGCACAGTGATTACATAGCCAATCCGACAGCTCGGCGGCACTGCGATGTCGTGATTTGTTATAGTTTACCAATATTTCCTGAGCCTCGGGTAACTTTATTGCATAAACAAAGAGCTTGATGGCAGCTTGCTCTGCTGGAATTTCACCAATAGCACCTGACAAATGCTCACCTTGTAAGCGAACCTGAATATTCGCTTGTTCTAGTTGACCTTTGAGTAAATGTGCTTCAACAAAGCCACTGATAGCGCACAATTGCACCCAATGAAAAGATTGTTCACTCATTGCATTATCTTCACTATTGAATTAGCACTCATTGTGCTCATTTGTTTCTTGATAAAATCGTTCATTATCATCACACTTAAACATCAAGCTATTCCATTAAAATACGACTATGACTCTAACAACACCGGGCCTATTATTCCCAGCAATTTCTTTATTACTGCTCGCTTACACCAATCGCTTTTTGGTACTCGCGCAATTGATCCGTGAATTAAACGCCCGAGAAGGCGACACCATAAGATCCTTGGTTAAAGCACAAATAGAAAACTTAAGAAAACGAATTAGATTGATCAGACGAATGCAAGTATGGGGTGTAATCGCATTTTTACTCTGCACGTCTTCAATGTTTGCCCTGTTTCTTGAAATATCCTTACTTGGCGTCACATTGTTTGGTGCGAGTCTGTGTAGCCTGACCTTGTCATTGCTACTTTCTCTTTATGAAATCCACATTTCTTGCGATGCAATCGAACTAGAATTGCAAAATATCGAGAAAAAACCTCAACAAGATTAGCGGCCTTGTTACTGCCGACTATACTAACGTTGAGTCAGCATAAAAAGAGGAGCAATCTGTGAGCGGATTTTTGTTCTCAGATGAAGTGCTAGAAAGCCCTACAAATAAAATGGCCGAAACCTACTGGGATATTCTGGTTGTAGATGATGAAGAAGACATTCACCAAGTGACTAAACTGGTGTTGTCTGGCTTTAAATTTGAGAATAAAGCACTGAGATTTCATCACGCCTACTCTGCACAAGAAGCAAAAGCCATCTTGGACACGGAGCAGAATATCTCTGTAGGCCTCATTGATGTCGTAATGGAAAGTAATCATGCAGGGCTTGATTTAGTGCGATATATCCGCGATGACTTAGCAAACTTTGATATTCGCCTTGTCCTGCGCACTGGGCAGCCAGGAGAAGCCCCGGAAGAATCGGTCATTCGCGATTACGATATTAATGACTATAAGAACAAAACCGAGCTCACTGCCGTCAAGCTAAAAACACTACTCTATTCTGCTTTACGGGCTCACCGGGATATTCAAACCATCGAAAAGCACAAAATGGGACTTGAACGCATTATTGATGCATCCTCAAACTTTTTGAAGTGTAGCAATATTCAGGATTTCGCATCAACCATATTATCTCATGTATCCGCTGTAATGGGATTATCTGATTCGGAAATATATTGCGCAGCTGCGGTAAATCACCAAGCCAACGAACCGACAAAATTTAAACTACTTGCAGCCTCAGGTGCTGGCGTAGAACCTAGTAATGTTACCTTGCCCGAGAATGTACAAAATCTGTTTATAGAAACACATAATAAAAAAGCATCGCTCAAAACCCGTAATGAATATATTGGCTATTTCCCTTCTAGAGAAGGGAGTGAAACGATGATTTATGTGAGTAAGGACAGCGAACTTCATAGCATGGACTTCCAGCTACTTGAATTTTTTGCAAACAATATTGCACTAGCCTACGACAACTTGAAGTTGCGTGAAACCGTCAAAGATTCTCAAAAAGAGCTTTCTTATATTTTAGGTGAAGCCGTCGAAAAACGCTCGAAAGAAACAGGCTCGCACGTAAAACGCGTGGCACATTATAGTATGCTTTTAGCTCAGCTTTACGGACTCTCTCACTACCAAGCAGAAATCATCAAACTCGCCTCTCCGCTCCATGACATTGGCAAAATCAGTATTCCAGATCAAATCTTAAATAAACCCGGAAAACTCACTGATGAAGAATGGATAATTATGCAGACGCATGCGCAGCAAGGGTTTGAAATCTTAAAAAATTCAACAAATGAGATTTTGCAGTGTGGCGCATTAATCGCGCATCAACATCACGAAAAGTGGGATGGTTCAGGCTATCCTAGAGGTTTAAAGGGAGAGCAAATTAACATTGTCGGCAGGATCACCGCTCTGGCAGATGTCTTTGATGCACTAGGAAGTGAACGGTGTTATAAGCCTGCTTGGCCACTAGATAAAGTAATAGATTTGCTAAATACTCAAAGTGGTAAACAATTTGAACCCAAATTGGTTGACCTTTTTCTAAAAAATCTGGAACAATTTATTGAGATACGTGACAGGTATCCTGACTAACTTTGTAATCAGAATGTAAAAACTTCACTTTCTTTTTCCCGTTTGGTGTATTATTATTGGGAAAAGACGTAATAAATGTGTTTTAGTTGAAATTAAAAGGAATTTCACATGAGATTTGAACAACTCGAGCAGTTCGTAGCATTAGGTAATCTAAGACATTTTAGACAAGCCGCAGAACAAACCCAGATCAGTACTTCAGCGCTTACTCGAAGCATCCAAACCCTTGAAGATGAAATAGGTTGTGAACTCGTTAAACGCTCAACACGTTCAGTAAAACTGACTGAACAAGGTGAGCTGTTCTTAAAGTATTGCAAAACAACCTTATCAGAACTCGATCTAACCAAGAAAACCATTAAGCAAAGCTTGTTTGGTCGTGATAACCAAAAGTTAATTATTGGTTATACGACTCAAGCTAGTAGCATCGTGCCAGTTTCTTGCGGTCAGTTTTTAGCTCAGTACCCTAATGTGAAGATCGAAATGCAGTTGCAAGATGAGTTGGAGCTTACTCGTAAGCTACAACTTGGTGAGATTGATATCAGCGTGTATTTACAAAGTGCAAATAGCATAGTGAGTGATATTCACCTGCCTGATCAGTTAGTTTTATTTGTTTCGAGAAATCATCCTCTAGCAAATCAAGACAGCATCAGAAAAGCCGAATTAACACAATACCCTATGTATGGCTGCTTCTCACAGTCGAAGCAAGTACAAAGTATGCTTAATGAAGCCGTTGATTCGTTAAACAAATCAACGAGCGTTAAAATTGGTAATATTGAACAAGTAATTGATGGTTTGAAGAATAGCAATAGCTTTGCAATTGCGAGTATCGAACATTCAAAAACTATCGCACAAGATCCTAACTTAGTTTTCTTAAAAACCAATAAGGCTTTGGATAGAGAACAATTGATTGTACAAACCAATCACCAAGTTGGCTCAAATGCGCATATAAATCACCTGCTTGAGCTAATTGAGGATGCAGCATCTTCATCTAGCAAGCATACAGTAACTTATTAGTTGCTAAACAGACGGGCAAATAATCTGTATTACTTGCCCGTTTTTAATTACTCGCTTTAGAGCGGTAAAAAGCCCAGTACGACCCCGACAAAAATCGCCAAGCCCACATAGTTATTGTTTAAAAAAGCCCAAAAACATCTGTCTCTATCTCTGTAGCGTATGGCATATTGTTGCCTAATAAGCAGCACAGAAGCTGCTAGTAAGCCGCACCAAAAAGCGAGATTCAAGTCAAACGTTACACCAACTGCCGCCATCATCGTAATGAATGTGATGTTGAGCAACGCAATAATATGAAGATCCCATTTGCCGAATAAAATCGCAGTAGACTTGACCCCTATCTTCAAATCATCATCCCTATCTACCATGGCGTACATAGTGTCATAAGCGACCGTCCATATTAAATTCGCAACAAACAATACCCAAGCAAGCACTGGCACATTTTGATTTACTGCCATAAAAGCCATCGGTATTGCCCAGCTAAAGGCAGCCCCAAGTACGAGTTGAGGTAAGTTTGTATAACGTTTCATGAAAGGATAAACAGAGGCTAACGCAAGCGCGCCAAGCGATAATACAATGGTTTGCCAATTTAAAAAAAGCACCAGAATAAAAGCGATTACAACCAAAAAGGCAAATAGTCCTAGCGCTTCTTTACTCGTTACAGCGCCCCTTGCAAGCGGTCTTGTCGCCGTACGCTTTACAGCCCCATCAACCTTGCGATCAGCAAAATCATTGATAACACAACCCGCACTGCGCATTACTAATACACCCAGAGCAAAGATTACAATAAGCCAAATACTTGGAACACCTTCAGCTGCAAACCACAGTGACCAAAGCGTTGGCCACAATAATAGTAAAGTCCCGATTGGCTTGTCTAATCGCATAAGTTGGCTGTAAGCCTGCCATTTCTGGTGGTCAATCATAAAAGCTTTCCGATATAAAGACTTCACAAACTAAAATCTTTGCTTTGCCGTTTTTAAACCAGCTTCTTCTAGCAAATAAACGCTCTGGGGCGACGCCAGTAGTGGGTGTAATTAGTTCAATCAGCGCCGGATAGTCGGCAGTAGATAAGCGAAGAAACTCAAGGGCTCCGCGCTGCCAATTTGAATCAGTAAACAGTAACTCACCCAAAGGTGTCTCACCGATTGCATCCATGCCTACAGTACATGCGTCCTCATTGAGCCAACTTTGTCCAAATACAGCTGCTTTACCGTTACAATTTAACGTTACTTCTCGGCACCAAACCTGTTCAGAAAGCTCTGTACGTAACGCATCTGGAGCGCTCCTGAACTCATTAGCAAGCACAGTCACAGAAAATTTATCACAAGTTTCTTTCAATTTTGCGGTTAGAGATTGGGTCTCTAGTAAATAAGGAGAAAGTGCTGGCTCAACATCCACCAACTGTGTGTTCTTCAGCCAAGGGAGCTCTAAGGGTAATTGCAAAGGCAACGTTCTATTTCCGTTTTAAAAATCCGCGGTCATAATAGCAGAGCAGAGGCTTTCTAAAAAGTTTATGTTTGTATTGAAGCTACCTGTAAAATCAACGCAATTATGTATAAACTAAGTAAAAAGTAATTTGTATTAGGATACCTAATTAAACATGAGACTGTTGGCTGTTGTACTCACATTATGCATTGCATTAACCACGGCTTCCCCTGTAAAAGCGGACTCAACTATTGGGTATTACGGATTTGAGCCAGATATCATCACAAACTACATAGGCCAGTCCAACAAAAAACTCGGTTATGTCCGTGTTACCGTTGACCTAATGTTAAATGACGTTGCAAATATTGCCGTGGTTGAACACCATACCCCTTTACTAAGAGATGCAATCGTACAGATCCTGAGTAAAGAAAATGAAGAAACCATTAAGTCATTAACTGGCAGAGAAGAAATCAGAAAACGCTGTGCTGAAAAGCTAAAGACACTGCTAAAAGAAGAAACGGGGCAGGAAATTGTTCGAGATGTGCTTTTTACCAAATATTTATATCACTAAGCGAACCAACTCATACAAGAACTCGGAAGCGCTAGATCCCGAGTTCGAAGTAACTAGCTATTCTCTTTGCGTTGCCTGTTGATAGGCCAAAATACCGCAACCAACATACCTGATAGCAATCCGAACAAATGCGCCCAGTTAGCCATGTTGATGAAAAACATATCCGTAAATCCAAACAGCATCCAAAGCAGCATAAAACCAATAACAGGCTTAGAGACCAAAGCCGCTCCTGCAGGGTTTCGATGACCAATTACCCAGCAAAAGCCTAGTAGTCCGTAGACCACACCACTTAGTCCACCAAAATTAGCGTCAACGAATAGGAACTGCATAAAATTACTGGTTAAGCCGGTTACAAAGTAGATGCAAACTAATGCCCAGAGACCTAGTTTCTCTGAAATTTGCGCGCCAAGGTGCAACCACCAGCTTAAATTAAAAATCAAATGTATGGCGCTAAAATGTATGAGTGTAGGCGCTATCCAAGTCCAAGGTTTATCTAGGGAGAAACGTAGCGCAGAAAAGATGCCATTAGCGTCACCAAACAACATGGCAACAAAAATAATAATACTGACACCAAAAACGCCCTGTAATAACCAGTTCAATCCCAAAAAGCGCTTTACTAAGTTTAAGTTTTGGCCTTGGTAGCTAAATAACCCTTGTGTACTTCCTGTTTGCCAAGAAGCCGCTTGATATAACTCTGCTTCAGGTTGCTCCAAAAACGTTTGCCAAAGACGCATAGCAAGCGCTTCATCACCACGCTCTAGCCAAACTTCAACTTGTTGCCCATCGTGACTTTGCAAAACACAATAAACCTCTTGCGTCTTAAAATAATCGACCGCACCTTGAGCTAGTCGTGCATTGTGATAATGGGCTATTAACTTCACTTTTCAATCTCGTTTGGCAATTCACTTGCCCACTGCGTAAAACCGCCATCCATACTGTAAACATCTTCAAAGCCTTGCTCAACTAGGTAGTTAGCTGCGCCTTGTGAGGAGATCCCGTGATAACACACCACAACAATGGGTTGGTCAAACTCTTTCTCTTGCATGAAATGTGCAAGATTAGCGTTAGATAAATGTTCGGCGCCTGGAATATGCCCTTGTGCAAAAGTATTTTCATCGCGGATGTCTGCTACCACTACATCATCATTGCCTAAAAGCGCTTGTGTGTCTGCTACTGAAATATGTTTAAAAGACATGTGTTACCCATTCAAAACTAAAAAATAAAAGACGGCTTAAGCCTTACCGACCTAGCCGTCTTTCTATTATAACTACTCATTCATGCACTAAGCAAAGTTGAGCATTAATCCCAATTCAGAATAACTTTACCTGATTGCCCTGAAATCATCGTATCAAAGCCAGTCTGGAAGTCATCAACATGGAACTGATGTGTAATGATTGGGTCAAGGTTTAAGCCTGACTGGATCAAACTTGCCATTTTGTACCAAGTTTCAAACATTTCACGGCCGTAAATACCCTTGATCACTAGACCCTTGAAGATCACTTGGTTCCAATCCACCGCCATGTCAGAAGGAGGAATGCCCAGCATTGCAATCTTACCACCATGGTTCATGCTGTTTAACATGCCTTTAAATGCAGAAGGAACACCTGACATTTCAAGCCCAACATCGAACCCTTCTGTCATACCAAGATCTTTCATAACCGTTTCGAGGCTTTCGTTGGCAACATTTACTGCTCGCGTAGCACCCATTTTAGTGGCAAGTTCAAGGCGATATTCGTTTACATCTGTGATAACCACATGACGCGCCCCGACGTGTTTCGCCACTGCCGCAGCCATAATACCAATTGGGCCCGCACCAGTAATGAGGACGTCTTCACCAACTAAGTCAAACGACAGTGCGGTGTGCACTGCATTACCGAATGGGTCGAAGATAGAAGCGAGTTCGTCAGAAATGTTGTCAGGGATCTTAAACGCATTATAAGCAGGAATAACTAGGTATTCTGCAAATGAACCTTCGCGGTTAACGCCTACCCCAATGGTGTTACGACATAGGTGAACGCGACCAGCACGACAATTACGACAATGACCACATGTGATATGACCTTCACCAGAGACTCGGTCGCCAATGCTAAAACCACGTACCTCTTGGCCCATATCGACCACTTCACCTACGTATTCGTGTCCCACAACCATTGGAGTTGGGATCGTGTTTTGTGCCCACTCATCCCATTTGTAGATGTGTACGTCGGTACCACAAATTGCTGTTTTACGGATTTTGATCAATAGATCGTTGTGCCCTACTTCCGGTTTTGGCACATCCGCCATCCAAATTCCTTCTTCAGCTTTCAACTTGGATAATGCTTTCATAGTATTCGCTCGTTAGCTGCACCGGCTTAAGCCGGTGGCAAAATTAAATGACGCCTAGGTCTTTACCAATACGGGTAAAGGCTTCGATTGCTTTGTCTAGCTGCTCAGTCGTATGCGCAGCTGAAATTTGTGTTCTGATCCTAGCTTGACCTTTTGGCACGACAGGATAAGAGAAACCGATCACATAGATCCCTTCAGCTAGCAGTCTGTCAGCCATTTCTGAGGCCACTTTGGCATCGCCTAACATAACCGGAATAATCGCGTGATCTTTACCCGCACAAGTAAAGCCAACAGCTTCCATCTTAGTACGGAAGTAAGCTGCGTTATCCCATAGTTTAGCACGTAGGGCATCGCCTTCTTTCATCATGTCTAGTACTTTGATTGAAGCAGTAACAATTGAAGGCGCTAGCGAGTTTGAGAATAAATAAGGGCGTGAACGCTGACGTAACCACTCTACGATTTCTTTCTTACCAGAGGTGTAACCGCCCGATGCACCGCCAAGTGCTTTACCAAGCGTTCCTGTAATAATATCCACTCGATCTAATACACCACAGTATTCCGGTGTTCCGCGGCCATTTTCACCGACAAAACCCACCGCGTGTGAATCATCAACCATCACTAAAGCGTCGTACTTATCCGCTAAGTCACAAACCGCTTTTAAGTTACAAATAACGCCATCCATTGAGAATACGCCATCGGTGGCGATAAGCTTGGTTTTCACACCAGCTTCATCAGCAGCTATTAACTGCTGCTCAAGATCAGCCATATCGTTGTTAGCGTAGCGGAAACGCTTAGCTTTACATAAACGCACACCATCAATGATAGAAGCGTGATTTAATGAGTCCGAGATAATTGCATCTTCAGGGCCTAAGATAGTTTCGAATAAACCAGCATTGGCGTCAAAGCATGAAGAGTAAAGGATAGTATCTTCTGTTTCTAGAAATTCACTGATCTTTGCTTCAAGCGTTTTGTGAATATCTTGCGTACCGCAGATAAAACGCACCGATGCAACACCAAAACCATGATCATCAAGGCCGCCTTGCGCCGCTTTAATGAGCTCTGGGTGATTCGCCAAACCTAGATAGTTATTAGCACAGAAGTTAATTACACTTTCGCCAGTCGATACTGCAATTTCAGCTTGCTGCTGAGAAGTGATAATACGCTCTTTTTTATATAATCCTTCAGCTTTTACTTCTTCAATTTGTTGCTGAAGCTGGCTGTAGAAGGCCGATGCTCTCATCTGGGAGTCTCCATTTTTTGCACGGTGATAGTAAGCTACGTATCGCCATAGGCGGTTGTCATTCTCACTATCAGAAGTTTACGCTTGTGCTAATTAGCTCAAGTTAATTGGAACGTACCAATTCAATCATACCTGGTACATTAAAAGATATCTTTATTTTAAAAGGTTCACACAATAAATGCACGATTTGCGACAACTGGCAGCAAACTTTATTTTACTCAGACAAACATAGTGCGGCTGGTACCTCCGCCAACGAAGCACATACTTTGTCCGCGAGCTGTTGTTGCTCTTGACTAAAACTCTGCCCAGACTCAACTAAAATGGCTGTTTTTACGCCAGCAGCGCGGGCAGCCTTGATGTCTGAGACTTTATCACCAATCATAATACTTTGCGCAGGATCCAAGTCATGCTCGGCTATCGCTTGCAGCAGCATCCCGGGTTCTGGTTTACGACAGTCACACTCTACTTTATATGGGCCTTGTGCCTTTTCTGGGTGGTGAGGACAAAAATAAACACCAGCGATGTCAACACCATGCGCCATAAACTGCGCGCACATCCACTCGCTTAACGCGTGAAATTGTGCTTCATCGTAGTAACCTCGGCCAATGCCCGACTGATTCGTCACGACCACAATTTTATAACCGGCTTTGCTAAATGCTTGGCAGGCACTGAATACCCCATCGATAAACTCAAAATCCGCAATTTTATGAACATAGGCGTGATCTTTATTAACAACGCCGTCTCTATCTAAAAATACAGCCTTATGCATAGGTTACGATCCCCTGCTCTTTTATTACCCGATCAAACATCGTAATTACTGCATCAACGGAAATTTGAGACATGAGTTCGCTACCCTTTACCCGTGTTCCCCACGGTAATTGCTCAGCAGTTTTGCCCTTTTGCGCAATGAGGTTTTGATGATAAACCTCAACCACATAGTCTTGATACATGTATGGCCCTGTGCGAGTTGGGTTGGAGTGAGCATACAAACCGATCACCGGCGTTCCAACTGTCACAGCCATATGAGCAGGCCCGGTATCAGGTGCTAGCACCAATTCGGCTTGCTCCAACACACAAAGTAGGGTTTTCAAGTCAGTTTTTCCCACTAAGTTTAATAACTCAGCTTGGCTGTGTTGTTGAATTTCGGCTGCTAAGTTTTGCTCAAGCTCCGTTGGGCCGCCCGTTATCACCACCTGAAACCCCAATGCAGCAGCATGATCTGCAACCCTAGCATAACGCTCAGGAAGCCAATTGCGCTCGGCTTTACTTGCCGCAGGCGATATCACAAAAACCTTGCCTTCAGGTAATAGCGATTTTGCCGCAGCTTGATGAGCTGCTGTCACTGGCATCTGCCATGTTGGCTCACCGCACTCAGCACCAATTGCACGGGCAAAGTTTTGGAAACCTTCGAGCACATGTGGCGACTGTTGAGGTGCGATCCGCTTGTTAATAAACAAACTGTGTAACTCTTTTGAGCGCCCTTTATCAAAGCCTATTTTTTGCTTTGTAGGAATAACTCGCGCAACAAGGTTGGCTCTTAACGCAACCTGCATATGTAGTAATACGTCAAACTTTTGCCCTTTGAACTTTGCCTTTAACGCCTTGAGCGCGGCTTTACCCTGTTTTTTGTCAAATACGACGAGCTCAACACCGGGTAAGTCAGCCAGCAACATGGCTTCCACTTTACCTATCACCCACGTTATTTTCGCTTGCGGATGTGCACGTTGGATCGCCTGTACAGCACTCACGGCATGGCATACGTCGCCAATCGCAGAAAGTCGCAAAATACAAATAGAGGTCAAGGATTTGCTCAAAACAATAGTTCTCATGGAAAGTAACAAGCGCTTGATCTTAAATTAATCAAACAAGTTTGCAAGTTTCACTGAGGATGAAAAATAGTTAGAATGTCACAATTGACTCTTAAGAATCCTATATTGTGCAAATCACCAAACAGCCGCATAGCTATTTACTAACGCCTTCAGCCCTAGATTATGATGTTTCAGAAGAAATGTTTGACCCTGAATATTGGCAGAAAAATAATGCGATTGTCGGCTCGAAAGAAGGCCGAGCAACAGCGTGGTTCGTACGGTTTAATCAAAGCGTTGCGGTACTTAAGCACTATTATCGTGGCGGCTTAATCGGCAAGCTGTTGAGTGATCAATATATTTTTACCAAATTAGAAAATACTCGCGTATATCAAGAGTTTGCCTTGCTAGAGCAACTACAACTACAAGGTTTACCAGTCCCAACGCCACTTGGCGCTAGAATATCACTTCATTTTGGTATTTATCGTGCAGATATTTTGACCGAAGCGGTGTCTGATGCCACCAGTGTTTGCGAAATTTTGCAAGCAAGAACGCTTAGTACAAATGAACTGGAAAGTATCGGCCACACCATTGCTCAGTTTCATCAAGCCGGTGCCTATCACGATGATTTGAACATCAACAATATTTTATTTGATGCCAACGGCAAAGTATTTCTAATTGATTTTGATAAGGGAAAAATCATGCAGCCAAACTCAAGTTGGCAGCACGCAAACATGGAGCGTTTGCAACGTTCATTTAAAAAAGAGGCCGGCAAATGGCCGACCTTTTATTTTGATGAAAATCAATGGCAAGTATTGATGCAAGCCTATCACAGCGCACGTTAACTTTTTTGTAGCTGTGCCTTTTTAATCACATTGGAAGTCGAGCAGCCATCCAAAAATGCTAACACCTCGACTTTTCCACCTTGATTAAGCACATGCTCTGCACCTGCAATCTCTTCCACTTTATAGTCACCACCTTTGACCAAAATGTCAGGGCTGACCATTTCTATCAGCTTAGCTGGTGTGTCATTTTCTTCAACACTGCCAAACGGAATAACCCAATCTACAGAAGCGAGTGCAGATAACACCATAGCCCGCTCTTTCAGTGGATTGATTGGACGTTCAGGCCCTTTGAGACGCGAGATCGATTCATCATTATTTAACCCAACAACGAGTCTGTCGCCCATCGCTTTAGCTTGCGCTAAATAACGCACATGGCCTGCATGGAGAATATCAAAGCAGCCGTTGGTAAACACAATGGTTTCGCCGTTTTGCTTGGCAAAAGTAATATGCTTAAGCACTTCTTCAAATGGCGTTTGGTAGTGCTCGCCCGTTTCTCTAAGATATTGACCCAGTTTGCGACTCAACTCTTCCGGTGACACCGTTGCAGCGCCTAATTTACTCACGGCAATACCTGCGGCAATATTTGCTACTTCCACCGCGTCTTTAGCAGACATTCCAGCGCCTAACATCGTCGTCAGTGTGGCGATCACGGTATCACCAGCTCCCGTAACATCACTTACTTCCTGTACTTGAGCCGGGAAATCAAACTTTTCAGTATTGGTTATTAAAGACATGCCTTGCTCGGAGCGCGTCAGCAACATAGCGCCGATCCCCGATGTTTTCAGCAGTTCACGCGCACTAGAGGTGAGTGCCTCTTCGCTACTTGTATCTCCACCTGCGAGTTTAAATTCGTTTAAATTAGGCGTGATAAAATCAGCACCTTGATAGAGGCTCAAGTCACTATTTTTAGGGTCAATAAGTACCGTTTTACCAGCAGCTTTTGCCACCGCAATCATGTCTGAAATGGCGCACAAAGCCCCTTTGTTGTAGTCGCTAAACAACACAAAGTCATACTTATCAACTTCTTGCTTTAGACGCTCAAGCAAGAGTTGACTGTGAGATAACTGAAAGGGCTCTTCTAAATCGAGTCTAACCACTTGCTGATGACGGCTGATCACACGCATTTTTGCGATAGTCGGCAGCTCAACGACGTTAACTAGGCTAGATTCAATATTTTCTTTGGTAAGAATAGCCTCAAGCGTTTTGCCATTGTCATCTTCGCCGATAAGTCCAAGCAAACCCACTTTACCATCTAGGTGAGCGATGTTTTTGGCAACGTTCGCCGCACCACCAGCTTTGTCTTCTAATGCGCTGACTTTCACCACAGGCACTGGAGCCTCAGGAGAAATGCGCCCAGTATCTCCATGCCAGTATCTATCCAACATCACATCGCCAACCACCAATACCTTGGCTTTATTTAGCTGTTGAAGCGCCGCTAACTTCATGCTTTTTGCTCCGCCGCAACGAGCATATCGACCGCTTCGCATAGCCAGTGACCAATAAACATATGCGCTTCTTGAATACGCGCTGTCTCATCGTTTGCGATAATAATCGGTAATTTAGCAATGTCCTTCACTTTGCCACCAGTTCTACCTGTCAATGCCACGGTAAACGCGCCAATTTCATTTGCGGCTTGAAGTGCCAAATTGATATTAGGGCTCGTACCTGATGTGGTTAAACCAATCACCATATCTTCTGGTTTACAAAGTGCCTGAACCTGACGTTCAAATACTGAGTCAAAGTGATAGTCATTGCTGTGCGCGGTCAAAATTGAGGTGTCGGTAGTTAATGCAATCGAAGCTAAAGGACCGCGCTCTAATTTGTAACGCACCACAAATTCTGCAGCGAGGTGCTGCGCATCTGCCGCGCTACCACCATTACCAAACCAAATGACCTTACCACCGGCTGCTAACGTGCTTTGGCATGCTTCAAGTAGCTCAACACATTCTTGGTGATAGTTTGCCATTGTTTCAAAAACATCAACATGGCGCTGTAAGCTTGCGAAGTAGCTTTGTGCTACTTGTTCATTCAATGACATATTTGTTCCTAAACTATTCTATGCTTGTCCCGCGTGATACCTACCAGTATACATGGACTGATAACCAAGTGTAATTCTCACCGAAGACATCTTTACCCAAGGTTAATTTCGTTTCGATTTGCTTGCTATAAGCTTCACCAATATGCGCCAGCTCAAACTCGTAGCCACGTTCGTACTCAGCGCCAAGCTCACCAAGTTCATTCAAATAGTTACTTTCATTATCGATAACTGAAAGCTTAGCTCGCCATAATGAACGATAATCTGATTGGTAAGTACCTTCTAAAACGTGAATTTGCGTCGGTGCACCATCATCGAACTGGCGATGGTTTGCAGCAAAATGCCCAACGCCAAATCCGTCGATCGTATTGCCATAAGTATCGTAAATTTCGTTTACGTACCATAAGCTTTCCATATCAGTAAACTCATAGCGTAATGAAGTCGTTGAAGTCAATTGAGGGAGAAAAACGCCAACATTGACAACCGTATTACCAAACAAATAGTTTTTATGGTTATTGCTATCCTCACCACCGTATTCTAAATACCATTGTGCTTGAGTGCCGTAATTTGTGGTAAAGCTGGTCGTGATAGTTGCCCATTGATCGCCCAGTTCATCATCTTGAGTGAGATCACCTATCTTATTATCGTTTCCAACAGGGTCAAAATATGCCTTAACAAAGTCCTTAAAATCTACTTTTCTAGGCCCGCCTCCGAATTGCATGACTCTGTTTAGACCGATTTTCCATCCAGCTAATGGCTCTATACTAAAGTGACTACCCGCTATTTTAGGTGTTCCATCATGAAGCGTGCCTTGAAAACGAATCCCGTCATGGACTTTCTCAAGTTCAGAATAAAACAGCTCAAAATCGAAGTTCCACCAATTTCGAATAGGCACAACTAAACCCAAAGAAGCTGATAATGAGGGTCTAGCGTTATTAGAATATACTTGAGCCGAATGCTTAAATGGTGAAAACCAATGTTCTTTATATCCTAAATTAAGCTGCAAGTTACCGTAGGACATGCCATAAAAAGTATTGTATGGAACAAGTTTGTTTGCATCTACTCGATACTCAGCACCGATTTGTAAAATGCTTGATTCGCTTCCACGCCAAACACCACCGAGCCCCAATTCAGCATATTCACCGCTGTAATTACCTCTGTCGTTGGCTATTTGCTTTTCTTCACCGCTATCAACACGCAGTGTTATCGATCTTTGTGTCAACGCATCGTCCTGCAGATAAGGTGCAATCCCCTGACTAATACTCTGCTGTAATGTGGCGTCAATATGCCTAAGCTTCATCAAATGCATCTTGATTTCACTGATACGGTAAGGCTTTGCCATAGGCGTACCAACGGTCAACGCAAACATTTTATCGATTTGATATTCCAACAGCGGATCTTGTCCAATAGATAAATAAGCTGTGGGGCTCGCAAAAGCGAGATTCGAAGCTAATAAGCTACAGCAAGCGAGTACTCGAGCTAAATTCATTTTGTTATTCCATTACTTTTAATGCGCTAAATACTACCAAACCAAAAGCCCATAGGCATCTGTTGAACTGTGTAAAATTGTGTTGTTCATTCAATTTCGCCTTGGAACAAGGTAAAATACTGATTTTTGAGCTTAAGCGACTCCTATGGCGCGCCGACTATATTCCTTACTGTTGCTAGTATTAGCACCTATTTTATTGAGTTATCTGTATTTTATTCGAGGTAGGAAAAACCCTGGCTATCGAACTCATTTTACAGAGCGCTTAGGCTTTAACCCAAACAAGCTGCCGCAACATGCTGTTGTGATCCATTGCGCCTCTGTTGGGGAAGTGCTTGCAGCCACACCTCTCATAAAATCAGTACTTAAAGAACAAGCTGCAGCTCCAATCATTGTCACTTGTAACACCCCGACAGGTAGAGAAGAGATAACAAAAGCTTTTCACAGTGATGTACAAGTACATGTCTGTTATTTACCTATAGATTTTGCTTTTGCGGTCAGAAAGTTTTTCATGACCTTGAAGCCCAAACTCCTTATTGTGATGGAAACTGAGCTGTGGCCTAATCTTTTTTATTACGCCAAACAAAACCAATGTAAAACCTTGGTAGTCAATGCCAGACTCTCTGAAAAGTCATACCAAGGTTATAAAAAGCATGCTTGGTTAACCAAAGGCTTAATGAGCAACATAGATCTGCTTGCAGCCCATAATGAAGAAGACGGCGAGCGTTTCATCAAGCTCGGGCTTGTTCAATCTAAGCTTCACATTACCGGCTCAATCAAGTTTGATATCTCAATCACCGAAGAAGAAATTGCAAAGGCAAGACAGTTTCAAGCAAATTACCCCGAGCGGTTAATTTGGCTTGCAGGATCTACGCATCCTAAGGAGCATGAGCAAGTCATTGCTGCACATCAGCGAGTATTAAAGCAGGTAAGTAATGCGTTACTCATTATCGCGCCTCGCCATCCCGAGCAGTTTCAAGCGGTTGCTGACTACCTCAGTGAACAAGAGATCGCTTTTACCAGAAAGAGTAGTAACGGTATAAACGCAGAAGCTTCGATCTTGTTAGCGGATACTTTAGGGGAATTAAAGTGGCTATTTGGCGGTGCCGATATCGCCTATATTGGTGGTAGCTTGATTGAGCGCGGCGGTCATAACCCACTAGAAGCGGCGGCTCATGGTGTGCCAATATTAACCGGCCCACATACCTATAATTTTGCGCATATATACCCTCAACTTATCGTGCAACAAGGTGCCATCGTAGTCGATGATGAGGACAAGCTTGCCGCTCAAATTATTACGCTATTTGAAGATAAATCGCTGCGAACGCAAATCGGTGCTAACGCTCAATCGGTACTAGTTGAAAATACCGGGGCTATTGCTAAAACCATGAAACTAATCAATAAGAGCTTGGAATAATTCATGAATACAGTCATCTCTACAATGCAAAACTGGGTTAGCCAAGTCATTGTGAAATACAACTTTTGCCCGTTTGCTCGACAGGAAGTTGAAAGTAACAGCATTCATTATTTCGTGTCTCAAGCGATAAGCCACGACGATGCCGTGATGGATATGTTAGAGCAGTGCTCAGAGTTAAACCATGAGCCAGAGCGAGAAACAACACTAGTTATATTTGATAAAGGTTTTAGCAATTTTGACGACTTTTTGGATCTCGTCGACCTAGCAAACGCTTTATTAGTAGCGCAAGGGTTTGAAGGCACTTATCAAATTGCTACTTTTCACCCAGATTATGTTTTCGCTGATAGTGATGAGCATGACGCAGCAAACTACACTAATCGCGCGCCCTACCCAACACTCCACTTGATCCGCGAAGAAAGTATGGCTCAAGCGTTAGCTGAGTATGACGATCCTGAACAGATCCCAGAAAATAATATCCGCCTCGCAAGACGTAAAGGGAAAGCGTTTTGGCAGCATTTGCTTCAGCAATGCCACAAAGCTAAATAACCTAAGCTTCGGATAAATAGTCAAAAGGCTGGTTTAGCCAGCCTTTTTTAGTAAGATTTTGGTAGTATTACTTTTTCACCCAGCTGCCATTGACTTGAATATAATGGCCTGAATGCGTTTTGTTATACGCTTTTTTAGCAGCTAAAGCTTCCACTTGCTCAAGTGTAATACCGTTCTTTTTCGCTAATTGCTGGTATTTTTCTTTGCGCTTTTCATTCACTTCATCAACTAGCTGCTGCACACCTTGGCCATTTTTAACTACGCCAAGATAGCCCGATGTAGTTTCGCCAACTAAACCCTGTGATTTAGCATCGTCAATGGAAATTGCGAATGCGGCGAAACTCATACTGAGCCCAATAATTAGGGTAGAGATTGCTTTTAGCTTCATAAATCCTCCTTAGAATAGCTCGCTGTCTTCGCTGAATAAATTGTCGAGTTCTTTATCCACCTTCACGCGGATCTCATGATCTACTTTTACATTTAAGTTGATCGTAATAGGCTCTTTGGTTTCTACTTGCACCTTATGAGTACAAGCGCTCAATACCAATAAAGCTGATATCACTAGCATCCATTTCATTCACTAACGCTCCTCTTTATTTAACGCATTTTCCACTTCGCGCGTAATCTCGTCGCTTAAGCGTAGGGCTCGTAATAAGGTAAACACATTTTCTGAGTGTGTATAGTTAAAGTTTACTGGTTGTTGTTGGAGTTTGTTAATTCCTGTAATTTTAACATCTAAGTCCAACCAGCCGTCTTCACTTAAATTTACGCCACTACTCAATTGCTCAATGGTCAACTCGTCAAGTACACCGATCACCGTTTGTAAGCTAGGTTGCTGCTCTTTTAGCGCATTAATTGATGCATTGTTTTCAACCTTTAATAGCCCTTCACCAACACTGTGTATTTTACCAGAGTCAATTCGCACACCCGATGAAGAGAGTTGCACAGGTAATGTCCCTGAGATTAGCCCTTTCAGCTCGACGCCCGCATCATGCCCTGAGGCGGCAATAAGATCCAAACTCAGTTTATCTAGCGATACCTGAACGACCTGCGGCGTTGGGACCAAACTAACTTCATCAACCCCCACGTTACCGGCAAAAACCTGTGCGTTAATATCTTTCAGTTTAGCCACGCCTGCTTCGCTGAGTAGTTGGCCTGTTATTGCTTGAACGATAACACCAGCTCTCAACTCTTCAACACTCAGTGTGGTTGGCTTGAGTTGAATATTAGCTGAACTTAATAGACCAAAGACATCAATCGTTGCATTTTGAATAAGCCGTTCATTAAATAACGCAGAGCCGTTTTGAACGCTCCCGTCTAAGGTAAATATGCGCGTGGATAAATCCCCTTCGAGTACTGCATAGAAGTTACCATGGGTAATTTTTAAGTTCGGTAAAAGCGCGTCAATATATGGCTGAAGTTGAGTGAGCTGCTGCGTGGGCACGTGTATTTGTGCTGGATGTTTTAAGCTTGAATATTGATGCTCAAGCAACGCCTTTACACCATCAATATTAATCACATGTGACGCCATCAATCCGCGGCTCTGCTGCCCTTTGCTGTCAATGCTCACGTTTTTCAAACTGAGATCAGCTAAGTTAACTTCTGCTACCTTAGTATTGCCCGACAGGGTTGAAAAGATTTCTCCGGTCGCGACTGAGCCTTGCCAGTGCAGTGTCTGCGCAAACTCATTCAGTTTATAATTCTGCTGTTGTATCTGTGCACTGGTTAAGTTGAGATTGATATCAAAATCATGTGTAGGCTTGAGCACAACTCGCCCGCTCAACGCACTCTGTTTTGCTGTTACATTCTCAACACTCAGGTTTTGCTGTTTTGAATCAAGCGTTATCGCAAAACTCATTCCTTCAGGTAAGACTCTGTGTAGTAGATGTCCACTTTTGAGTTTTGGCACATCTAGCTGCGCATGTAAATCAAGCGTCAAAGATGGATTATCAATCACCAAATCTGATGTCAACAACTGGGTTGAGAATATACTCGGCTGAGCCTCAACTGTAATTAGCTCGGTTGGATCACCCGATATTTTGAAACGGCTATTGAGCTCGAGATTCTCAGCAATAGCATCTTGCAGTGTAAGCTTTTGAAGGTCACTTGTGATTTCCCCGCTCATATTAACAAAATTTGGCCGCGCACTAAGCGCTCCAGCCAGTGTATGCGCGCCCCACTTTTCATCGGAAAATTCAAGGCGAATATCACCATTGACGAAAGGCTCAGTTAAGTCGACTGCCAACTCGTTAACTTCAAGCTGTAACGGTTTATCTTTACCTGTCACTTCAAGTAAATCTGTCGCAATTGAATCCGCAGAAATAATAATTTCACTCGGTATACGAAGCTGCCAAGTGGTCGGTAACAGTTTGCTATATTCAGAAGTAAGACAATCAAGCGTTGATTTCGCTGAAATCGGCTCGGCAAGTGCTATCTTCCCCTGCTGCGTGGCTAAATCATACCGCCCTGACACAGCGCCTATATACGCAACGGTGCCTTTACACTCAGCCTGTTCAAGCGCCACTAAAGTTTCAAGTTCTAGCTCTGTGTCCATAGCTAGACCATCGAATTCAAGTTGGCTAGTTCCTGAAAGGGCTTGGATCTGAGGAGGTAACAAAGCGCTGAGATACTCGCCACTAAGATCAATATTTGCAGCAATACGCTCTGGCTGCAACGTAACTTCTGCAGCGATGTCACCTGAAACTACAAATTGATTCAGCTCGGACTCCGAAATCGACACAACTAATGGCTTTGGTAATGGCTCGCCAGATATAGAGAGCTTGGCAACATGCATTTTGGGTCTGGTGATGTCGAGTGGTAATGCGAGGCGCTGTGGCCGAGTTGCATCTGACTTTTTGGGCGGAAGAAGTTGCATGTCCGCTTTTTCAATATTGACTTGGCGCATGCTTAGTTGCGCATCATAAAGCTGGGCATTAAACGCATCTGTCTGCACACATGCTTTTGTAATATGGATACGATTGAAGCCCGACAAGCGCCAGTCAAGACAACTGACCTGAAGTTCATTAATGGGTATAAAATGTTTAATGGCCCAGAGCGACAAAGGAACTCTGGCAAGGTAAACACCCACTAAAACACTGAGTATCAACGCTAAGCTCCAAAGCCACTTTTTCATTCGTATCCCTAAAATATGATTGGTATTTCCCTTTCAGTGTACCCGATAGATAATTATCGAGCCATGAATAAAAAAGGTCACCGAAGTGACCTTTTTTTATTTCGTTAGCCTACTAGCTTACGCGCATTGCGGAACATACGCATCCAAGGGCTATCTTCTTGCCACTCATCTGGGTGCCAAGAGTTTGCTACTGCTCTGAATACACGCTCAGGATGCGGCATCATCACAGTTGCACGACCGTCTGTTGACGTCATGCCCGTAATACCAGCAGGAGAGCCATTCGGGTTAGCTGGGTACTGAGTGGTTGGATCACCGTAGTTATCAACAAACTTCACAGCAACTGAACCTGAATTCAGTGCCGTTTGTACCGCCGCTTCGCTTGCAAACTCAGCATGACCTTCACCATGTGATACCGCGATTGGCATACGAGAGCCAGCCATACCATCAAAGAAGATTGACGGGCTTTGCTGTACTTCAACTAAGCTGAAACGCGCTTCAAAACGCTCTGACTTGTTGGTGACAAAACGTGGCCAGTTTTCCGTGCCAGGGATTAGCTCTTTCAATGTAGAAAGCATCTGACAGCCATTACACACACCTAAGCTGAAAGTATCTTGGCGTTGGAAAAAGCCTTGGAATTGCTCACGTGCTGAGTCATGGAATAGAATTGATTTAGCCCAGCCTTCACCAGCACCTAAAACGTCACCGTATGAGAAGCCACCACATGCCACTAGGCCTTTGAATTGCTCTAGCGTTAAGCGACCTTCAAGGATATCGCTCATGTGTACGTCGATTGCCGCAAAGCCAGCACGATTAAATGCAGCCGCCATTTCGATATGTGAGTTAACGCCTTGCTCACGCAAGATGGCAACTTGAGGCTTTACCCCTTTTGCAATGTAAGGCGCTGCGATATCTTCGTTTAGGTCAAAGCTTAGTTTAACGTTAAGGCCCGGATCTTTGTCATCGAACTTAGCGTCAAACTCTTGCTTCGCGCAATCTGGGTTATCACGTAGTGCTTGCATCTGGTAAGTTGTCTCAGCCCAGATAGTGCGAAGCTCTGTGCGAGTATTTTCAAGTACTGCCTGACCGCCACGAGTAAAGATAACCTTGTCTTCACCGTTTAGCGTACCGATGCGATGTGCAATATCAGCAATACCGTGCTCGGCAAATACTGCTTCAACCGCGGCGATATCGTCATTGCGAACTTGCAATACTGCGCCAAGCTCTTCATTGAATAGCACTTCTAAGTTTGTACCTTGCAGCGCATCTAATTCAATGCTCACACCTGTGTGGCCTGCGAACGCCATTTCCGCAGCAGTGGTGAATAGACCACCGTCAGAGCGGTCGTGGTAAGCGATAAGCTTGCCTGATTCAACTAATGCTTGTACCGCATTGTAGAAGCCTTTTAACAGCTCTGGGCTGTCAACATCAGGTGTCTTGTCGCCAAGTTGCTTGTACACTTGCGCTAAGCTTGAGGCGCCAAGACGGTTTTGACCAGCACCTAAGTCAAGTAGGAATAGGCTGGTTTCCCCCTTATCAGTACGAAGCTCAGGCGTGACTGTTTTGCGAATATCTTCAACACGACCAAATGCAGTGATGATAAGTGATAATGGCGCAGTCACTGACTTTTCTTCGCCATTCTCATCCCACTGAGTCTTCATCGACATTGAATCTTTACCAACTGGGATTGTAAGGCCTAATGCAGGACATAATTCTTCACCAACCGCTTTAACCGCTTCGTAAAGACCCGCATCTTCGCCTGGGTGACCCGCAGCCGCCATCCAGTTAGCAGAAAGCTTAATGTTGTTTAGGCTACCGATATTAGCACCAGCGATATTGGTTAACGCTTCTGCTACTGCTAGACGCGCTGATGCTCCATAGTTAAGTAATGCCGCAGGGGTGCGCTCACCCATCGACATCGCTTCACCGTGGTAAGTATCGTAAGTTGCCGCCGTTACCGCACAGTTAGCGACTGGTACCTGCCAAGGACCAACCATTTGGTCACGTGCAACCAAACCCGTTACGGTTCTGTCACCAATCGTGATAAGGAATGTTTTCTCAGCAATCGTTGGTAGGCGAAGCAAACGCTTAGCTGCATCTTCAAGCTCAATACCCGCAGTATCTAATGCTGTACCCACTACACGCTTTGACTCAACGTCACGATGCATTTTTGGTGGCTTGCCAAGTAATACGTCTAGTGGCAGGTCCACAGGATTATTATCAAAGTGGCTATCAGCGACTGTTAGATGACGCTCTTCTGTCGCTTCACCAATTACCGCATATTGTGCGCGCTCACGCTTACAAATTGCTTCAAAGCGAGCAAAGTCTTCAGCTGCAACTGCCAATACATAACGCTCTTGCGACTCGTTACACCAGATTTCGTGTGGTGCCATGCCTGGTTCATCGTTCGGGATGTTACGCAGCTGGAACTTACCACCACGGCCGCCGTCGTCGACAAGCTCAGGAAATGCATTTGATAAACCACCCGCGCCCACATCGTGAATAAACGCAATTGGGTTATCATCACCAAGCTGCCAACATTTGTCGATCACTTCCTGACAACGGCGTTCCATCTCAGGATTTTCACGCTGAACAGAAGCAAAGTCTAAATCTTCGTTTGATTGGCCAGATGCCATTGATGAAGCAGCCCCTCCGCCAAGACCGATGTTCATTGCGGGACCACCAAGTGCGATTAGCTTAGCACCTACAGGGATTGAGCCTTTTTGCACGTGATCTTCACGGATGTTACCTAAACCACCAGCGATCATGATTGGCTTGTGGTAACCACGTACTTCCGCGCCATTATGGCTTTCTACTTTTTCTTCGTAAGTACGGAAGTAACCCAATAGGTTTGGACGACCAAATTCGTTGTTAAATGCAGCGCCACCAAGTGGGCCATCAAGCATGATGTCTAATGCATTAACAATGCGTCCTGGTTTACCAAAGTTAGTTTCCCAAGGTTGCTCAAAACCCGGAATACGAAGGTTAGAAACCGTAAAGCCAACTAAACCTGCTTTTGGCTTAGAACCACGACCGGTTGCACCTTCATCGCGGATCTCACCACCAGAACCTGTTGATGCGCCAGAAAATGGGGCAATCGCCGTTGGGTGGTTGTGCGTTTCCACTTTCATCAGAATGTGGATATCTTCCTCGTGGTAAGCATATTCGCCGTCTGTATTTGGGAAGAAACGACCCGCTTTAGAGCCAACCATTACCGCAGCGTTATCTTTATACGCCGACAATACGTTGTCGCTATTGGTTTCGTAGGTGTTTTTAATCATTTTAAACAGCGACTTAGGCTGTTCTACACCATCGATAGTCCAATCAGCATTGAAAATTTTGTGACGACAGTGCTCAGAGTTTGCTTGAGCGAACATGAACAGTTCGATGTCATTAGGGTTACGGCCAAGCTTTTCAAAGCTTTCTACCAAGTAGTCAATTTCGTCATCAGCAAGTGCAAAGCCTTGCTCAACGTTCGCAACCGCGAGTGCTTCACGGCCGCCGCCAAGAATATCCACCGAAGACATTGGGCGAGGCGTTTCCGTGCGGAATAATTTAGCTGCATCATCAAGCTCTGCATGAACAGATTCGGTCATGCGGTCATGAAGTAATTGTGCAACTTCGTCGAACTGAGCTTGTGTTAGTTCACCCTCAACATAATAAGCAATACCACGCTCAACACGGTGTACTTGCGTAAGACCACAGTTGTTTGCAATATCTGTCGCTTTAGAAGCCCAAGGAGAGATAGTTCCGATCCTTGGTGTTACCAAGATCAGTTTGCCCTCTGGCGTGTGCTCCGTAATAGTCGGTCCATACTTTAACAGGCTGTTTAGCTTAGTTAACTCAGCCTCTGAAAGCTCAGCCGTTAAATCAGCAAAATGCATGAACTCGGCATAAACATTGGTAACTGGTAATTGAGCTGCAGCGCAGGTTTTAAGGATCTTTTGGACTTTGAAATCTGAAAGTGCAGGTGCACCACGTAGGATTAACATAGGTATTTTCATCCGGGGTTAAGGATTGAACGATATCTTTGGGCGCTCATTATAGTGGAAATAGCGCGCGGAATTAACACTAATTTGTCAAAACTAGAAAATATCATGCAAATCTATCATTACCTTAAGTTAATTCGGCTTTTGCAATTATGATTTTGCTGCGGTAAGTTGGGATTTCGAGCGCAAAAGAGAACCTAGGCCATGTTTAAATACATCTTTATGTGCTTTGTTGTCATCTGTTTAGTTGGGTGCGACAAAGCCCCTCTTAATCAGTTGCAACATGTAAAACAAAATAAGGTATTACGTGTTGGCACGCTCGCGGGCCCGGGAAACTACTACCAAGGCACCACTGGAGAACAAGGGTTCGAATATGAACTGGCGAGTGAATTTGCCAATGAGCTTGGTGTTGAATTACACATTGTTCCTTACTTTAACTTAGATGAGTTATTTGCAAGGCTAGATGCCGGAGACTTAGATATCGTCGCCTCCGCGGTGAGCTTTCACCCATCAAGAACAGCGCAATATCGTTTTGGCCCAACGTATAGAATGATCAGTCAAAAGCTCGTGTACAAACAAGGGAGAGAATGGCCAAGAGACTTTGATGATATTAAAGCGCCAATTACCGTACTTGCACACAGCAACCATGTTATTGCGCTTGAAGAGGCGAAAACAAGCCATCCTCATTTGAGTTGGGAGGTTGTTTCAGATAAAGGTGAGGAAGAGCTGCTTCAGGCCATCATTGATGGAGAGATTGACTACACCATTACAGACTCACATTCACTGGCCCTATTTAGACGCTACCACCCGACCGTCAGTATTGCGTTTTCAGTTACAAAAGATGAACATGTGGCGTGGATGATGCGTAATGAAAAAGACGATTCGTTATATGCGTTGCTGCCTGCATTTTTCGCTCGAGTACAACAAAACAACTTTTTGGCCACGCTCGAAGAGAAGTATTTTGGTCATATCGAAGAGTTTAACTATGTAAACACCTTAGCTTTTGTCGAAGCCGTACATAGTACCTTACCCACCTATCTCAAGTGGTTTAAAAGTTATTCGAAACAGCACAATATCGATTGGCGTTTGCTGGCTGCAGTCAGCTATCAAGAATCGATGTGGGATCCCAGAGCTAAGTCTCCAACTGGGGTTCGTGGCATCATGATGCTAACACAACCCACGGCTAAAAAAGTTGGCGTGACAAACCGCCTCAATGCGCAGCAAAATATTGAAGGTGGCGCCAAATACCTACGTATTTTATTCGACCGTATGCCTGAAGAAATACAGCAGCCCGATAGTACTTGGCTTGCCCTTGCTTCTTACAATGTGGGCTGGGGACATGTGCGAGATGCACGTAACATTACTGCGGATCAAGGAGGCGATCCGAATAACTGGGCTGACGTTAAAAAACGACTACCACTACTTACTAAAAAGCGCTACTATCGAAATACAAGATATGGATATGCTCGTGGTGATGTCGCGGTAACGTATGTAGATAATATTCGCCGCTATTATGATGCACTTGTGTGGTTGGAAGACAACGGTGCACTCCTACCTGACAGCAGTAAAGCCTCTTCGCAAACGACTCCGGTTGATAATCCAGACAAAGCCAGTGAAGTCGAGAAGCAACAGTAATTTATATTTACTAAACTGGCTTGATAAATGCTTCAAAAGGTCATAAATCTGTCATAGGCATAGCGTATTTATACTAAATTAATATTTGGGGGCGTTACCCCCACCTAATCTCTCACATTCGGAGGTTCTATGTTGAGAAGACGTCGGAATCATCAATTTAAACGTAACACCAAATACACGTCGCCAAATCGCCGTCGTGTCATGATGAAAAATGCACACCGTAAAATGCTCTTGCGCCATCGTATTTTTGCGCTAATTCAAATGGAAGAGCAAAGGGACGCGAAAACAGCCACTGCGGTAGTACAACCCTAAGTACTACCGTTTTTCAACTTTTTTGCAGCTTTAATCTCTTGGCGTCTGCGCTTAAAAAATGCAGACAGCTTTTCGCCACATACTTCACCCAATACGCCCGATGTAACTTCTAGTTGGTGGTTGAGCTTTTCATGCTGTAACAAGTTCATTATCGAACCAGCCGCGCCCGTTTTTGCATCCGAGGCACCAAACACCACTCGGCTCAAGCGGCTATGGACCAGTAAACCAGCACACATAGGACATGGTTCAAGCGTCACATATAAAGTGCAATCAATCAGCCGATAATTTTCAACGACTTTGCCAGCTTCTCGAATAGCCATCATTTCAGCGTGAGCCGAAGGATCATGACAGGTAATTGAACGGTTCCAACCCGCAGCTATCATTTCACCACCTTTCACTACAACAGCGCCGACAGGAATTTCGTTTTCAGCTTCAGCTTTGTCAGCAAATGCTAACGCCACTTTCATCCAATATTGATCATCTTTTACTTCTGACATGATAATTTTATAGTCGTCCTCACCTAAAATGGAGTATATCACCTCCAGCAGAGCTCTGGTTAAGCTGCTATTCTTAAATAATCATAGTCACCAATACAGCTGCTTTTATAAGCAAACTCAGGATGTTACCAACATCTTTTTAATATTTTGCGGACATTATTGATAATTTTCGCAATTTTGCCGTGGCTCACAGGGTTGGATTTACGCTATAATTCGCCGCTTTTTTTATTTCGTAAGCTCAAAAACACACGGGTAGAATATGAAATTTCCGGGACGCCGTAGGCATAAACACTATTTTCCGGTGGAAGATAAAGATCCGCTTATTAACCAGTTACACGCTGATGATCGGCTAAAAAGGAGCTATATCTGTGGTATAGATCAAATCGTCGTTGATATCGAAGCGAAAGTGGATCAAGCTTTTCTTGATGAATTCCACTTACAGCGTGGTATGTCACAAGTGATAGACAATGATGTCACCAACGCCCTTTATGATAGGCTAAAACGTGATGACATGATCGACTATGAATTTGCCGGCGGTACCATAGGTAACACCATGCACAACTATTCAGTGCTAGCAGATGACCGCTCAGTACTGCTTGGGGTGATGAGTGAAAACATAAAGATTGGCAGCTACGCCTATAAATTTTTATGTAATACCTCAAGCCGAGTTGATCT
This sequence comes from Pseudoalteromonas sp. BMB, assembly GCF_001709235.1. Taxonomy (NCBI): domain Bacteria; kingdom Pseudomonadati; phylum Pseudomonadota; class Gammaproteobacteria; order Alteromonadales; family Pseudoalteromonadaceae; genus Pseudoalteromonas; species Pseudoalteromonas sp. BMB. The sequence continues at coordinate 44,797 of NZ_MBQA01000197.1, forward strand.
GGACTACTTGCAGCCAGTTGATGGCCCCATTGGTCGTTGTTTTACACTTATTGATGACAGTGGTGAACGAACTTTTGCTATCAGCGCAGGATTAATGAACCACCTACGTCCTGAGTCTATATGCCAAACGCTTATCGAAGAATCATCGGCGTTAGTGATCAGCGCTTATTTGATGCGCACGAGTGGCGACGAAACCATGACACAAGCAACAATGCAGGCGGTTGAGTATGCCAATAATGCTGGCATCCCCGTAGTATTGACGCTTGGCACTAAGTTCTTAATTGAACAAGATCCCAAATGGTGGGCTGATTTCGTTGCTAAACATGTTGATATCCTCGCGATGAACGAAGAAGAAGGTGAGGCGATCACAGGCTTTAGCGATCCACTTCTCGCTGCGGATAAAGCACTGGACTGGGTTGACCTGGTCATTTGTACCGCTGGCCCTAAAGGGCTGTTTATGGCGGGTTATGTTGATGACAGCTGCAAGCGTGTGACTGAATACCCGTTGCTGCCTGGTGCTATTCCTGAATTTAATCGCTACGAATTCTCACGCGCGATGAAAAAAGCCCAATGTGAACAGCCGATCAGAGCATACAGCCATACCGCTCCTTACATGGGTGGACCGGATATCATCAAGAATACGAATGGTGCCGGTGACTGTGCCCTTGCCGCTGTTCTGCATGATATTTGCGCCAATGAATATCATAAGCTAAATGTCCCAAACTCGGCGAAGCATGAACAAAGTGCTATTACCTATTCATCTTTGGCACAGATAAGCAAATATGCAAACCGTGCAAGCTATGAGGTACTCGTTCAGCATTCACCAAGGCTATCTCGAGGCCTACCTGAGCGTGAAGACTCACTAGAGCAATCATACTGGGAACAATAACGGTTCTTAGCCTGTTTAGGATTGGTAAAAATAGCGACTTCGGTCGCTATCTTTATATCATCTAGTTTGTATATAACTTAGCATCAAAAAATAGCAGTACCAAGTTCATTGGATAGATATTCTAATGCCGCGATCCCAGCCAAAGAGTTACCAACTTTATCAAGCCCAGGCGACCAGACCGAAATTGTAAAACGATTCGGCACAATAGCGATTATTGCCCCCCCGACACCAGACTTACCAGGCATTCCTACTCGATAACCAAAATCACCTGCTGCATCGTAAAGACCACTCGTAAACAACAGCGAGTTCATTTGCTTGGTTTGTTTTTTGGTTAGTATCCGCTGTTTTGATAAGTTGCAGTAACCCTGACTAGACAGATAGGAAAATGACTTCGCCAACTCAGTGGTATTCATTTCAATTGCACAAAAATTGAAATAAGACCACAACACATCCTCGACTTCATTATTAAAATTGCCAAATGACTTCATCAAATAAGCCATCGCTGCATTTCTATACCTGTGATCATACTCAGACTGCGCCACAATCTTATTAATACACAACTTGTCGTTACCAGACATCGCTCTATAGCTTTCTAGCATGGTATGAATTGGAGCAGATAAACGAGAGTACAGCGCATCACAAGTTACAATGGCACCTGCATTTATAAAGGGATTTCTTGGAATACCATTTTCGAACTCAAGCTGAGTTAAAGAGTTAAAAGCGGTACCCGAAGGCTCTTTTCCTACCCGACTCCACAGCTCGTCACCATAGCGCTGCAGTGCTAGCGTCAATGTCATTACTTTGGATACTGATTGAATTGTAAATCTGGCTTCAGTATCTCCAGCACTAAATGTTTCGCCATCTACCGTGTGCAGTGAAACAGAAAATTGTTCTAACGGCTGCTCAGCTAAAGCGGGAATATAGTTAGCAACTTTGCCTTGGCGTAACAACGGTTGAACTCGCTGCACAGCCTGCTCTAAAATTTCTTGGTAATTTGGCATATGCTCGTAATTAAGGCTAGCTAGGATGATTTGGGAAGTGTATCAAAAAAGGCCCCGTAGGGCCTGATGTTTATCTGAAACTAAGGTTATTTCAGTTCCATTTCTTGAATAATCTCGTGCGCAATAGGTGGAGTTGTACTCACCGGCTTCTGATGTTTATTGGCTTTTAACTGACCTTTTCGGTGCTTCAAAGCTGCATCAAGCTTTTTAGACGCTTTAGCAATAGCAGGATACATCACTTCGTCTTCACCTTTTACCGATATTCGGCTACCTGCGTAGTTTGTACTTATCTCCGTGTAAAATTGTTTGTGTTCTTTGCTGACGATGATGTCTAGGGATAACAACGACGGAAAATGGTTAGCGATCTTGGCAAACTTTTCATGAACGTGGTTTTTAACAGCATCGGTTACATCTACGTGATGGCCAGATAAATTAATCTTCATATGCAATCCTTCTTTTGCGTTTACCCTTAACAATAGTATTGGCACGATTGCTCGATTTCTCAAGAGCCTTAGCAGAAATTTATTACAAAAATTGGAAGGAAGCTGATTCTAATCAAAAAATAAATAAGGAGAATTAGTGAGGCCTTTGATCTCAAATGTATGTTTATTAGAACTCAGGCATAAAAAAAAGCCCTAGCAAGGGCTCTTTTCATATTGCGTAAACTTTACAATTAAAGGCCTGCACGCTCTTTGATGACAGCAATCAATGCTGAACCACCGTGGTTTGATTCAGCCCATGCTAAATCTTTACCATCTTCTAGCGCGCTTTTTGGAATACTTTTAATAATGTACTCGCCCGAATCGACCGCGTTGCTAGCAATAGCATGTCTAAGTAAGTTATTACCGTTGCACTGGATTGCGTCGTAAACATTACGCATTTTCAGGCGTGATGTTTTCAAAGCGTTACGAATGCGATTTTTATCGTCCGCTGCGATATATTCACATATAGAAAGCGCCAACTGATCGTTTGCACTTACTGGTTTGCTGAAAGAAAAAGCTGCAACAGCGATAGAAGCTGACAGTAGCACGGTAGTTAATTTCATTACACAGACCCTTTAATACTTTATTCGTAGCATATAACTGGCTATATTTTAGCAACCTAAACAATTGTTAGCAAGAAACTCATAGTTTTTTGTTCAGAGTTACGAATTTATAACTATGGTTATTTCTTTCATCAGGTTCGTTACACTCAGTTTCAAGCACTTCCCATTCAGCAACTTGCTCGTAGTCCGGAAATTGAGTATCTCCTTCAACTTCTAAATCGATGAAGGTCAAATAGAGCCGCTGAGCATAAGGCAGAAATATGTCATATATATGACCACCACCAATTATCATAATTTCGTCACAACCCCTAACAGCACTAAGTGCGGCTTCAGGTGAAGCGAGGACTTCAATACCTTCTTGAGTATAGTCAAGATTTCTGGATATCACTATGTTTCTACGACCAGGAAGAGGCCTACCAATAGACTCAAATGTCTTTCGGCCCATAATCACAGGTTTACCTAGCGTAACCTTTTTGAAATGTTGAAGATCTGCAGGCAAGTGCCACGGCATATCGTTATCTTTTCCGATAATACGGTTATTTGCCATCGCAGCTATCATTGAAATTACCACAACGCACCTTTATAGTATTTTAGTATTAGTTTATACACACAATTAGCATGCAAGATGTTTGGTTAACCTGAACTCGGGATAAGAAGTAAGTTAATCCACTAAAATCACTAAGCTCAAAAGCGTAGTATCACTCTAGCCAGAAGTTATTTCTTAATACAAGGCAAATTTGTGCGTCAATAGCTGGCCTATTGCAAACAAATTTAACGCAGTAGTAAGGGATAACAGCTGCTAGAGAACAAGTTGTTATCCCGAGTTCAGGTTGATTAGTATATCACCTTCAACAGAATTGCGGCGAGAATACTGAGTTGAAGTAATATACTGTTCAAATAGGTATAAAAAAGGCCCATATATGGGCCTCTTAGAATAAATTCAATGTAACTTAACGCTCGTAAATAACTTCAACATCGTAGTCGTCGTCATCCCAATCATCCCAGTCATCATCGTCGTTCTTATCATTTTTAGTTGCATGTCTGTGGTATGTGTCCCACTTAAATTCAACTTCTTCTTGCTGCTCTTCTTCGAATTTATCTTTTGGCATGCTTTCAAGAAGGTTCATGATATCAAAGCATAAAGGTTGCGTATTTAACTTGTTTGCAGCAGAGATCATATAAAAGTTTTCTGCGTCTAGCTCTTCAGCAATACGGGCGCATACTTCTTCTCTTTCTTCTTCAAGCAATAAATCCACTTTATTTAGCACTAACCAGCGAGGCTTTTCCGCTAATTTAGGGCTGTATTGGTGCAGTTCGTTAATAATAGCGAAGCCATTCTCGACAGGATCACTACCGTCAACCGGCATCACATCAATAATGTGTAATAACACCCGACAGCGCTCTAAGTGCTTTAAGAAACGAATGCCAAGACCTGCGCCGTCCGCAGCACCTTCAATTAGGCCTGGGATATCAGCAATTACAAATGACTTGCTCGCTTCAGGTCTCACAACACCTAAATTAGGTACTAGCGTGGTAAATGGATAGTCAGCGACTTTTGGCTTGGCTGCAGATACACTACGGATAAACGTAGATTTACCAGCATTTGGCAGACCTAACAAACCGACGTCTGCAAGCAGCATTAATTCTAAACGAAGGTTACGAACTTCACCTTGAGTACCTAGTGTTTTCTGTCTTGGTGCGCGATTAGTACTTGACTTAAAACGCGTATTGCCAAGGCCATGATACCCACCTTTCGCTACGATCAGCTTTTGTCCATTTTTGGTCAAATCACCTAAACACTCTTCAGTATCGACATCTGTAACTCTTGTACCAACTGGTACCTTAAGTACTAAGTCCTGACCTTTTTTACCAGTACAATTACGGCCTTGACCATTAGTACCACGCTCAGCCCTGTGAAAGCGTTCAAACTGATAGTCGATAAGCGTATTTAAATTTTCATCAGCCTGCAGGAATACACTACCGCCATCGCCACCATCACCACCGTCTGGGCCACCATCTGGCACAAACTTTTCGCGGCGGAATGAAACGACACCACTGCCCCCATCTCCGGCTTCCGCTCTAATCTCTACTTCATCGACAAACTTCATGGTTTAAACTCTTTAACTCTGTCTGAATTCACTACACCATTATAGCAGCAGCGACAAATCGCTCCTAATACCAATTGTATTAATACGCCTTGATATAGCTAATTTGGTAATTGATGTGCTGAAAACAAAAAACCCCGCCTAAGCGGGGTTTTTTAGTATTTAATACCGATTACTCAGCAACGATGCTAACGTATTTACGGTTTAAAGGACCTTTCTGCTCAAAAACAACTTTACCGTCTGCTTTTGCGAAGATTGTGTGGTCTTTACCGATACCTGCGTTAGAACCAGCGTGGAACTTAGTACCACGTTGACGAACGATGATGCTACCCGCTAGAACTGATTCGCCACCAAAACGTTTAACACCTAAGCGTTTACTTTCTGAATCGCGACCGTTACGAGTACTACCAGCTGCCTTCTTATGTGCCATCTTTCTGTACCTCTAAAAATTAAGCGCTAATGCCAGTGATTTTAACTTCAGTGAACCACTGACGGTGGCCCATCTGCTTACGAGAATGCTTACGACGTCTAAACTTAACAATCTTAATCTTCTCGCCACGACCGTGAGATACAACTTCAGCTGTAATTTTACCACCGTTAACAAACGGTGCACCGATCTCGATCTTTTCACCATCAGCAATTAGAAGTACTGAATCAAATTCAACTGCTGCACCAGTTTCAACGTTTAGCTTTTCTAAACGAATTGTTTGACCTTCAGTCACACGGTGCTGTTTACCACCACTTTGGAAAACCGCGTACATAATTAACTCCGTCTGTGCGCCCTCAAATCGACGCAACTTAATATTCTTCAATAGGGCGCGAAGTTTACGCTAATGCGTATCTTGGCGCAAGAGTAAATTTGAAGAAAGTGAATAAAATTTAGCTCGTATGAGGGCAATCAAATATTTTCCCCTATTCTAGTCAAAAAAATGTCAAAGCCAAGCTCTTTTTTCTCTCAATTCATCAGACAAAAGGCGAATCTATAGTTTACCTAATACAGTGCCAAATGAGATTTTACTGTACCTATTTCACTCATTACGAGACCATTAAAAGCACAAAAAGTAAGCATAAAAACGTTTTTTTATAAGCAACTACGACAATTTATCGAGTCGATGATTTTTTTGTAGTACAATCGCCAAGTTTATTCATTTTCGGTTAATAGATTGGCTCGGAGCGCAATGGATATAAAAACTATCCAAAATTTGGTTGAGCAAGATATGCTTGACGTCAACCAACTTATACATCAACAAATGCAATCTGATGTTGCACTTGTAAAACAGCTAGGTTTATACATTGTAAATAGCGGAGGAAAACGCATCCGCCCAATGTTAGCCCTTTTGGCTGCACGAGCATTAGGTTACGAAGGTGATAAACACATCACACTAGCGACAATTGTAGAGTTTATTCACACAGCAACCTTACTCCACGATGACGTGGTTGATGAGTCATTACTGCGCCGTGGAGAACCGACTGCAAATGCTGAATTTGGAAATGCGGCAAGCGTATTGGTCGGTGACTTTATCTACACTCGTTCATTCCAGTTGATGGTTGGTCTTGGTAATATGGAAGTCATGCAGATCCTAGCGGATGCAACCAATATTATCGCTGAGGGCGAAGTGTTACAGCTAATGAATTGTAATGACCCAGATACAACTGAAAAGAGTTATATGCAGGTTATCTACAGCAAAACGGCAAAGCTTTTTGAAGCTGCAACTTTACTACCCGCTGTAGTGTTAGAGCAATCAGACGAAATTAAAACTGCGCTTAAGCTTTACGGTATGCATTTAGGCACAGCCTTCCAACTTGTAGACGATATTCTTGACTACAGTGCTAACGCAGAATTGCTGGGTAAGAATATTGGTGATGATCTCGCCGAGGGTAAACCTACGCTTCCGCTTATTTATGCAATGCAGCATGCAACTGCTCAGCAAACAGCTCAGATCAGAACAGCAATAGAAAGTGGTAATGGACTTGATTATCTTGAAGATATTTTAGCAACACTAGCCGAGACCAAAGCACTTGACTTCACGATGGCTAAAGCCCAAGAAGAAGCCCAAAAAGCGATTGCACAATTGAGCATTTTACCTGACTCAGTGCACAAAGAAGCACTGATAGGACTTGCTAAACTTTCTGTGGATAGAGAGTATTAATCGTCCCCTTGCCAGTTTATAAGCTATAAAAAGGTCGCTGATGCGACCTTTATTTTTCTGGTGGCCTGTAGCCTTCAATTTCGACTTCTTTATCTTCAAACAAAAAGCCGACCATCTGCTCTTCAAGCATTTGCCTGTGCTCAGGATCCATCATATTAAGATGCTTTTCGTTAATTAGCATGGTTTGCTTGTGTTGCCATTGCTTCCAAGCTTCTTTGGAGATGTTATTAAATATACGTTCACCAACTTCTCCTGGATACAGTTGAAAATCCAGTCCAGGCGCTTCCTTTTGCAACTTTTGACAAAATACCGTACGTGCCATGAGTATCTACCTCTTCAATTTTAATCGTGCACTCAATGAGAGTCAGCACCAGTGATAGCGTCAGTTTACCCTATTGCGGTTAATACTTTAACCAACTTTTTAGTCGGCGCAGCGAGCCCAACCTCTGGCGGGTTATGAGTATCGAACCACAGCAATTGCTGATCATGCACACACTCTGGCATACTTTTTACTTCCACAACCACGGGGGTAATAGTTAACTCAAAATGCGTAAAAATATGCACAAAGGGTTCAAGTGTATTTGTACATTCAAGTTTAAGTTCTTGCTGCTTAATAAACGCGTCTAACTCATCTTGCTCTACAAACTCAAAAAAGCCGAATAACCCCCCCCATATTCCACTCGAAGGGCGCTTCTCCATCAAAACTTTATCACCACATTTAATTATTAAGTGGTGAGTACGCTTTTTTGGTTTCTCTTTTTTGGGTTTAGGGTTTGGAAACTCTTTAATCCGATTATTTTTGAACGCCGAACATTCCTCAACAAGTGGGCAAACATCACAGTTTGGTTTACTTCTGGTACATACGCCTGAACCTAAATCCATCATAGCCTGATTAAACGCTCTTACATCACCGCTTGGTGTGACGGCATCACTCAAAGACCATAACTGATTTTCGACCTTTTTTACTCCGTACCAGCCCTCAACCATATAAAACCGAGCTAGGACTCGCTTAACATTACCATCGAGTATTGGATGATGCTGACCAAGCGCAAGAGAGAGTATCGCACCTGCGGTAGAGCGACCAATGCCCGGTAAGTCCATCACCGCTTCTAATGTTTGTGGGAATTCACCCTTATAGCTATCTCTGATCACTTTTGCAGCTTTATGAAGATTTCTTGCTCTGGCGTAATAACCAAGCCCAGTCCAATGGTGTAACACTTCATCTTCCGGTGCATCGGCCAATGCAATTACTGTTGGGAAGCGCGCCATAAAGCGCTCAAAATAAGGAATAACTGTGGTTACTTGAGTCTGCTGTAACATCACCTCAGAAATCCATACTTTATACGGTGTTTTTCCGAGTTGCCACGGCAGTGTTTTTCTACCATGAAGGTGATACCAAGACACAACTTGCTCACCAAACCACTTAGCTTGTTGCTGGCTAACTTTCATAAACTTGACTAGTACTTGCTACAAAAGCCGCCAGTGTAATCACAATTGCTTTAATAGTCACCACGTAAAATTTCACTCTATACTTGTTTATTGCCAACTGAATGACGATAATGTGCGACCATTTTCACGAGCATAGAAATGACCATGAACGAATCAAGCAAAAGTGCGCTCGAACAGGCGCAGGAAGAAGGCAAGTACATCAGAAAAGTGCGTAGCTTTGTTAAGCGTGAAGGACGTCTTACTAAAGGCCAAGCAGCATCGCTAGAAAAATGCTGGCCAACAATGGGACTGGAGCACCAACAAGGTTTGCTGGACTTTACAGAAGTATTTGGTAACAGCAATGAAGTCGTTCTTGAGATTGGATTTGGGATGGGCAAGTCTCTCGTTGAGATGGCAAAAAATAACCCACAACAAAACTTTATTGGCATAGAAGTACACCGTCCAGGTGTAGGTGCTTGTTTGATGGATGCAGATGAGCAAGGCATCACTAACTTACGTGTTTTTGAACACGATGCAGTTGAAATTTTAGCGGATTGTATCGCTGATGGCAGCCTTGCTAAATTACAGCTATTCTTCCCTGATCCATGGCATAAAAAGCGTCACCACAAACGTCGCATTGTACAACTTGAATTTGCTGAGAAAATACGCCAAAAGCTTAAAGTAGGTGGCGTGTTCCATATGGCAACTGACTGGGAAAACTATGCCGAGCATATGCTTGAAGTGATGAGTGCAGCACCTGGTTATAAAAACCAGTCGCAAAGCAATGATTATGTTCCTCGTCCAGACTTTAGACCGCTTACTAAGTTTGAGCAGCGAGGCCATCGTTTAGGACATGGCGTTTGGGACTTAATGTTCGAGCGTATTAGCTAAACAACCCCCTCTCTATAATGAAGCAGCTCAACAGGCTGCTTCATCGTCCATCTATTTGAGTACATTCACTAGGAGCTAGCGTTGCAGTTTACCAACCCAAGTTTATTACTACTTCGTAATGAAGAAGAGCTTATTGCCAACAATATTCTGGTCATTAACCATCAGCGCGATGGCTTCCTATGTGAATTAAAAGCGCTTAATCCAAGTTCGGCAATTCATGCGTTTAGTTTCGATTTTGCAGACCACCTTCACGCCGATAAAATCGCCGACGTTAAAAGCTATGTAGACCATCAACTACCGCAGTTGCAAGATATTGATTTAGTTATTTATTATTACCCTAAATCAAAACCTGAAGCGCAAATGGTATTTGATAACATCCGTCACTTGAGCACGGCTGAAACTAGGTTACTCGTTGTTGGCGAAAACAAAAGTGGGGTGAAAAGTGCAGAAAAGCAACTTAAAGAGCACGCTGCACACTGTTATAAATTAGAAAGCGCAAAACACTGCATTTTATATGAGTTTGATCAGCTTACTGCCAACCCAAGCTTTGACGTAAGCCATTATGTACAGACATTTTCAGTGCGTATCGCCAAGACAGAGTTTACTGCCGCAAGTTTGCCAGGTGTATTTAATCATGGGAAGCTCGACGCTGGTACTCAATTATTGCTAGAAAATGTCACTCTTCCCTATAAAGGTAAAGTGTTAGATTTTGGCTGTGGTGCTGGACTTATAGCCTGCTACGCCTTATTGAACAGCCCAACTCTTAAGTTTACCTGTTTGGATGTCAATGCGCTTGCGCTGTTTGCCACGCAGCAGACTTTAGCTTTAAACAACCTCAGTGCAACTTTGCTACTTAGTGACGGTTTAAGTGAATTGAACGGTAAATTCAACCTTATTTTGAGCAACCCACCTTTTCATACAGGCCTTTCAACAGACTATGATATCGCTGAGCAATTTCTACATAACATCAAGCGTCATATGGATACCAAGTCTAATATTCAGCTAGTTGCAAACAGCTTCTTAAAATACCCACCTATTTTAGAAGCTCAGTTTGAACAGTTTGAAATTGTCACTAAAAACACTAAATTCGCCATCTATAAAGCGCAGTAGTTTACTAACTCTAAGGTTTACTTGCTTATATCAAGTAAACCTTAACTCAAACCCACCTTTTATCTTTTCATTTTCAAAGATTTGCTCTACTTTATTATAATGAGTTATTGGATCTCAAAAGCTCTGTAGCCGCAGCTAAGGCTGATCATACAGCTGGAATAAGAATGAGTAAGCAATTAACCAAAACAAGCATAAGAAAAGTATTGATCAGCGCAGTGATGCTTGTAACCGCGCTGTGCCTCTCTTTATCCATATCTATTTCCACTTACCTTGATGTAAAAGAGCAAAAACAACTGATCATCAATAAAATAGAGATGATAGCCGACATCGTTGCGTTCAATTCTCAGATCACAATTTTATTCGATGATCGAAAAACTGAAGATGCACGTCTAAAGTCTTTTCAACAAGTGGATATCATCAAAAACATCCATATCTATGCCATGGATGACGTAACCAACAGTCCTGTATTTTTTACCAGTTACAACGCCAGTCGAACACCACCAGTACCGCTAAAGGTTAATCAAATTGAAGAGTTAAAAACCCCGAAGGTCTCAGAAGACTACATTGAATTGATTAAACCTGTAATTTATGAGGGGAATATTGAAGGTTATGTTTATGTCCGCGGTGGCTTAGAAAGGCTCTCAAACTATATAAATAAAAAAATCTTGGTAGATATCGCGCTCACCTTATTCGTACTCCTCCTCGTATTGCTAGTTTCAAGGGGGATCCAAAAGCGTATAGCGACGCCAATTGAAGGACTCTCAGCACTATTGCAGGACGTTTCAAAAAATCATAATTACAGTGCAAGAGCGCCTGGCAGCAATATTTCTGAACTAAACGTATTAGCAAATAACTTAAATATCATGTTAGCTCGCACCGAAAATCAACTTGAGCGTCATAAAGCGGATAAACAAGAGATAAAACAGCTCAACCAGAGCTTGGAAGAAAAAGTGAATCAACGCACAATTGCGCTGAGAGAGGCTAACCAAGAACTGCTGAACGCTTTAGAGCGTATGCATCAATACCAGAACCAAATCATTGAGAACGAGAAAATGGCTTCGCTGGGGCAAATGGTGGCAGGTGTTGCCCACGAGGTAAATACCCCTATCGGTTTGGGTATCACAGGCTCTACGTTGTTAAGAGACAAATTATCCGATATTCGCGAAGCGTTTCAAACAAAGTCTCTGACCTCCAAGCAGTTAGAGCGCTTTGTTAACGATGGAATTGAAAATCTTGATCTTATCTACCGCAACCTAAACCGAGCGGCTGAGCTGGTTTCTAGCTTTAAGCGCCTGGCAGTAAGCCAGGATCTAGAAGTGAACTCACGAATAGATTTGTCAAACCTGCTTACTGAAGTCGTAGCATCTATGCGAGCTGAACTCTCCACAAAACAACCTGAAGTGACTATTGACTGTGACTCTGGACTTGCAATCGAAAGTAAAGCTGGACCATTACAACAAGTATTAGAGCAGCTTATATCCAACTCCTTACTCCATGGTTTTAAAGATCAACAAAACAATAGCATTGCAATTACTGTGAAACCATCAATGGGACAACTTGCTATTGAATATGCAGACAACGGAATGGGTGTACCCAAAGCAATTAAAAAGCGCATCTTCGATCCGTTTGTCACAACGCGTAGAGGTGAAGGAGGAAGCGGCCTAGGTATGCATTTGGTTTATAACCTAGTAACCCAAGCACTTGGAGGCTCGATCACTTTAGATGAAGAATTTAGCCAAGGTGCTAAATTTATTATAGCTCTTCCTCTGTCGGGTAATCTAAAATGAGGTTGATTAATCTAGTTATTTTGCTTTTATTTGTCTCCTTAAATACAACTGCAAAATCACCAGATCAGGTTCGCTCTGCTTTTCTCTATCAGATGGCAAAATTCGTCGAGTTTCCCGACGAAAACACAAAAACCAGTATTCAATTTTGCTTCTATTCACTTGAATCAGGGCCTGCTGCTGAACTAAAAAGTGCAACAAAGCTAAATGTGCGAGGCAAACCCATTGAGCTCGTAGAAGCAAAAAAAACGTGGAGTTATAGGGAACTTTCCAGCGCTTGCGATATCACATACATTGATGAAACTAGCGAAAATGATATACTGTCCACTTGGACCGATACAATAGAGTCAAACATGTTGACCGTGGGCGAAAGTATTGAGTTTTTAGAAAGAGGCGGGATTGCTTCTTTGGTCCAAGAAGGGAGCAAAATTCGACTGTATATAAATAAGCAAGCACTAGAAAAACAGTACTTCATCGTGCGCTCAAGGCTGCTTGCCGTATCCAAGTTTCATCCCAACTGATTTTACTTGTTAACAATTGGATAAGCTCCTATAATCTTAAATATTCGGATTTATTATATAAGTCCGGACACATTGTAAATTATATATTCCGAAAAGGTTAATTAATAATGCAAACGCCAGTCATTCTAATTGTAGAGGATGAAGACGTAACTCGACTGAACCTCGTTAGTTTATTTGAAGCGGAAGGTTACAAAGTAATCGAAGCCATTGATGGCGATGACATGCATGACAAGTTGACATCAAATGATGATGTAAACCTTGTAATCATGGATATCAACCTTCCTGGTAAAAATGGTTTAATTTTGGCGCGTGAATTACGCCAGAAGAAAAACATCGGCCTTATTTTCCTAACAGGTCGTGACAATGATGTTGACCGCATTCTTGGTCTTGAGATTGGTGCTGATGATTACATCACAAAACCATTTAACCCGCGTGAATTAACGATTCGTGCTCGCAACCTAATCTCTCGTACAGGCACGTCTGCAGAAGAGTCAACAATTGATAGCAACGGCGTTATTACTTTTAATGGTTGGGAGTTAGATGAAAACAGTCGCTGTTTAACATCTCCAACAGGCGATTCAAAGCGTCTACCAAAAGGTGAATATCGTGCACTTCGTCTAATGCTAGATTCGCCGGGCCGCATTTTTAGCCGTGAGCAGCTTATCAAGCACATGACTGGTCGTGAACTTCGCGCAAACGACCGTACTGTTGACGTTACTATTCGTCGTATTCGTAAGCATTTCGAAACTGATAACAATACGCCTGAATTAATTAGTACAATTCACGGTGAAGGTTACCGTTTCATTGGTAAACTCGACGCTCAATAATCGTTTTTACTGATCTTCAGCGAGTTTTGCAATTAATGGATGAAGGGCTTCTTGCCCTTCTTCTATTTTTGCCTCTAACTCAGAAACCCAATTCAATAGTGTCTCTTCCTCTTTGCCTTCTGATTCTAATTCCATTTTCTTCGCTTGTAATTGGGCAAGTTGCAGCCCTACCGAACCAGCAGCACCTTTAACTTTATGTGCAACCGCACCATATTCCTCGATATCATTTTGTGCAACAGCCTCTCTGAGCTCTTGACAGTACTTAGGACTGAGCTTAGTAAATAGGTCACAGCTTCTTTGGAATGCAGCAGCCCCCATAGACTCAACAAAGTCGCAAATGGTCTCGATATCTAAATCGGAGTACTCAGGTTGTGATAACGCTTCTCGAATATCGATACTTTGTTTGTTTTTCTGTGCCTCAATTCCAAATAACTCAGCGAGCATTTTGTCGAGCTTAGTAGTATTTATTGGTTTGGCCAAAGCTCCCTGAACATTAATCCCCTCAAGCTCTTGCTCGGCGCTTCTGACGTTTGCGGTTAAGGCAACTATTGGTAAGTGATCAAAGTGGCTGTCTTCTCTTATTTGACGCGCAACAACATCACCATTGATATCTGGTAGCTGCATATCCAGAAGAATGAGATCTAGGTCATCTTCAGTTTCAACAAACGAAAGAGCGTCCTCGCCAGTTTCAGCCCAGATAACTTCATGCCCTCGCTGTTCTAATAGATTTGTTGCAATTTCAGCGTTTAACGGCACATCCTCAACAAGTAAAATGTACAAGCTTCTACCAGCGTAACTTTGTTCTTTCGGTGCATTACATAGCTGTAACGGGATCTCAACATCAAAACGACTCCCCTTACCTTCTTGACTAGTAACCGCTATCGTTCCTTTCATAGCCTGAACTAAAGCTTTAGTAACCGCAAGGCCAATGCCCGAGCCAATCGCATTGCTGCCCGATGCATCTGGAGCCTTGTAATACATCTCAAAGATCCGTTCAAGCTGATCTTCGGATATTCCCATACCTGTATCTATAACGCTAATTGTCAGCCATGGCCCATCATCTCGATTCTCGCGGCGGCATTCCAGCGTCACATTCCCCTTGTGGGTAAACTTCACTGCATTATTAATTAGATTCCAGAGTACCTGACGTAGACGTGTCGGATCGAGTAACGCATAAACGTCTAAGATTCCGGAACGATTGATAGTAAATTCTAAGCCCTTTTGATCAGCAATTAGACCTGCAAAGTTGACTACATCATTTATAAAATCAGAGACATTGATACTGTCCGTTGCTATATCTAGCTGCTCCCTATCAATTTTATCTAAATCAATGATGTCGTTAAAAATATTGCCAAGCGTCTCCGCGCTTGAAAACACGGTATTACACCAGCTTTTTTGTTGCGCAGTCAGATCGGTGTCTAACATCATGCGCGTCAGACCAACAATACCATTGAGCGGAGTTCTTAATTCATGACTTAGCGTAGCAATAAACTTACCTTTATCCTTATACGCAGTTTCTAACGCCTGCTCGGCTTCTTTACGACTAGTAATATCACGACCAAAGGCCAACAAGCCTATATACTCGCCTTTATCATTGATAAATGGCAGCTTGCGCATTTCAAACCAACGAGGTTCGCCTTCAACAGGATACTCTACGTCAAGTGTTAATGGTTGCTGTGTTTCTGATACCTGGCTATCTGTTTCAAGTACTTTTGGAAGATATTGCTCTGAATATATTTGTTCGACTGATTTACCAATTAGTTCTTCACTGCTTTTGCCCATCACTAATTCGAACATTTTGTTACAGCCTGCGAATACACCGTTTTCATCGCGGTAATAGAACAGATCAGGAGATGAATCAACAATGCTTCGCAGTAACATACCCTGCTGTGCAAGTTCTTGTTGGGTCTTTTTACGTTCTGCAATTTCTTTTCTTAATTCATCTATCGCGCGGTGTTTAGCATGCAGAGCAATTTTACGCTCGTCAATCTCACTATTTAAACGATTAATATTGTCCTTCAGCGTTTGGTTCAGCATCTTTTCTTGTTGTGTTGCCGACTCCAAATAGGCCTTGGATGAATGTACCTCCCGCATTGCCGCGACGGACATCATGATAAGAGCGGGCGCAATGACAGCGGTTAAGAAAAAGAGTGCCGATATATCGACAATTTCAACTACACCTAATGCAACATAGTAAAACATGCAAGATAGAATAACTGCAACGAAGAGCGTAAAAGCATAAGCGATGGCAAACGCCCGCTTGTTACCGTATCTTTCTACCAAGTTTGATAAAATTCGAGCCCATGAGCCAAACGAATTTTCTGTCATATTATTACTTCACCATTGTTAAACACTTGTCAGGCAAGTTTATATTCTACCGCTTGAGCCTGACTGAATTGCTTTTCAAGCCCTCAAAGTAAATATTATACAAAAGCCCTAGTAATAAGCGAGTATAGAAATTACAGGGCCAGATCATTCACTCATTTTCATACACACTAAGCAGAACGATAGATAACAGAAATGAGACTCTGTATCACTAAATGCACAAATCATCTAATTTAGTGTGGATAGATTTAAGCTCACCATCCCAACTTAATCTGATTTCGTGTAATATGCCCGTTTTTTAAGTCGTGAGAAAAGAGAGCGTCGATGCAAAATAACATGCCAGACATTGCACACAGTGCTAGTGCGTTACAAACAGGAACTTTAGACTGGGTAGGCATGGGTAACATAGAGTTGCCTTTAGTATTAGAAAGCAAAGGCCTAAATCAAGTTACTGTTACAGCCAAAGCCGATGCATTTGTTAATTTGCAAAAAGAAGACGCAAAAGGCATTCACATGTCACGCCTCTTTCTTGCCCTTGATACGCTTTCTTGTGAGCAAGTACTTACACCTAAAACTCTAAAGCAGTTGTTAGATAACTTTTTAAGTACGCATAGCGACTTAAGTACAGGTGCAAAAGTAACCCTGCAGTTTGAATTGCCTATCAGACGCCCTTCGCTTTTAAGTAAAAAAATGGGATGGAAATCATACCCAATTACCCTTGATGCGACGTTGATAAACGGTATTTACAAGCTAGAACTGGCGCTTGACGTTGCTTACTCATCGACTTGCCCCTGTTCGGCAGCATTGTCTCGTCAACTGATCCAAAACGCTTTCCAACAAGCTTTTGATGGCAAACAATTAGATTTCCATAGTGTGCATAACTGGCTAGGTAGCACAGAGGGGATCGTTGCAACACCCCACTCTCAGCGCTCGATTGCAAATATAAAAGTTAAGCTTACGAATAATAGTACTGAATTTGAGATTTTGGATCTGATCGAGTTGGTTGAAAATGAGTTGAAAACTCCCGTTCAAGCCGCAGTAAAACGAGAAGATGAACAAGAGTTTGCGCGCCTAAATGGCCAAAACCTAATGTTTTGTGAAGATGCAGCTAGAAAGTTAAAAGCATTGCTAAACCAGCAAACTTATTTAGATTTCTATGTGAAGATAAACCATTACGAATCTCTTCATGCTCATGATGCAGTAGCCTATGCCGTGAAAGGGGTTGAAGACGGCTACAGTGTTTAATTAATGCAATTGGTATTAGGTCCGCTCCGTTTACTACTATTATTAATCAGAGCTAGATAGCTCTGATTAATCTCCCCCATACACAACGAGGTAAGTGCTGTATTACTTTAAGCTATCTACTCAACGGTGGGCACTGTTTAATTTTCGAATAAACTGCTCGACAAGCACCTCTTGATTTTCTAAAGCCTGCTCTGTGTTTTTCATCGTTTCATGCGTTTTACGCGCACTTTTCATAGACTCATCCGCAAGACCCGAAATTGTCACAGCATTTGCGTTAAGCTCATTAGAAACACTCGACATCTCTTCTGTCGATGTCGCAATTTGATAGTTCAAACCTGATATTTCATTGACTATTGTGTTGATCGTTTCAAGGCTCACTTTAGTACCTTCTGCCTTTACTACACATTCAGAGGAGCGCTCTACTCCACTTTGAATGGCAGTAACCGCCCGTTCTGCTCGCTGCCTCAGATCGGCAATAATACCATTAATCTCGGCTGTCGAATCTTGTGTCCTTTGCGCAAGCGCTCTCACCTCATCAGCAACAACCGCAAATCCTCTACCTTGTTCACCTGCACGAGCAGCCTCTATAGCGGCATTTAAAGCAAGTAAGTTGGTTTGCTCGGAGATCCCACGGATCACGTCAACAACCCCTTCGATGTTAACTGTTTGCGCATTAAGATCTTCTATATCTTTTTGCGTGCGAGATAACTCTTCCGATAAGGCATAATTATTTTCCATATTGTCATCAACGGCTTTGTTGCCTTTCACAACGGATTCAAGCGCCGCTTCGGATTGCTGCGCTGCATTGTTAGTATTAGAGGCGATTTCACCAATCGACACCGACATCTGATTAATGGCTGTTGCTAAGGAGCCGGTTTGCGCTTGCTGTCGATTTAAAATATCAGAACTCGTTTTGCATTCTTGCATCGTTTTGGTTGCGTACTCTGAAACGGTGGCGCTAGCATCTTTAACACGCCCAAGCACAGCCCGAAGCTCGGATTCTCTAGCGAGTAAAGCAAGCTCTATAGAAGCGACATCATTAACCTTATTAAGATACACTTTTTGCATCAGAGGGTTATCGTATACTTTTTTTGCCTTTTCGCTGAGCGACCGCACCGGAGCAAGGCGAGAATAAGTAATAAATAATACAGCAAGAGTAAGCAGAGTTTCAGCGAGGTAATTCCAAGGTGATGATAAAGTTGAGATCAACATGGTTAGGGCATAGAAAACAATGATTATTGCCATCATTTGAGCTGACAAAGACCAAGAGGCACGAGTAAATTTACTTGGTGACACACCATTATTTAAATCAGTGTAGATTTCCTCTGCACGGTTAACGACCTCCCGGCTCGGCTTTGTCCTCACTGATTGATATTCGACAGTCTTACCAGATGCATCTTTAATAGGAGTGACAAAAGCATTAACCCAATAGTGATCGCCATTCTTGCAGCGGTTTTTAACCATTCCCATCCAAGGTTTGCCCGCTTCGATATAATCCCATAGGTTCTTGAAAGCGGCTTTAGGCATTGTTGGATGCCTAACGATATTATGGGGCTTCCCCTCTAACTCACTAAGTGAAAACCCTGCAACTTCACAAAACTGCGAATTCGCATATTTTATCTGACCTTTTACGTTTGTCGTTGAAAGTAGATTGTAAGAACTTGGATAATCATTCTCTTTTCCTGTGTAATCAGCTCTACCTTTTGTCATAGCTCGCTCTCGATTAAAAAGGGCAATAGATAATAAATTATTACTTTCTTAAAAATCGTAAGAAATTTCACCGAAAGACTGATTGAGATCATAGTGAAATATGATTTGATACCAATTTACACAATTAAGTGTTCTATTTTGAAGGATCAAGTATTAAGAAAAATTGGTATGAATACTTAACGAACAACAGAAAGTTAATATAAAAGCTAGCAGAGTTCTGAGCTTAAACAACTAAGAAAGGTAAATATAAATATCAATAAGATGAGGAATAGAATATGGAAAGTAAGTGGCGTCCCCTAGGGGATTCGAACCCCTGTTACCGCCGTGAAAGGGCGGTGTCCTAGGCCTCTAGACGAAGGGGACACAGATGTGTCACTAGGACTTTATTTAGCTGTTTATTCTCTTGCTAAC
>NZ_MBQA01000198.1:0-4305 GCF_001709235.1 Pseudoalteromonas sp. BMB
ATTGGAGGAGTCCATATAAGGCGATTTACCCGCCGAGAAGTTAAGCCTATTGTCGCGCTAGCTGCCAGCGCTTATTCACTTCCTCAAGTAACTGTTGATTAAACGGTACATCAATATTTTGTTTTGCTGCTAGCTCGCAAATATAGCCGCACATAGCGTCAATTTCTGTGCGCCTGTTATTCGCGAGATCTTGATTCATTGAAGAGCGATTGTTTGCGGTTTGCGCCATTACAGTGTAAGCAAGCGTGACTAGCTCGCTAAGCGCTAAGGTTACGCCTGTACTTGCGGCCACAAGCTGTACTTCATTCATTAAATTAAGGATTTGGGCTGCGTATTTGGGCTGTCTTAACTGACCATTTTCGACTTGTTCCAATGCACTTAACGGGTTAATGGCAATATTAACCGCCAGCTTTTTCCAAAGCGTTGGCATGATATCAAACGTGGTTTGGGCATTTTCAAATGTGCTAAACAGTTGCGAGAATACGCGCTGGTAGTGGCATTCTGCGGGTGAATTTAACGGCCCAAACCAAGTTGCACCTTGTCCTGTATGGTGCACAGTGTCTGCGACTTTATAGCCAGCAATGGATGTGCTTAAGAAGTAGGCGGATTGTGTTTTTTCAAGCGCTGCTAACTCACCAGACCAATCTACCATGCCATTATGACTAAGGATTAGCGTGCCATTTTTTGAAAGTACAGGGCGGAGCGCTTGGAGTGCTTCGATGACCTGATATGCTTTAACGGGAATGATTAGCGTATCTATACTGTTGGCAGGGAGTTCTGCAAGTGTTTTGGTGCTGCATGGGATGGTTTGTTGAATACTTGCTGTTTGATAGCGATAAGTCGCCGCGCGTTTATTTCGAGTGATCAGCGTAATTTGATGAGATTGACTAAGGTGCTGGGCGAGCAGTAATCCTATCGCCCCTTCACCTAAAATATGTATGTTAGCCATGTTTTCTGTTGCGCCAACTTGCCCAAATATAAAATAGAACAAAATAACTGACCGCACCGGCTAAATCAGCCAAAAAGTCAGCGGTAGATGCTTGGCGATATGGTAATGAATGCTGCATCCACTCAATTCCTGCACCGTACAAGGACAGTAGCACTATGTGTGTCCATACCTTTACTTTAAAAGCATGGTGAGAGATAAACGCAAGCACAAAAAACACACCAAAATGTGCCACTTTATCGATATTTGGGAACAGCTTTGGAGACAAGCTAATTTCCTTTGCGAATAGCACCGTACATATAATTAAAGAGATAATCAAAAGAGCTTTATAAACGCGCCGTGTCACAATACATCCTACTTCTGTATGACTAAGCGAGCAGTATACCATCGAAAACTGTCCATTGGGTGAACATCCTAATACGCTGTTTAAAAACTTAAAGTAACTCAAATTAGGCATAAACTGCTATAATCGAGCCAAAATGACTTTAGGAGAGAAGCATGCCTTCATTTGATATTGTATCTGAAATTGATATGACAGAAGCAAAAAATACCGTAGACAACGCGGTTCGTGAGCTTGATACACGTTTTGATTTTCGTGGCGTAGATGCGTCAATCGAGCTAAGCGGTGAAATGATTAACCTCAAAGCGGAAGCAGAACAGCAAGTTATGCAATTGTTCGATATGCTAGTGGGTAAAGCGGCAAAGCGTGGCCTAGATGTGGCAAGCTTCGAGTTAAAAGACATTGAGCGCTCTGGCAAATACGTATCGCGTAAGGTGGCGTTAAAGCAAGGCATCGACAAAGAGATGGCGAAAAAACTGGTTAAGCTCATCAAAGACTCAAAAGTGAAAGTTCAAGCATCAATTCAAGGCGATACGGTGCGTGTAACGGGTAAAAAGCGTGACGATTTGCAAGAAACGATGCAACTGGTTCGTACCGGTGAGCTTGGCCAACCATTTCAATTCAAAAACTTCCGCGACTAATTACGCTTTACTTCATTCCAAAAGTGCATAGATTGCACTTTTGGATTTCTAGACGTCCATTGACAATCATTCCGAAACCCAAGACAATAGCCTCGCATTTTCAAGGTGCTGTACACAACCTAGTGTGGTTGCTAAGTGTATAGATAATCGGGAAACTGGTGCGAACACAAGGGAACATCTAATTGCGTTAATCAACAATAAATTGAATAAGACAGTTTATTGCACGTGATTAGCTTGGATCGGTTCTATGCCAGCGCTGCCCCCGCAACGGTAGAGTGAACTGCTAATCTGCAGGTTTACTGAGCCCGGAGACCGGCCTTGAAACAGTCACTTTGTGTTCTTGTACGGTGGGTACAAGTTAGGGGAAACCATGTTAAATAAAACTGCTCTAAGCGCGGCGATAGCGACGGCGCTCTCTTTTTCAGCGTTTGCTGATCAAAATGTTGAACATATCACTGTTACTGCCAATAAATTTGAACAATCTCTAGAAAGCACACTGTCTGCCATTACGGTTATAGGTCGTGCTGAAATTGAAAAAAGCAATGTTCAAGATGTCGTATCGCTACTCGATAATGTCGCAGGTATTCAAGCGGTTAGAAACGGTGGCTTCGGCCAAAGCGTGAGTTTATTCCTACGCGGTAATGATGCTAAGCATACGCTAGTGTTAATTGATGGGGTTCGAGTGACGGATGCAAACTCCGGTGACAATTCGCTTACTAATTTACCACTTAATAGCATCGAAAGGATTGAGATCATTCGTGGTGCCAAAGCTGCGATTTATGGTTCAGATGCCATTGCTGGCGTGATTAATATTATTAGTCGCGAAGGGAATAACAATACTATCGCGCTTACGACTGGGAGTAACAATTACTCCAAGACCGAAGCAACGGTAAATTACAAAAAAGATAAGTTTAGTATTGCAGCTAATGCGGGTTACACTCATACCGATGGCTATGATGTGATAGAGAAAGACCCTGAAGCTGCAATCACAAAAAACCATGACCGTGATGGATATTATAACGGTAATGCCGGTTTAAATGTGCAGTATGGTGATGAAGAAAGTGGCATTTTTAGCTTACGTTCACAGTACAGTGAAGGAGAGGGGGAGTATGACTCTTTTGGTAGTGATGCTTACCGTTTCCATAACTACACCAATAAGTTGGCGTGGAAAAGACGTACTGACAAGTTTAGCCAAAGTGCGTCATACAGCTTAGGTAAGGAACAAAACGTTCAAATCGGTAATAGTGCTGACGATAACGCTTATGTCACCAAACGCAGCCAATTTGAATATCAGTCGCAATATAGTTTAACTGAAGCTTTGATCTTCACGGGTAACTTTACCTTTCTAAATGAAGATGTTGGTGATTCTACCGCCTCTTTTTCAGAGCCTGAGCGTGATAACTTATCTTTAGCACTAGGTGGGTTTTACAACGATGAAAATTGGCTGGCAGAGGTTGTACTGAGAACGGATGATTATGATTTTCATGGTCGTGCAAACACCTACACGGTTGCTGTAGGTAAGCAACTCATGGATGGCCTGAGTGTTAAGTTGAATCATGGTACTGCCTTTAGAGCACCTTCTTTATCACAGGCGTTTGTGATTGATAGTCCTTACTATCTGCCTAACCCGAATATTAAGCCTGAAGAAGCCACTAATAACGAAATTATTGTCACATGGAGCGGCGAGAACTTCCGTGTGGAAGCTGCGGTATACGATAACCGTATTACCGATAAAATCGTTTATCAGCAAAATGATAAATGGAAATACGTCCCTTACAATGTTCAGCGCGCTGACTTTGAAGGTGCTGATCTTTCTGTTGAAATTGAAGACAACTTTGGTATCGAGCATACAGTAAATGCGAGCTATGTGAGTGCTAAAGACGCTGATACCGATAAGCAATTACAGCGCAGAGCGAGACGTACCTTAACTTATTCAGTCAGTAAAGAGTGGGAAAATGTTGACGCAACACTGACCTTAGTCCATAGAGGTAATCGCGACGATAAAGTATGGGGAGCTGAAGGTGCATATACAGTGACTTTACCGTCATATACGCTGTTTAACTTAGCTGCTAACTATACGTTTTTCGACGGATTCAAGTTAAATGGCCGAATTGAAAACTTAACCGATAAGCGTTATTTCAATGCCACAGCGGGCGAAGCAAAAGATGGCTCTTTACTGGGCTATAAGCCACTAGGTAGACAAGCCTACGTTGGTGTGAGCTACAGCTTCTAATGCGTTAACTGCTTTTCAATACCCAGAGTGATCCATCATGAGTAATGGATCACTTTTCTTATTTATCATTTAGGGCCTGTTGACCTTTGCTGTTTGATTTTTGTTCTTCTGAGTGTGTTTTGATCGCGACGCTCGACTTGCCGCC
>NZ_MBQA01000199.1:0-13235 GCF_001709235.1 Pseudoalteromonas sp. BMB
CTTATACAGATCTCAGGTTACCTATATTCCATACCTCAATTAAAGATAGCTGGGTCGATCACTATTTCAATAAGCTTAGATGTACACCCGAATCAAAAACACAAAAATCTCACTTGTATTTAACAAAATTTATACTAGTCTATTTTGGATTCACCACAAGGAGTGTAGTGCTAGTTTATTCATCAAAAGCGATAGCTTTACTATCATTACTTTTGTCTCGCTAGGTGTTTTCTTAAAACAAAGCAAATTTAACGCAGTAATCACGTTCATATCGATTAATAAAAGGAGATTAACGATGAACAGAAGAAATGCACTAATCTGTGTTGCCTTGGGATTTTGTGCCCACTTATCCGCCAAGACACCTCAACCAATCCTTTCGATCAACACTAACCTTGATTATGACGGCCTCATTACAACACCAACTGGAAAGGCTTATTTTGGTCAGCAATGGCTTGAAAATGCCAGTGAAGTCACTTTATACCCAAAAAATGGCAACAGCGCGCTTTGGACATTAACATTAACCTATTCTGATGGCAGACCGGCCGTTGGTAAAACCATTACTATAAATTCAACTTATAACACGCTCACCACATCAAGTTGGCGAGATAAAAATACGATGGCAAACCGTTTTCCGAGTGGTTCAAGAGCAACGGTAATTCAAAGAATAGACCAAGGGCTGTTCCGATTACGAGCTCCTTACGAAGCTTCAAGTCTAGTGACCGATGCTAATGGCCAAGTGAAAGTTACCGTAAATAACTTCCATAGCTGCGGTAATGAACAACAGCCAGGCTCTGATAAGTTAACAGCCTCAACTGGTAACTTGCAGGCTCAGCTAATCGTAAAATGCGCAGTAACAGGCTTAGTCAACATTCCAGACCGCGCAAGCGAGGGACTTACTACGGCTGGGCTAGTTGGCCGCCACTTACACCCAGACTTGCTAAGTGCGTTACAAAGTTTAGGACAAGCTTGGAAAAACGTACAAAACAAACCTGTCGGAATGCCAAATTATCTAACAATAACGGGAGCAACCATGCGCTGGGGTGGAATAAATCCTCCTCACTTTACGCACAAGTTTGGTGGTACAGTAGATATTCGTCCGATAGGAACATCATCAGGCCCGGTTAGCGTTGGTGACGCACACTACCATCGCCAAGCCACACAGACTATAGTTGACGCTTTGGTACAATTAGGCGCAACTAAAATTATCTTTGCCGATAATTTGAAAGGCGTTACAGATGTTAAATCAAATCATAAGAATCACCTACATGTTAGCTTCTTAACTGAACCTTTAGAACCTTGGCTTGCTCCTAATGATAACGAGCTTGATAGCGAAGGTGAAGCTTGGCATGACTACAGCAATATCTACGATACTAGCTATTTCGTGCCTCAAGTTAAATCGTTACAGGTTACCGACTTTCATTTTGAATTAGGAAAATAATGACGAATATCGCTTGGCTAATTTATCTCGCTATCTTTAGCATTTCGGCAAGCTTTGATTTATTAAGCTGCGAGCTCGCTATGTCTAGCGATAAAGTAGCCTTAGCACCCTCTACTGAGCGGCCAGAGTGCCGCTTTGAACAATCAGACAATAATGAGTTAAAGCCTACATCGTTGCCGCACACGCATTTTATTCCACCAAACTATCCAGATGCTGCAATACCTCTCAATTTCGATAGGGTTCAGTCAGCCTGTAAACTTAAGAGTGACACCATCCATTGCCAGTTTGCTGACCGACAAGGCGCTTTGCCTTTAGCTAGTCAATACCAACGTGGTCGGTTAAGCTATGATCAGTGGCGCGTAGACAACCACTATTTTATTGGATGGACCTCGCACGACCCAGAAAGACCAGCCGGATTTATGGTACTTTCCACCACCAAACCCGCTTATTGGTTACCTTTGGAAGATGCTTGTAAAGCAAGGCTCAGCACACGAGTCGTGACGCTTAATAGCAAAGAGAATCTCTGTTTGAATCACCAAGGTGCTTGGCAGCGCAGTAACACACAGTCACTACCTACGCCTTGCGAAAACCCATACTCTGTCGCTACCGATAAAAATGGGGTGTGGGCTTTGCAGCTAAACAATGAAAATCAAAGCTGGAATATTTGCCACTTTGATCACGCATTACAACTGGTGAAAGCATATCAATATCAACTTGATATACAGCAATCGCTAGCGCCATACAAGCTTGTACCTACGCCTTTTTCTCAGGTTACCGCCTTATTCGGCGAATATGACAATGCGCCAGCATACGCATTTGATATTAGCGCTGTTGAGCCGCTGTTTCCATCAACCTTCCCAAGCTCAATACGTCGTATACAAATCCCACTTACACAAGCTAAATATCGGTTAAGCCTAATAGCTCACTAGCCTGCTTTAGCGATAACTCAAAACCCATGTGAGATTTTAAAAAATGCTGTAACGATTCCAAATTATTTCTTCTTTCTCTCCCTCTCAAAACAAAAATTTCCATTTTCACATTCTCTGCACTTTTGCCTGCCAATTTTAAGACTCGAATCACAATAAGGTTTGGAATAACGATGAACAACGCGAACTTTCTACGTGCAATGGCACTTGTTACCGCGGTGGCAAGTTTACCAATAGCAGCACAACATAAGCCTCTACCACCTCCGCCTCCCGGCCAGCCACAACCTAGCTCGGCGCTGGATGATGAACTCTCACAAATTATGCGTGCTCGCGGTATTACTGGCAGAGTTGCAGGTGCACAACAGCTGCCGAGGATCTCAGATCCCATCGCTCAGCTCGGCATGCAGTTATTCTTTAGCAAGGCCCTTGGGGGAGAAAAATCAGTCGCTTGTGCGAGCTGTCACGATCCAAGGCTCGGTGGTGCCGATGGCCTTTCGTTGCCAATAGGTACAAACGCAGTAGAAAGTGATGTGGTAGGCCCAGGTCGCCAAGCAGTCAACGATGACATCAATATTCCACGTAACTCTCCCACCATTTTTAATACCGGATTTGCCAACAACGCTTTATTTTGGGACGGCCGTGTTCAACGTGTGACTATCACTGACGACCAAGGCAATGAAAGCAGTTTTATCAGTACGCCTGATTCAGGTTTTAACCAACCAGATGTAAACGCGGCAGATTCACTAGTTGCAACCCTGTCTCGCTTTCCTGTCACCTCTCGTGAAGAAATGCGTGGAGAGGCTTTCGAAAGTGCCGAAACCAATGAACAAGTCCGCTCACACTTAGCCCAACGCATTGGCGATTACGGTGATGAGGCCGGAGGTTTGGCCACCAACGATTGGCTTCAAGCCTTTAGAGAAGCATTCAACTCGCAAGCTGACGCGCAAACATTAATTACCTTTGATAGTATTGCCTTTGCGCTCGGCCAGTATCAAGCGTCATTTGTGATGGTGGATACCGATTGGCATCGCTATGCCCGTGGTGACCGTGGTGACCGTGGCGCACTTAACGATCAACAAAAACGTGGTGCTAAACTCTTTTTTACTCCAATAACTGAAGGCGGTGCAGGATGTGTTGGGTGCCACAGTGGTGAACGTTTCACTAACGATGGTTTCTTTAACCTCGCCTTTCCACAGTATGGTATTGGTACACAAGATAATCAGGCCGATATCGGACGCGCTGCAATTGACCCTTCGCCTCGCAACCAATTTGCGTTTAGAGTCCCGAGCTTAATCAATGTTGCCCTGACTGCGCCATATGGTCACGCAGGAGCCTACGAGTCGTTAGAACAAGTGGTCAATCATTACTCAAACCCTGAGCAAACCGTCGAGCAATTTTTTCAACGTGGTGGTGCTTGTGGATTAAAGCAGTTTTCCTTAACCGCTCAGTGTGACACACTAAACCTACAAGCGAGAGAAAATAGTGAAGCGGCGTTAGCATTACTGCGCCAGTCACCCTTTGTTGCCGCTAATTTAGCGCCACAACAAAAGCAGGATCTCGTTGCGTTTTTACATGCCTTGACAGACAAGTGTGCAAAAGACCAGCAGTGCGTAAGAAGATGGGTGCCAAACCGTCGCACACCAGACCCTGATAATTTACGCTTGCATGCAAAACGTTAACCGGTGGAATAACAACAACCATGAAAATGACCATTCGCGTCAAACTATTGCTGATAATTTTGATAGCCAACACCACATTGGTGCTGGCTATCTATATCGCCAATAAATTAGCATTTGAAAAAAGCTTTACTGCCTATCTTGAAAATACCTCTCGGGCACAACTCAAAAATGTGGTAACGCAAGTTGCTGAGACTTACACACGCCATGGTTCTTTGGACTGGGTGTATCGAGGCTCTGAAGATTGGGACAGCATAGTACGTAGCTTCTATGGTCTTTCTGAGGATGAGCGCCCGCGAGACAGGCTACATTCTCGTCCACCACCAAGACATCGTGAAAGAGGCGAAGGAGGGCCACGAAGACGTGATGGCCCCCCACCGCGTTTTGACAATAAAAAACGCCTGCTGATCAAAGACGCACAAGGTAATATTATTATGGGCACACCGAAAAGTAAGCAGACTTCGCTGTGGTTCCCAGTCTATCAAAGCGACCATTTGGCGCAGCCTAAACGCGAACAGATTATCGCCTACTTAGGTGTCGAGCAAAGTGGCTTGGTACGCAATGACTTCGACCAACTGTTTGCAGAGCAACAACGTAAACAGTTCATCATCATTGCGCTCGTCGCCCTGTTGGTTACTTTAGTGATTGCCGTGCCTTTTAGTAAATATATGGTCAACCCAATCGTGTTGTTGCGCCGCAATGCAAAAACACTGACACAAGGAAATTACGATGCTCGCGTCGATATCGCGAGTAAAGACGAACTCGGTTTGCTTGCCAGAGATATGAACCGTTTGGCAGACACATTAGCGCAGAACCAAATAGCTAGGCAGCAATGGATAGCGGATATTTCGCACGAGCTACGCACGCCGATTGCCGTGATCCGCGCGGAACTTGAGGGCATGATTGATGGCATTATCGCAAGCGATCCTGAACAACTGATGTCGCTTAACGAAGAGATCCAACGATTGACTCGGCTGGTGGACGATTTACATCAACTATCGCTGTCAGACCGCGGTGCACTTACTTACAACATGGATAAAGAAAACCTTTACGACCTGCTCTCACGCACGTTTGCGAAAAGTAGTCACCAAATTGAAAAGCACTATCTTGCTTATTCCTTGCAATGCGATGAGCATATTACCTTAGAATGTGACGAGCAGCGCCTTGGGCAGCTATTCGACAACTTACTGCAAAACACCTTGCGTTACACAGACTCCTCAGCTGAACAACCGGGAAATCTCGATGTAAAAGTCATACAACGACAAGATAAAACGATAATTTACTGGCAGGACAGCGCACCTTCTGTACCACAAGAACAGCTAAACAAACTATTTGATAGGCTCTATCGAGTAGAGGAAGCGCGGAGTAGAAAAACAGGTGGCTCTGGCCTTGGTTTAGCCATTTGCCAAAGTATTGTTGCTGCCCACAACGGAAAAATCACTGCGGACTTGAGCGAACTGGGTGGTCTCGCTATTATTATTGAACTGAAATAATAATGAGTTTCCCCCGTGCCAAACAAACATATTTTAATCGTCGAAGATGAACCAAAACTTGCCGATATTTTAAGTAAGTATTTGGCTCAAGCCGAGTATACCAGCCATTGTGTTCATGATGGCGCTTTAGCTGAAGAGGCTTTTAAACAACAGCAACCCGCCCTTATCTTACTCGACCTCATGCTGCCTAATCTTGACGGTATCGAAATTTGCAAGCGGATCAGAGCTTATTCTAACGTGCCAATTGTCATGATCACCGCCAAAGTAGAAGAAATCGATCGTCTCCTTGGTCTTGAAGTGGGTGCTGATGATTATGTGTGTAAACCTTATAGTCCAAAAGAAGTCGTCGCAAGGGTGAAGGCGATTTTAAGACGCGTGACGCTAAATGAGCGCGGCACAGTGTCAGAAACCGAGAGCAAACTTAAATTGGACGAAGAGAGCTTGTTTGTCTCCTTCCTTGACGCGAGAGCGACACTCACTTATGTCGAGTTTATGCTCTTAAAGGCGATGTACGGACACCCATGCCGAATTTATAGCCGCGACTTATTGATGGATCACATCTACGATGACAGCCACATTGTTAGCGACAGAACCATAGATAGCCATATCAAAAATATTCGTAAAAAGCTGCAAAGCATCGCGCCTAAATACGACTTTATCCACTCCATTTACGGAGCGGGATATAAGTTTGAAGCCCAGGAACGTAATGCCTAGTCCTTAGCCCATAAGGGAAGTTGGGTTATGCGTTAATCCAACTTCCCTTAAGGCATATCTCACCGCTACACCCCACCCCCTTTTATTGGTAAACTCCAAAAAATAACTAATAATTATAAAAAGGAATGGGCATGAAAAGGCTTGCTTTGGCAGTCATAATCACATTAACAGGCTGCAGTAATAGTAATGTTGTAGAGCGAATAAAATCTGAGTCTTCCGTGGTAAAACATAGCTCTGTAGAAGGGTATGAAGATAGATATTCCAACATCTACAATCAGTTTAAAGATTATCCCGTGACTTGCGAAGAAAACTGCTATCCAGTCACCCAACAAATTCAATGTCAGTCCGAAATGCAAGATTGCACTTACGTTGGCAACAACCCCACTCTCTCGCTCAATACCGGCTTTGCTATCCAATGGCTTGGACATGCGAGTTTTAAAGTCAACACCAAAGATGGGCAACAATTTTTGTTTGACCCTGTCACGGCGCAATTTGACTGGCCTGTAAACTGGGCATTTCGCCTCTCAGAAGGGTTTAATCGCAAGCAACCTGTACAGCTCAGTCAAACCGAGTTGCAACAAACTAATGCCGTAATGTACTCCCACATTCATTACGATCATTTTAACAAGAGTGATATAGAAGCGATTGGTACTGGACCAAATTACCTCACCCCACTTGGATTTGCAGAGCACTTTCCTGAAGATGGATACAAGGTTTCTGAAATGGAGTGGTATTCAAGTAAACAACTTGGTGAAGTAACCGCACACTTTGTGCCTGCAAATCACTTTAGCAGCCGTATTTGGGTGCCGTTTTTATACGAAGATCATGGCGCTGCACTATGGGGTGGCTGGATATTAGAACACCAAGG
Organism: Pseudoalteromonas sp. BMB; assembly: GCF_001709235.1. Taxonomy (NCBI): domain Bacteria; kingdom Pseudomonadati; phylum Pseudomonadota; class Gammaproteobacteria; order Alteromonadales; family Pseudoalteromonadaceae; genus Pseudoalteromonas; species Pseudoalteromonas sp. BMB. Next base: position 7,116 of record NZ_MBQA01000199.1, read on the forward strand.
TAACACCCTGTTTTTTGCAGGAGATACGGGATATTCACCGCACTTTAAAGACATTCAAGAAAAATACGGTGATATTGATGTTTGCCTACTTCCAGTTGCCTCTTACTATAGCGAAGAACATCCTGATTGGTATCGTAAAGTACACACCACACCAGAAGATGCACTGACTGCCGCAAAAGAGCTGGGCTGCAAGGTTATGGTGCCGTGGGGCTACGGTAATGCTAGTTGGAAAATGGGAGATAAAACCTCACATTCAGCGCTTTTCCGCTTACTGCATATGCAACAAGTGCTAAAAGCCCAAACGCCACTGTATATTTTAAATGAAGGCGATTCAGTGCACCTATAACCTAATGCTAACGCACCAAGTCTCTAATTGATTTGGTGCGTTATAAAGCCTCCTATTTTCTAGCTTTTCTCAGTGATGGTTAATTAACCTGAGCTGCGGATAATTAATGCCTTTCTAGCAGCCAGTTTTAGCGCTAACTGCGTTGAATTCACTTCCAATAGCCAGCTATTGGTGCGTAAATTCGCCTTGCCTACAGGATGTAGGTACCTTAGCGAGAGCAGGACGCGGAAGCGGTGTTTTCCCTAAAACTCTCTGGCTAGACAAGGAGAAAACTAAGTTGTGCTTTAGAAACAATGAGTTGGAACATTCCTTATCCAAACCTCAGGTTAAGTAACTTAAGCCAAGTTATTTAATAGCAATTTATCCAATGTGTGGCAGGTCTTTAGTCACACATTGAGAAAACAGAACGAACCAATCAAAACAATCCATTTTACCAAAACAGTCTCACTCGCTACTCTCATATTACACACAAACACCGCGAGAAGTATGATGAGTAAACTCTATGTTCGTGACATCGTGTCACCCGATTTCCCACTGTTAACCGCCGAGACCGAACTAACCGACGCGATTAGTTTGCTGCAAAAGCATCATTTAATTGGTGCACCAGTGATAGATGCACAGCGTCATCTTGTTGGATTTATTTCAGAGCAGCAGCTGCTCAAGCCTTTGCTTAATTCCAGCTACTTTTGTGATGGTAAAGTACAGCTGAGAGACTTACTGGCTACGCCTGCCCTCAGCATTGAAGCTGCAACAACCGTTGTCGACCTTGCACAACGTATGCAGCAAAATAGTCCTAAGGTATATCCCGTACTCAATGAAGGCAAAGTGATTGGAATTGTGACACGCAGCCAAGTAGTTGCGGCGCTAAAAGAGAGTTATCTTAGCTGTGCAGGGTGATCCCACACAGCAATTTCAGCCTACGCTTTCTTTGCAAGCAACGCTTTTTTATCAGCTTCGCTTAAAAAGGCAATCTCAACAGCATTGCGCTGAGCTTTATGGATATCACTCAAATCTAGACCTGCCGCCGCAGCTGCATGGCTATACTCGTTGTCCAACTCGATACCTTGAACCGCAGGGTCATCAGTATTGATGGTTGCCAATACACCATGATCTAAAAATGCTTTCAATGGATGCGTGGTTAAACTTTCGACAGTGCTTGTTTGGATGTTACTGGTTAGGCAAGACTCGATCCCGATACGATTATCACGTAAATAGTCCATCAGAGCTGGGTCATGGATTGCTTTAACTCCGTGACCGATACGTGTTGCACCAAGTTCTTTAATGGCTTGCCAGATACTTACCGCGCCCTCCGCTTCGCCAGCATGTACCGTCACCCCAAGGTAAGCATCGCGAACCTGCTTATAATGTTCAATAAACAACTCGCCAGGGAAGCCCAGCTCGTCACCCGCGAGGTCAATCGCAACCAACTGCTCTTTAAAGGCAAGTAGCGCGTCTAGCTCATATTGGCACTTTTCCACACCAAATGTGCGTGACATAATCCCGATCAGGTTAACCTTAATGTCTTGGCCTTTAACTGCACTTTGTACACCGTCGACTACGGCTTCAACAACGCCCTGCGGGTGTAGATTATGGGTTTTTGCCATGTAGTAAGGACTAAACCTTAGCTCTGTGTAATCAATACCTTGTGCAACTGCGTCGGCAACATTTTCAATCGCAATACGGCGACAAGCTTCGTAGTCACCTAGTACCTTTACACCCCAATCTAGTTTTTCAAGAAACGCCATTAGATTGGGTGCATTGTCCAACACTTGAACATGCGGGCGTAGACCTTCGAGATCCGTTGCCGGTAAATCCATATTAAACTGCTGGCCAAGTTCTAAAATCGTTGTAGCACGAACGTTACCATCTAAGTGGCGATGTAAATCTAATAGTGGGAGTGTGTTATTGATCATAAGAGACTCGATTTGCAGTTAAAATTTTTGGGATCATACGCACCTAAACTGAGATAGCAAGGACATATGTCAGAATTGAGTATAGCTAACTTTAATGCAAAAAAGCCTGCACATTGCTGCGCAGGCTTTTCGTTACGATTTTGCGATTAAATACGCTTTCTCGTAGGTATGCATTTTTTCGTAGGCGAGCTGAGCTTGCTTACTCCAGCGCGCTTCCCAAGGGTTTGCACTTAAGGAATCAAAGATCTTCGCAGCAAGCTCATAGTCCCCCTCAGCATTGCAAAGGCAAGCCAATGAGAACAGCAGCTCCTTGTCATCTGGATGTTTTTTCAATTGCTGCTGCAGTGCTAATTTGAGTTCATTACTACTTTGCGTGCTGTGTTGCAGATAGTCCGCCAACTGGTGATATTGACCTTGTTTAAGCAGCTTCTTGAGCTCGCCCAACACTTCCGCTATGCGTCCCTGTTGCAGCTTCACCTTATTAAGAGCAGGTATTGCATGCGATTTTACTGCCTTAGGTAGCATATTAAACAAAGTGTCTGCTTGCTCTGGGGCTATCACAAACATGCGCTCGAACACACTCTGCCACTGTGTATCACTCCAGTTGAGCTTTTTGTGCCACTTCGCGATTTGTGCAGCGGCCAGCTCGGGTTGCTTAGCCTGTAGGCAAGCTAAAATGTAACCGCTAAGCACCGCAGACGTCGGTTTAGCCGCAGACATTTTATCATCAAGTAAAGCCAACGCCTGTTCACTATTATTTGCCTCTAGCCATAGTGCCGCGAGCTGCCCTTGGTTGTCATCTGATATTGCTTCTAGCTCCGTATTCGCTTTGACAACATCTCCTTGTTTTAACGCCGCTTTGGCTGCGATGGCACGCACATAGTCTTGGCGTTCATCCGGCTGCGGCGTTTTCGTCAACAAAGTTGCGGCTTGTTCAACTTCGCCGTTAATAAATAGCCACAAACTTTCGTTCCATGCTTGTTGCGCTTTTAGTTTGCGCTTTCTGGAAAAATGACCTTTCGTATTGACTAGGCGATGCCACGACCAACGCACTACCTTACCCAACAACACTAAAGCGGTGATGACAAGCAACAACAAGATAGTGAAAGACACTATGCTGCCTTCAATCGTGGTTTGATTGAACGAGATCAACACATAGCCTTTCTCATCAATGAGCAAATGACTGGCGGCTAGCGCGATAAAGATAAGCGCGAAGGTGATGATTTTTGCCATCATTTTAGCCACCCTTTTACTGCTGCTGGGGTGGCAAGCTCAATCGACTCTTGGCGCTGAACTTCACTGCGGCTCAGCTTGTTTAAAGCCTGCTGCATCGCGCTCACAGGCGCGTGTTGCGTATCAAAATAACGCGCCAACGTGTCGGCTGCACTATCAAGCGCACTGAAGTAAATGCTCGCTTGTTGATCTACTAATGCGGTTTGTGCTTGAGTTAAATAAGCACGCAGCTGCGTGCGTATAAGCAGCTGCTCGTTTTTATCTAAGAGTGGGTCTATCACCACTTCATCATGGTGGCGTATGGTAATAAAGGCATCAACCAACCCCCGCCAAGAGCGCTTTAAGTTCGCTTGCCAATCATCAACCTGTTGCGATAGCGCAGCATCTTCACTCGCTGCCTTTTGCGGAATCTGCTTGGTTTTGATCGTTAGCGTATCAACTTGAGACAATAAACCATGAAGCTCAAAGTAAAGTGACTCCGTTTGTGGCTTAGGTAAGGCCTTCAAAGCCGCAATATCTGTAGCAATCGCCTGCTTAACAGCAGCCGTGTTGGACTCAGACTCTAAGCTCTCTTGCAAGCGCTGCAGAATAGCGATTGCGCCAAGATAATCTTGCTCTGCCGCGACCTTAAATGCAGCAAGGCGCTGTAAATACAATGCCTCAGAGGCCACGGCACCGCTTACTTGCTGCTGCGCCTTGGCAAGCGTCTGCGTTAGCTGGGTTTCCACATGTTGCTGCTGCTCAGCCAATCGCTTTGCGACATTGTCTTGCAACGAATCAAGCACATTTTCTACTCGCTGAAGTTGCGATTTAGCGCCACTCAGCTGTGTGTTTAGTAGCTGATTTTCAGCGTTAATCGCTTGGTTAGCTAACAACGCTTGTTGCAACTGTTGTTGCTGTTGCAAATAAACATAGCCAGCACCAGCGCCACTACCTAGTGCCACTAATAATGCAAGGAGCGCAACCTTACTCACACCAGCCTTAGCGTGATGTGGCGTTACGGTTTGCTCTGCTGCTTTTGCAGCTTGCTGGGTATTTGTATTCTTTGTTTGCGATTCAGACTGAGTCATTTTGCGCCCTTGCTGCTTGGTATAGTCGATGATACTCCCTGCGATGGCACGATTATCAGGGCCATGACATACCACAATTTGAGACTGTTCGATGTTATAGGATTGCTGTACATGCTCAGCAATACGTTGGCTCACAACAAAGAAAGTGCGCTGAGCCAACCAATCTTTACTTGCTGACGACTGCGTATTAAAAATCGCATCCGCTGCACTATTACTGGTAATGACTATACCTTCAATCTGCTGGCTTCGCCAGTGGTCTAACCAGCCATCTGCATTGTCTTTTACGGCAACGCGTTCATAAACCACTAGACTGTCAAGGATGGCACCTCGCGCTTTTAAAGTTTGCGCAATGACGGGACGCCCGCCTTTCCCTTTGACCAACAATACACGCTTGCCCTCAACAGAGGACAGCTGCGGGAGTGCAAGCAAGCCTTCGGAATCAGGTTGTTTAGGGTATTTAGCCTTGATATTTAGGGTCTGCTGGATAGCATCGGCCGTGCCTTCGCCAACAGCAAAAGCTGCGCAATGTCCGGCTAATGGTACTTCTAATTGGTGAAAGTATCGCACCGCATCTGGCGAGACAAAAATAGCTAACTCGGCTTCGCTTATCATTGCTTTGGCGGTGTCACTCACCGCCACTTCATTAAGCTGCAATACTGGGCAAATCACTGAGCTAATTTGCTGCTGTGTCAGTAACTCAGATAAAGGTTCTGATTTGCCAACGGGTCGAGTTAGCACAACTTTCATTTAAGCGTCCCTATAAACCTCAGCAAGAATTTTATCTGCACCTTGCGCAAGTAAGGATTCTGCCAATTGAATTCCAAGTTGCTCAGCCTCTGCAACCGTACCAGAGCATTCGCCGCGCAAGATTTCGCTGCCATCGACAGCACCTACTAAGCCGCGCAAGTGCACCTGATCGCCCGAGACTTCCGCATAAGCACCGATTGGAACCTGACATCCCCCTTCCAAACGGCGGTTCATTGCGCGCTCGGCAAGTACACGAATACGTGTATCAGTGTGTTCCAGTGGTGCGAGGAATGCTTTGGTTTGAGCATCATCGCTACGACATTCGATACCGACAGCGCCTTGGCCATTGGCCGGTAATGAATCTTCAGGTTCAATATAACTTGCGATTCTATCCACCATTTCTAAACGGATAAGTCCCGCCGCGGCCAAAATAATGGCATCAAACTCACCCGCATCTAGCTTGGCTAGGCGAGTATTCACATTACCGCGTAAGTCTTTAATGATTAAGTCCGGACGAGCCGCTCGAATTTGACATTGGCGACGCAGGCTTGATGTGCCAACCACAGCGCCCTCAGGCAACTCTGAAAGTGAGGTATAAGTATTAGACACAAACGCATCTCTTGGGTCTTCGCGTTCGCAAATAGTATGCAGCTCGAGCCCTTCAGGGAAATCAACAGGTACATCTTTCATTGAATGCACTGCAATATCTGCGCGCCCTTCTAACATGGCCTGCTCAAGCTCTTTGACGAACAACCCTTTACCACCAATTTTTGCCAGTGGCGTATCTAAGATCTGTCTCTTATACACATCT
>NZ_MBQA01000200.1:0-18899 GCF_001709235.1 Pseudoalteromonas sp. BMB
GGATGTGCATTCTAAGCATTCCCGATTTTTTGTCAACACTTAATTTTGAATTTCTTGAGAAGAAGTTTCGAACTTAAGTTTTACTTGACGCTAACTCGTTGCTGCTTTGCTTTTCAGCGTAGTGCCCCGTGTCAGTGGGGTCGCATTATAGGGCGATCCGATTTTAGTGCAACCCTTTTTTTAAAGAAAATTGCAAAAAACAGATCGTTTGGATAGAAATCACTCTAAGACGGTTGTTTTTGCATGTTTTACAAACAAAAAGAGCGCTAAACGCGCTCTATTTTTAATTCCCAACCGAATTTTGATAGGTAAGCCGCTTCTTGAACGAGCTCCGCTAGCATCAACGGATGAAGAGATAACCAAGGATCGGGCATTTGCATTGTCAGGGACTTTTTCTCTTCATTGTTGGCTTGAACTGTTACTTTAGGTAGAACATCATCTTTTCTACGCATAGATAGTAAAACACCAAGTCGAACTACGACGCACAACAGCTTAGCGTATTCAAAGTGACAACCTAATCGGTCAAAATCTTTGGCAACAAGGTCGGCTCTGTGATTTTTAACGATAGCAACGATAATATCTTTTTGCGCTTTGCTATATCCAGGCATCGAAGTATTCGCCAATATATAGCCGCTGTGTCTATGGTACTGTTTATAGTCGATCAGCAAGCCTATTTCATGAAGAGATGCGATTGCCTTTGCCAAGTGAAGACTCGCTTGTTCATCCAGGCTCCAGCTTGATGACACTTGGGCGATAATATCAGACACAACTTCGTATACTCGCAGCGCCTGCTCGGTATCAACATGATAACGCTGAGTGAAACCATCCAATGTGCGCTGACAGATATCAACAGCCTGAAAATCAGGGATCATACTATAAAGTACACCCTCACGAAGTGCGCCACCGGCAAGACCCATAGATTGAATATCCAATGACTTGAATAGTGCAATCAAAATTGCAAGGCCCGATACAAAGACTAAGCGGCGTTCTTCAATTAGCCCAGGTAAAGTTAGCGCAGCCACCGTTTCACATTCAATTGCTTTAAGCTTTACTTCTTCCAACTTGTTTAGCGTCAGTTGTTCATTCTCGCCCATCGCAGCGAAAATTTCCTGAATGGCTTGAACAGTACCTGACGCACCAATGGCTAACTCCCAGCCAAGCTTGATATATTTGGCCTGGATAGGCTGTATTACCTGCTTTGCAGCCTGCTCAGCAACGTCAAAGTTTTCGAGACTTAATAGGCCATCGCTGAAATACCTATCTAGATAAGTCACACAACCCATATTTAAGCTTTTATACAGTAAGGCATCAAAGCCTTTTCCGATCACGACTTCGGTACTCGCGCCACCGATATCAATAACGAGTTGCTTACCTTGACAGGCAGATGTGTGAGCGACACCTTTATAAATGGTTTTTGCTTCCACTTCTCCACTTATCACATTTACCTGATGATTAAGGATCTGCTCCGCTTTTTCGATAAATGTGTGAGCATTAGTAGCCAAACGCAATGTCGCTGTCGCGACAATACTGACATTTTGCTTGGGGATATCCTGTAAGCGCTCAGCAAACAAAGCAAGGCATTCCCATCCTCTTTGCATCGCCTCAAGCGACAATTCATTTTGGTCATTAAGCCCAGATGCCAGCCGCACCTTCCTTTTCACACGGCCAATGGTGTGAATACCGCCTGCCATATGTTTCGCTATCAACATATGAAAGCTGTTAGAACCTAAGTCTATTACAGCGTAAATATCTTCCTTCGAAGCAGTCTTTGCCACTTTTTAAACCTCAACAAATCGCTTTAAGCGCTTACTACTTTACTATCCAAGTTTACTTGGATTGTGGTTTTCTATAGCCACCTGTTCGGCGACCACCACCACGTTGCTTGTTACCACTATTACCATGGCCTGAATGACGACGTTTATTCACTTGAGGCGCACGCAAGTCAGTTAATAGTGCTGTTTTATCATAATGAGAAACAGGAATTGCATGCTCTATGTATTCCTCTATCTCATGTAAATTATAGGCGTATTGCTCGCACGCGAAACTAATCGCATGTCCAGATGCACCCGCTCGACCCGTACGACCAATGCGGTGAACGTAGTCTTCTCTGTCATCCGGCAAGTCGAAGTTGAACACATGACTTACTTCAGGAATATGTAAACCACGCGCAGCAACATCAGTCGCTACCAGTAAATCAACATCGCCACGCGTAAACTGCGCTAAAATTGACTGACGTTTCTTTTGATTCACGTCTCCAGTAAGCAAGCCTGCACGGTGGCCATCTGCTTTCAACCACGCATATACGTTTTCGCAGCTGTGCTTAGTATTAGCAAAAATGATTGCCTTCTCTGGCCACTCTTCCTCAATCAAAGTCAGCAGTAAAGGTATTTTGTCCTCTGTTGACGGGTGAAATAGCTCTTCTTGAATACGTTTGCCCGTTTTAACATCTGGCTCAATTTGTACATGAATAGGATTGGTCATGTGTTCGAATGCTAACTCTTGCACTCTGTATGACAGTGTTGCAGAGAATAATAGATTTAATCGCTCTTCACGACCTGGCATGCGATTGAACAAATAACGAATGTCTTTGATAAAACCTAAATCAAACATTCGGTCTGCTTCATCTAGCACAACCACTTCGATATCATTGAGGTTATAAGCACCCTGCTTATAAAAATCGATTAAACGCCCAGTCGTTCCGATTAGTATATCCGCGCCTTTTTCCAGTTGAGCCCGTTGTTTTTCGTAATCTTCGCCACCATATACAAGGGCAAGCTTAAGATCACAACGTGGCGCAATGACTTGCGCGTCCTTATGTATTTGGATAGCCAACTCTCGAGTCGGTGCCATAATAATTGCACGAGGTTGCGTTTTTTTATCCTTTTTAGTCTGCAATAGGCGATGACAGGTCGCGGTCAAAAACGCAAGAGTTTTGCCCGTACCAGTTTGTGCCTGACCCGCGATATCGCGGCCTTCACAGATGTAAGGTATACACTTTGCTTGGATTGGCGTACAAAATTCGAAGCCATTTTCCTGTAAACCGGCGACCACTTCCGGCGCTAAAGCAAAGTCGTTGAATTTTTTATTGGTCAAATGTGTCTTAGTCATAGCAATAAAGCATAACGTTTAAACTTGCAATAAGAAACAAGAGTGTTTAAATACGCATTAAATATTTCGCCTAATTCTAACGGAGAGCGTAATGAGCGACAAAATTATCCAACTAACTGATGACAGCTTTGAAGCTGACGTAATCAAATCTGACAAGCCTGTACTAGTAGATTTCTGGGCAGAATGGTGTGGCCCTTGTAAGATGATTGCGCCTATCCTTGATGAAGTTGCAGAATCACACGGTGACCGCGTAGCGATCGGCAAACTAAATATCGACCAAAACGCAGGTACTCCACCTAAGTACGGTATCCGTGGTATTCCAACACTATTACTGTTTAAAGATGGTGCAGTAGCAGCAACTAAAGTTGGTGCTCTTTCTAAGACTCAACTCGTTGAGTTCCTAGAAAACAACCTGTAATTCAAGTTGTTACACACTCTGCGGCATAACTGCCGCAGTTGTGACGCTGATCTATATCATTTTTAATAGAATAAAATTTGTATAAACACTGGACGACCCGACGCCTAGCTGCTAACTTATAAAGCCACAAACCTTTAAGCTTTATCAAATCAACCTCTCTCGTAAAACTAACGAGAATGACAACTGTAATAAAGAACCCACCAATATGCATTTACGCGAATTAAAAGACAAGTCAATCAATGAACTTGTAAAACTTGCTGAGTCCATGGGACTTGAAAACGTAGCTCGTTTAAGAAAACAAGATATTATCTTTGCTATTTTGAAAGCGCACGCGAAAAGCGGCGAAAATATATACGGCGGCGGTGTTTTAGAAATTTTACAAGATGGCTTCGGCTTTTTACGTTCTTCAGAAGCATCTTACCTAGCTGGCCCTGATGATATTTATGTTTCTCCGAGCCAGATTAGACGTTTCAGCCTGCGTACCGGTGATACCATCGTTGGTTTAATCAGACCACCAAAAGATGGCGAAAGATATTTTGCATTATTGAAAGTTAATGAAGTTAACTTCGATAAGCCTGAAAACTCTCGTACCAAAATCCTATTCGAAAACTTAACGCCTATTCATGCTAATGAGCGTATGGTAATGGAACGCGGTAATGGTAGTACCGAAGATATTACCGCTCGAGTGTTAGACCTTGCCTCTCCAATCGGTAAAGGTCAGCGTGCACTTATCGTTGCACCACCAAAGGCAGGTAAGACAATGTTGCTACAAAACATTGCTCAGTCCATCACATACAACAACCCAGATGCAACTTTGATGGTACTACTTATCGATGAGCGTCCGGAAGAAGTAACTGAGATGCAGCGCCTTGTTCAAGGTGAAGTTATTGCCTCTACGTTTGATGAACCAGCTAACCGCCACGTTCAGGTAGCAGAAATGGTAATCGAAAAAGCCAAACGCTTAGTTGAGCATAAGAAGGATGTTATTATTCTACTTGATTCAATTACACGTCTTGCTCGAGCATACAACACAGTTATTCCTTCATCAGGTAAAGTATTAACCGGTGGTGTTGATGCCAATGCACTTCACAAGCCTAAGCGCTTCTTTGGCGCTGCGCGTAATGTTGAGGAAGGCGGAAGCTTAACCATCATCGCAACGGCACTTATCGATACCGGCTCTAAGATGGATGAAGTTATCTACGAAGAGTTTAAAGGTACGGGTAACATGGAACTACACCTAAACCGTAAGATTGCGGAAAAACGTGTATTCCCAGCTATCGACTTCAACCGCTCAGGTACTCGTCGTGAAGAGCTACTAACGAAAACTGACGAACTTCAGAAAATGTGGATCTTGCGTAAGATTGTGCATGAAATGAGTGAAATCGATGCGATGGAATTCCTTATTGATAAGCTTTCCATGAGCAAAACAAACGATGAGTTTTTCGACTCAATGCGTCGTAAGTAAGTAGACTCTAAGTCTAGTTATTGAAAGGCCAGCTTATGCTGGCTTTTTGCGTTTCAGGTTCGCCAACTGCCTGTTTTTGTTCTATACCTTACCTAGTGAATTTAAACCAAATTTGAATAATGAACCTAGGGACTTAGAATGAAGCCGAGTCGTATTATTGCCGCTGTCACGCTTTTTAACTTGGCTTCAGTAACACTCGCTATTACCTTACTATCCTCTGATGAGGCTAGAGTGGCCGTCGCAGTTAGCGCTTTAACACTCGGGGCATTATTGCAATTATTATGTTTAAAAAAAGCCTCTTCTGCTGAAAAAGATATGGAGCATCTAGTTCGCAATTTTATCAGTGACAATGGTGTCGACCTAACATATCGCTTTAACGAACAAGATAAAAATATTTCTAAGTCCTGCCTACTAATGAATGATTGCTTCGCCGTTATAGAACATATAATTAGTGAAGTGTACGCATCTTCTTCTCGACTTCACCCAATGGCGGATAGCTTAAGAGATACCTATGCATCCATGACACAAAAGGCAACACTTCAGCACACTCACGGTGAATACTTAGCTACCTCAATACAGTCTATGTTAGAGATTTCTGCGCGTTTAGATACTAGCTTAGAGCAGATCTACGCATCTGTAGAGAATGCCACAACGGCAGTGAAACAGACCCGATTAGATACCGATAAAAGCCAAGAAAGTCTGCTAACACTTGCAGACAACATCAAGAAAACCAGTGAACAAATAGAATTGCTCAAAACTGACAGCAATGAAATTAGTTCTGTGCTTGAAGTCATTAACGGTATTGCAGAGCAAACCAACTTACTTGCACTGAATGCCGCAATTGAGGCCGCACGAGCAGGCGAGTTAGGACGAGGCTTTGCCGTCGTTGCTGACGAAGTGCGTAATCTGGCAGCACGAACGAGTCAATCAACCAAGGAAGTAAGCCAAGTCATAAGAAAAATACAATCCGGTACAGATTCTGTTTATGCGCTGATGCAAGCGGCACTAAAGGAAACAGATAACACCGTAAAATTAAGCGAAGCTTCTACAAAAGAAGTGGATGAAATAGAAAATGCGATGCTTTCTATCAACCAAATGTCCCATGACATTCATCAACAAGTTGAAGAGCAGAAACAAGCCTCTGACGCAGCTCAAGAAAGTATAGAGTCAATGGTACACCTGAATTCCGATGCCCTTTCAAGTACCAAAATACAGGCCGTCTCCAATCGTGACCTCATAGCCCTTTCGCAAAGTATTCATTCAAAGTTATCCATGTTTAAGATTTCAGATTACACGCCAGAACTCGATACCAGAAAAGACAGCTCCCGAGTATCTATCAGTGATGATGAGCAACCTGACAATCTAAAGGTGGATGATTCCGACGATATAGAGCTATTTTAGGAGGCTAATGATTCTTGAGATTTTAGCTGATCACACATAGCTAAAAACAGAGATTGAAATTGGTCTTCACTTCCTTGCTTTAATACTTTCTCAAATTCGATTGCGATGCTTGCAAGCTCCGGAAATTCAAACATGGATGCTGCCCCAGCCAGTTTATGACAAATAGTCTGAAGTGTGACCAGGTCTTTGTTTTGCCATGCATCAATCAGCAAGTAGCGCTCTTGCTCAAAAGTGCTTGCGAAACTATCTCGCAAATCCGATAAATCAATATTAAGTTCATACGCTTTGCCGTCAGACTCAAAGTTTAAGTGCGTATTCAATACCGCTAATAATTCATTTTTATTAATCGGCTTGCCAATGTGACCATTGAACCCTGAGTCAATATATGATTTTACCTCTTCCATCAACACATTAGCGGTTAATGCGTATATTGGACCAGAGTAACCCGCTGAGCGAATGATCCGAAGAGCCTCAACCCCATCCATTCTTGGCATTTGAATGTCCATAAGCACCAAATCAGGAAAATCACTAAGACACTGTTCAACCGCTCGAGCACCATTTTCGGCTACAATAACCGTCGCACCAGTTCGCTCAATCATCCGAGAGAATAGCTGCCGATTCTCTGGGTGATCTTCCACAACCAGCACTGTACCCGAGAGCAAAGGTTGCTTAGATTGCGGCTCCTGAATTTCGGCAATAGCCGTATTGAGATAAACAGTACAAGGTACACTGAAGGAAAACGCACTGCCATGATCGACAACACTTTGTACTTTGATTTCACCATTCATCATGTGAGCAAGCTGGCTCGACAAACTTAACCCCAGCCCAGAACCACCAAAGCGCCTTGTTATACTGTTGTCAGCTTGTTGGAAATTATCAAAAATTCGACCTATCTGCTGCTCAGTCATACCAATACCGGTGTCCTTCACCACAAATTGTAAACCATGGTGCGTTTCAGACACTTCCAATTCGATACGGCCTTTTTCGGTAAACTTTAGGGCATTACTTAGCAAGTTTATTAGTATTTGTTTTACTCGAATGTAATCCAAACGTACATAAGCGTTAGTCCGTACCTGATCACAGACGATAAACTCTAATTGCTTACTCTGTATATTTTGTTGAAACATATCGCATAAGTCAGCAAGTAAGCTGCTTACCGAAAATTCAGTTGCTTCTAGCTCTAACCGCTCGGCTTCGATTCGACTTAAATCCAAAATATCATTGACGAGATCGCGTAAATGTAATCCTTGATTATAAATAGTTCTGACCGATGCTTGTGCCTGAGCATTTAAATCTTGTTCGACCAACAAGTCTTCTGCATGTCCCAGCACCGTAGTAAGTGGCGTTCTGATTTCATGGCTCATGTTTGCCAGAAATTGACTTTTCACTTGATTGGCCGCTTTTAATTCATCCGCTTTTTGCTGGAGCTCAGATGTTCTCAACGCTACTTTTTGGCTTAACTCTAGTTTTGCTCTTTGCTCAACCTTACGTCGATAGAGTGCGAAAGTGGTCAGTAAGGTTAATAGCGCGATGATAACACCCAACAATTGTAATTGGCTGCGCTGCTCCTCTTTCAGTAGCTGTAATTTTTGTTCTTGCTTGAGCACTTCGACTTCTCGAGAAAGCTCACTAGCCTCATACTTAGCACGATAGTCATTAATCCGTTTCAGCATGTCATCATTCATCAAGCGGTTTTGCGCTTCCAAATTTTGTGAGTCATAATCTCTAGCGCGCTTAATATTTCCTTGTGCAGCCTCAATCAGCGCTAACAAACGAAGTGCCATACGCTCTCTTTTCTGTTCATGCATAACCCGACTAGCCGCTAAACTTTGTTCTGCATTAGTCAGCGCTTCTGTTAGCCGCCCTTGAGCAAAGAAGATTTGTGCTAAGGTGAACTGAGCTTCCATGAGGTTGGCAGGATTCTGAGCTTTTTCAGCATAATAGAGCGCAAAGTTTGCTTCTTTTTCGGCTAATTCTAATTGGTTTTGTGAATAGCTCAATAAAGCAAGGTTGCCATATTCAAATGACAAGTGGCGGACGTCATTCTGCGCTTCATAATAAGCAATTGCTGCTTGGTACGACGCTTTGGCAAGCGCGGGACGTTTAGTCTCAGTGTATAGCACGCCAAGATCTGCTTGAGCTAGCGCAACACCATATTCATCGTTTAGCTCGACGAATGCGTTTAGGGCTTCATGGAGCATTTCTTCCGCTTTGTCATAGGCTCCTTGGCGAATATAAACACCCGATATATTCAGTAAAATATCGGCATGATCTTGAGCATCGCCAAACTCTTGGTAAAGCTCATCTGCTTTTAAATAATTATGTAGTGCCAAGTCAAGTGTGAAGCTATTAAAATACGCTAACCCCAAATTACTATGTAAATTAGCCATTTCGATGGGGACATTACGTTGCTCAGCTAACGCTAATGCCCGTGAGTAAAACTCAATTGCCTGTTGATAATGACCAAGGTAAAAGTAGCAGATCCCTTGAACCTTTACCGCTGAAAAATGGTTGTCACTCAGTCTATCTGATTGCGTTATCAACTCTAACTGATTGAGAAAAACGAGTGCATCTTTGAATTGATTTTGTTTGTAAGCAGATTTACCTAGACTAAGCAAAAGCTCTATTTTTCTTGTCTTTCCTAGGTTTTGCTCCGTGAGCAACTCAGTGCCCAGCATTTTTTGTTGTTGCCAATTGGTGGTTTGCTCAACCTCTGAGATCCGCTCAGCAAGGGTACTATCATTTAGCGTGGCGTTAACTTGAAAACAACTGGAGAAACACAGGCTACAGGCAAACACAGACCAGGGCTTTAGTAGCCTCGATAAATTCATTGTTGCTCTCCATTGCTTATCATTTAGTCTGCGTGGTAGTGTGAAGATACACCAAGACTAAAGAGGCGACAATGTTCAATCCGCTAACAGATGTTATTTTTAGACTAATTTGTCAAAATCAATCTTTAAAAGTGCACACTATTGCCGCCGCTCTGATGGAACAACAGCAACTACCTCGCCTTGATGAAGATGAAAATAAAAATCTATTTAAACGTAACTTCCTGATCATGAATGCCTTGTATCAACTCCAGCAAGAAGTGTTCGCTGAGGGCCAATATCTACATGTAGAAGCTCTCAATATTTATCTAGTTCCACAATTAGATGAACATCCATTAGCGTTAGATGATCCGCTCAGAAGTTATTATTTAGACTGGCAGTATTACGAAACCAGTAGTGAAGAAGTGAGTACTCTGTTAGATAATTTTTGGCAACAATTTACATTTAGCGGCGCTCGCCAGCAACTTGCCATCAAACCTGACGAATTAAACGCGATTAGAACGCGCTGGCAGCTACCTGAAGGTTATGATCGCAGGATGTTAAGCCAATGTTGGAGAAAACAAGCCCTGACTCATCACCCGGATAAATCAGGTGATGAGGAAACATTCAAACGCTTAATGAACGAGTATGAAATACTCAAGCAGGCCTTAAGCACGTAAGGCTTTATAGCGCTTATTTTTAATCTTACTATTGTTAAGCTTACGTAGTGCAGGCTTCACTGCCTCGCGTTTTACAGCCACGAATGTTTGCACATCATAAATATTGATTTTACCAATTTGCTTAAAGCTTATGCCTTCTTCACCAGTCAAACTGCCGACGATATCTCCTTTGCGGAGTTTTTGCTGCTTTCCGCCTTCAATCATGAGGGTCACCATATTCGACTTATAGGCTGGTTTTTCGAGCAGTGAATGACCCGGCAACGTGCCATGTTTTAGCTCTTGACCATATATTTCCGCCAACTGTTTTATTTTGAAGGCTTCTTTTTCTCCATAAAGAGATACTGCGATACCTTTGTGCTCCCCCCGACCCGTACGACCAACACGGTGAATATGCGTCTGCGGCTCAAGCGCCAAATGATAGTTAACCACAAGCTCAACTTCCTCAACGTCGAGCCCTCGAGCGGCCACGTCAGTGGCAACTAAAATATTGGCACTCTTGTTGGCAAAAGTGAGCAATGACCACTCACGTTCACCTTGATCTAAATCGCCATGTAACTCGACACAAGCAAGCCCTGTTTGACGTAATTCTTCAAATAGTCGCTTAGTCTCAGCTTTGGTATTACAAAAAACGATACAGCTTTGCGGCTGGTGCTGCATTAACAGCACTCTTAGTGCGTTAAAGCGCATTTTATTGTTGTCTAACTTATAAAAGGTTTGCTTAATGCTGTGGTGTGCTTGTTCTTCTTTCGCTTCAACAAACTCTGGCTCACGCATATATTGCTTCGCCAGTTTCATGATCTTATCTGGGTAAGTCGCACTAAACATTAGTGTTTGTCGAACTTCAGGCACATACACTAAAATGCTTTCTAGCGTTTCTGTAAAGCCCATATCCAGCATCTGATCAGCTTCGTCGAATACCACAGTCTGCGTTTCAGTTAGCATGAGTGAGCCATTAAAAACATGCTCTTCAACCCGACCAGGTGTACCAACAACAATATGCGCGCCATGTTGCAACGCCCGTGTTTGAGGTTCAATTGGCGTTCCTCCGCAGAGTGTTTGCACTTTGACGTTACCAATTAAAGCCGCAACTTTTCTGATCTCTTGTGCGACTTGATCAGCCAACTCTCTCGTTGGACATAACACCAAAGCCTGAACCTCATTGCACTCGGGCTGCAACTTATTCAGCAGCGCAAGTGAAAACACCAATGTTTTACCAGATCCGGTTTTCCCTTTCACGACTAAATCTCGTCCAGTCAGCGCCGGCGCTAAACTCACAGACTGTACTGCTGTTGGCACCATGTAGTTAAGATCTACAAGGCGCTGAGCAAGCGCTTGGTTTAGAGGTAATTGAGAAAATGAAGTGATCGACACAGTGCTTTCCTATTCGCTATCTTAATCGCGTATTTTATACCAAATGTTTAAATTCGCTAACCGCTTTACTCTATTATTCCAAGATAAAGCGCCCCTAGATTGTGGATGAATTATCCTCATCGCAATACACGGACTTACATCACAATTTATGCTTTAATCTCTCGGTAACTCCATTTTTACCAAGGATTATCATGAAGTTTAAATCACTATTGGCATTTGGTTTATTAAGCGCAGGTTTGAGTACAGCACTGCAAGCCGAAGAATTTACTACACAACAATTAGAACACGTTAAACAAGTTAGAGAAGCCGCAAGCCACAGCAACCTAAGTTGGCAACTACTAGAATCCCTCACCACAGAAGTAGGCCCACGCTTACCGGGTACCGAAAATGATAAAAAAGCGGTAGCTTGGGCAAAGAAACAACTTGAGCAATTGGGCTTTGACAAAGTCTGGCTTGAGGAAGCAACCTTTCCTGAATGGCGCCGCTACCATGAGTCTGCAAAAATCCTGATACCGAGCGAACAACCGCTACACCTTACTGCGCTCGGTAACAGCGTCAGCACACCAAAAGATGGGCTAAGTGGTGAGGTAGTTTTATTTGAAACTCTCGATGAGCTGATTGCCGCGCCAAACAATAGCTTAAAAGGTAAAATAGCTTTTATTAATTACCGCATGAACCGCGACATTGATGGTAATGGCTATGGACCTGCGGTAAGAGCTCGTAATAGCGGCGCCGTAGAAGCGGCTAAAAAAGGCGCTATCGCCTATATGATGCGCTCGGTCAGCACCAGCCACCACCGCTTCGCACACACTGGCGGCAGTCACTATAAAGCGGGAGTGACAAAGATCCCGTCCACTGCAGTTGCCAACCCTGATGCGGATCAGCTAGCACGCCTTATCAACTCAGGTCATGCCGTTAAAGTCGCGCTAAATATTCAAACCGAGGACTTAGGTGAAGGAACCAGTTACAACGTCATCGGTGAATTCACGGGCACCGAATTTCCAGAGCAATATGTCTTAATTGGTGGTCACTTAGACTCTTGGGATCTGGGTACTGGTGCACTCGATGATGGCGCTGGTGTTGCATTAACGATGGCAGCAGCAAAGCACATTGCCGATGTAAAACGCCCTAAACGTAGTGTCCGCGTAGTCCTATTTGCAGCAGAAGAACTCGGTCTCTGGGGAGCAAAAGCTTATTTTAAAAAGCATCAGGCAGAATTAGACCGCATTGTGGCCGCGTCAGAGTCCGATTTTGGTGCAGATGTAGTGTATGCGTTTGAGTCAAACGTAAATGCCGCCTCTTTACCAGTTGTGCGCGAGATTGCAAAGCAGCTAGCGCCGCTCGGCGTTACTTATATTGGCAAGAATAGCGCACATGGTGGTCCTGACTTAATTCCGCTGAAAAATGCCACATCGGCGCCAATCTTCGCTTTACACCAAGATGGCACGGATTATTTTGATTATCACCACACAGCTGATGACACGCTTGATAAAGTCGATCCGGCAAAGTTAAAGCAAAATACCGCGGCATACGCTGTATTTGCCCTAATGGCAGCCGACGCCAAAACGAAAATGGCAGGGAAATAAAATCTTACACTTATGGGGACAAGTACACTTGTCCCCTACACTCAAGTTGCCTACCTTAGACATACCCACACCTAACTAACTAATAGAATATGGAAATCAAAAGCGTATTTTTTTCCTTTTACGACACAATATTCAACGTTATCAGTAAATATAAAGTTGCCGTGTCGGCACTGATTGTGGTCACTATTGCACTTTACTTTTATAACCAACATCAACAACAAATCGCTAGTTATCAAACATACTTAGCATCCCCACAAATCGATGACCTGATTATTTTCGATGCTGGTAAAAACATAGGGCAAGCTTATGATCCGGCTTTTCAGGTCTTACAAATTACTGAGCTGACAGATGACAACATTGAAGTAAAGGAAAGCGCCTACACTTACCGTACGATGCGTAACATCACCCGAGATATCCGTGTCAGCATGCTAATGACCGATCACTATTTTAAACCACAAAGGCTGACGCTAGAAAAAGATAACCTATTAGACTTACTTGACGATGACACCATAGTCTCAGTCTACAGACCCGTCGGGATCCATGTGCTTGGCGGCGTTGTTAGACAACGATTTAAAAAGCCGAAGCCGCTATACAATGGACCTAAAATTTCAGCACAGAATCAAGAAGCAATTCACGCTTACAGCCAAGGAAACTTTGAAGAAGCAATAACGGGATTTGCAGCAGCGGCTAAAACTGGCAACCCTTGGGCACAATATAACTATGGGACAATGCTTCGCGATGGTGAAGGCGGTGCAAAAGACATTAAAAAAGCGATCCACTGGCTTAAACTTGCTGCCGAGCAAGGTAATCATAAAGCACAAACGGCTCTGGCTAATTTATGCCAAGACCACCCTTGTTAACTGTGACTTTGCTTGTGATACTGCATAGTCAAAACGTTTGCTTCAAACTCTTGTTGTGCCACAGGCTTAGAATGAAAATAGCCTTGTGTCATATCACACAGTAAATTCTTTAAAAACATGCATTGTGCAGGGGTTTCAACCCCTTCCGCAATGACCCTTAAGTTCAATTTATGCGCCATCAAGATAATCGCACTGACGAGTGCTTTATCTTCTTCATCTTCAGGTAAATCACGAATAAAGGTTCTATCAATTTTCAATTTAGAAAGCGGGAAGCGCTTGAGGTAACTCAACGACGAATATCCAGTACCAAAGTCGTCAATTGCCAGTTCTACGCCCATTTCTCTTAATGCTTTTAGTTGTGACAATATTTTGTCTGAGTTTTCAACCAGTACCGACTCTGTGATTTCCAATGTCAGATATTTTGCTTCCAGTTTGGTATCTCTAAGTACCTTCCTTACTAGCTCGACCATATCTTGGCGTTTAAACTGGATACTAGAAACGTTAACTGCAATAAATAAGGGTCTACCGTAGTTGTCTTGCCAGGCTTTAACTTGAGAACAAGCGTGATACAGCACCCACTCTCCAATGGGTAAGATAAGGCCTAGTTCTTCGCAAACGGGAATAAACTGATCGGGTGAAACATGGCCCAGCAACTCACTTTTCCATCTTAACAACACCTCGCAACCAACGAGGTCGCCGCTACCAAGCTGTGAAAAAATGGGCTGGTACACCAGTGATAATTCTCGATTAGACAGTGCTTTATGCAAAGCACTTTCTAACACACTACGCGCTTTGGCATGTTGATGCATCGCTGAAGTATAGAATTGAAAACAGTCGCGACCATGTTCCTTGGCTTTATACATTGCACTGTCGGCATTACGGAGCAAAATTTTTCGATCGGTGCCGTCATCTGGGTAAAGCGTGATCCCCATACTACCGGATACATAAGCTTCGTGCCCTTCCAAATGAAAAGGGTTGGCTAACGCACGTAAAATTTTCGTCGCAACCAGCTCTAAATCACTAATAGAACTTATATCTTGTAGCAATAAAGCAAACTCATCCCCACCTAACCTTGCAACGGTATCAGAGCTGCGCACGCACTCATTAATACGGTTTGCTGCTTCTTTGAGTAATAGATCACCAATATGGTGCCCAAGCGTATCATTCACTGCTTTAAAGCGGTCAAGATCGATAAAACAAATGGCAAAGCGCTCTTCTAGTTGAGCTGCTCGTTTTAACGCTAAATCAAATTTAACGTGATAATGATGGCGATTTGCAAGGCCCGTCAAACTGTCAAAGTTGGCTTGCTGCCACATCAACTGTTCATTACGTTTTCTCGAGGTAATATCGCTGAATAGGGCTACATACATATCAATTTCCCGAGCTTCATTAAATACTGCGGATACCTGCAGCCAACTCGGATAAATTTCACCATTTTTGCGCTTGTTCCAAATCTCTCCTTCCCAATGGCCTTTATTAACCAAGTCATCATATAACGCGTTGAAAAAGCGCTCATCGTGACGTCCAGAATTCAGGATTGCCGGCGTTTCCCCAATCACTTCATCCATGCCAAAGCCTGTAATTTCGCTAAATGCGCGATTTACCATTTGGATTTGATTATGTTTGTCGGAGACCAACACACCTTCAGTGGTTGTCGCAAATACCGTACTTGCCAAGCGCTGTTCTCTTTCGTTCTCAAGTTCTTCCGTAATATCCTGAATAACATAGATAAAACCAAGCTTTGCTTGCGTTTCGCTTACGACGGGGGCACAAGAAACCCGAACATTGCGATAGCCAAAACGCGCATCAAGTTGGCACTCAAGCGTTCCTTCCGTTAGCAGCTTTTCACTATCAAGCACATCAAATAAGGTATAAATAGATTTTGATTTTAACGATTCTAAACTATCAAAATCCTTTAACACTGAGCCATTAGCGGCTTCAATGTGATGAGTTTCATCCGTAAACACCAGATATGCTTTAATACCATCAAAAATGGCACTAAGTTTCGCACCTTGGTCTTGTGCTCGCTGATTGGAGCGCCTTAGCCTGACCAAAACGGTCATCAACACCGCCATCGATAGAATAAGCACAGCAATTACCGCAGTTAACAAAATGACCTGTACCATATTGGCTTGCTTGATTTTTTCAGTCTGCAGCATGACCTGTTGTTCAAGATTGGCTTGGTAATGCCAAAGATCTTGCTGTAGCTTACGCTGCTCACTCATATCTTGAATGATAGAAAGTAACCTAGGTTTGCCATCGCTATCTTCAAATGGTGTCGAGTGAACACTTACTGTTTTCACACTACCGTCTGCAGTTTGATGTTGGAAGATAAAATAGTTACGGCCTTCATTTAAAGCCGCTTGACGCTCATTGGCAACCTGCTCGGCAGTAAATAAGTTAATATCTTGAATGACTTTTGATTCTAGTACCGCCTCGCTATAACCATAAAATGCGGATGCAGCCTTATTGGCATCTAAAATTTTTCCAGACGTGGGCTCGATGATCAACATCACCGCACTATGATTAGAAAAAGTATAATATGGTAACTCGTTAGCTGGTGCTGAAATACAAAACAGCAACAGCAGCCCCCCGAGCAATTTTGACATCAACTTCAAACTCAGACCCCTCAGGATATCGTTTTATGCAACCGCGGCGACTATAGCGCAAAGGGTATGTGAGCTACATCGAAAGTCGATTTTTGCTTGTTTCATATCAAAACAACTCAACACACACATCATTTTATAACAATTTATACACTTGCTCTGGCGTACTGACAAGCCGATAAGTTCTGAAAGTGTAGTCTATTTCGCAATAGTGTAGACGTAAAAGTGAGTCACTAAACCTTTTTACCATCCCATCCGTACAGCTAGGAAAAATATGCCTAGTTGATATACTAGGCCAAACTCAACTCATAGTGCGCCGATGAAATACCAAGACTTACGAGATTTTATAGCCCAGCTTGAAAAACAAGGAGAACTTGTTCGCGTCAAGCAGCCCATTTCCACCAAACTAGAAATGACTGAAATTGCAGATCGAACGCTGCGAGCAGGTGGACCCGCTATCCTATTTGAAAACCCTGTAGGTTATGACATTCCGGTACTGGCTAACCTATTTGGCACACCAAAGCGCGTTGCAATGGGGATGGGACAAAGCGATGTCAGTGAACTAAGAGAAGTCGGCAAGTTACTCGCTTTTTTAAAAGAACCCGATCCACCGAAGGGAATTAAAGAAGCCATTGGCCAGCTACCGGTATTCAAACAAGTGTTGAATATGCCCGCCAAAGAAGTGAAAAAAGCACCATGCCAAGAAGTCGTTTTGAGCGGTGATGAGGTCGATCTCACGACACTACCTATTCAACATTGCTGGCCTGGTGATGCCGCACCTTTAATCACATGGGGGTTAACGGTAACCAAAGGTCCTTATAAAAAGCGTCAGAACCTAGGGATTTATCGTCAGCAGCTATTGGGTAAAAACAAAATTATTATGCGCTGGCTATCACATCGCGGCGGCGCGCTTGATTTTCAGGAGTGGTGCAAAGAGCATCCGGGCGAACCATATCCGGTATCTGTTGCACTTGGCGCTGATCCGGCGACGATTTTAGGTGCGGTAACTCCGGTTCCAGATACGCTAAGCGAATACGCATTTGCAGGTCTACTGCGTGGTAGTAAGACACAGGTCGTTAAATCTATTTCTAATGAACTGCAAGTACCAGCGAGTGCCGAAATCGTCTTAGAAGGATATATTCAACCGGGCGAACTTGCGCCAGAAGGTCCATATGGCGATCACACTGGCTACTACAATGAAGTTGACGACTTCCCTGTAATGACTGTCACCCATATGACGCATCGCAAAGATCCGATTTATCACAGCACTTATACCGGCCGTCCGCCTGATGAGCCAGCTATTCTTGGTGTTGCCCTTAACGAAGTGTTCGTACCGATTTTACAAAAGCAATTTCCGGAAATCGTCGATTTTTACCTTCCACCAGAAGGCTGCTCATACCGCATGGCGGTCGTCACCATGAAAAAGCAGTATCCGGGGCATGCTAAACGCGTGATGATGGGCGTATGGTCTTTCCTTAGACAATTTATGTACACCAAGTTTGTCATTGTTTGCGATGATGATGTAAATGCTCGCGACTGGAATGATGTGATTTGGGCGATAACAACACGTATGGATCCCGCAAGAGACACCACCTTAGTTGAAAGCACGCCTATCGATTACCTCGATTTTGCTTCCCCTGTATCCGGCCTTGGTTCTAAAATGGGTATGGACGCAACCAACAAATGGCCGGGTGAAACCGACCGTGAATGGGGCGAGCCTATCGTTATGGATCCCGAGGTTAAACAACGCGTTGACGAAATTTGGGATACCCTAGGGATCACCATCAAATGACATATATCATCTAACATTGTGCACTCAGCTATGCTAGAGTGCACAGACTTTAGCCACGTGCTTAATAAAGGTAACACATGCAAGTATTAGCAGCAGAGGTTGTCTCAATTACACCTCTTACGGAATTTGTTCACAAAGTTATATTAAAACCTGAAGATGCGGTGCAATTCGAAGCCGGCCAGTATCTGCAATTGGTACTTGGTGAAAAAGACAAACGTGCTTTCTCGATTGCCAGCAGCCCTTCAAAAACAGAGCAGTTAGAGCTACATATCGGTGCTTCTGGCGCTGACTCTTATGCCATGCAGTCACTAGATCACCTACGTAACGCTTTTGATACAAAGCAAACCGTTGCATTAGAAGTTGGTCTTGGCGTATCTCAGATCCGTGTTGATCAAGCGCGTCCGCTAGTACTCCTTGCCGGCGGTACTGGATTTTCATATGTCAAATCTATGGCCGATCACTTGGCTGAAACGGGTTACGACCAACCAGTATTATTTTACTGGGGTGTAAAAGAAGAAGCTGCGCTATATGCAAAAGCGGAGATGGAAGCTTGGGCCGCCTCAAATAAACACTTTCAGTTTATTCCTGTGGTAGAAAATGCCAGTGAAGCATGGAAAGGCCATCGTGGTTTCGTTCATCAGGCTGTGATGAAAGATATCGTCTCTTTAGAGCCGTACAGCATTTATATGGCAGGCCGCTTTGACATGATTGGCATCGTGCGTGATGACTTTATCAATCATGGTGCTGAGCGTGACTTTATGTACGCCGACGCTTTTGCGTTTATTAAGTAACCTGAGCTGCGGAT
>NZ_MBQA01000201.1:0-30497 GCF_001709235.1 Pseudoalteromonas sp. BMB
AGCAAAGTGGAATCCCACCCTGCTCGAGGAATATCCTACGAGGTTATAAATAGCGATACAAATAAAGATGGCAAGTTGGATTATACAGATAAACGTACCTTTGCTTTAAGTAAAGTTGACGGCTCAGGATACACAGAAATTATTTCAGGGTATAACCGTATAGTTGAATCTAGCTTAAATTCTGAAGGTAATCTTTTTGTTGTATTCATCAAAAATAATGAAGTGTATTCAATGGTTATAGATTTACTTACGTTCAAGGTCGTAAACAAAGGCTCTTTGCCCAAAGTAGATTATTCATAACAAGGGCAATTATAAATGGGACGCCTAAAGCTTGGCTGGCGCTCATTCTTCGCTTAGTTTAGCCTGCTATTTTCCGCCGGTTATTGAGGCGTAGGTATGACTCCCCATGTCAAGCAGGGTACACCGATCCCTGCCTAAACTTTTAAGCCTTTAATAATCAGTCTTTCACTCAATAAATTGAGCTAACACATCGAATGAAACAAGTAATGTCGTCGGTTATCATGCTGGTATCCATGGATTACTCACTTTATGGGCAGCGCCGACCTTACTTAACCCGTCGTAGCACCTGTCTTCAGTCTATATTCGTGGTTCAATAATTATTGCTAATTACTGCCATCCTAATGCCCTCGGTGGTTGTGCCACACCCGATGTTTGATCCAATGCGTTAACTCAAAGCCGTTTTTCATCTAATGCCGGCACCCGTGCGATACGTAGTTTGGGATTAACCGGACTTAATACGGTTTCTCTGGCAATCGCCCAGATATAGGCAATCATTCCCACGCAATAGCCGTCACCACCACATTATAGTGCTTTCCCTTGTTCATCAGACGCTGATATCGACGGCAAAACCTAAGCTGTGCTTGCTAGGCCATGTCAACAATTTGCTTAGGTAACCCTTCTTGGCGTTTTTGAAGCTCGGTGGTCACTGCGGCCTGATAGCGATAACTGTGCGCTCCTTCCACTAACAACCGTCTTGCTCGGCCATTGCCACATTTGGTGATTGCGCCTAAATGACGCTTGCCGCCACTGGAATGCTCTGAAGGGACCAAACCTACATAACTCATTAATTTCCTTGGTGGTCGAAGCGCGTTAAGTCGCCAAGCTCTGCTATCACACCTGCGGCCACTAACAGTCTGACACCTCGCATAGCTTGTATAGCTTTCACTACGAGATAGTACCGCCAGTTTCTGACCTGATACTCAAGTTCATTGTCGAGCCGCCTCAGCCTATCCATCCGATCATTAATGGTTTGAATGTATTCCTGTAATACTATTTGCTGGGTTGGATGAGGCAGCACCAATTCAGTGAGCCAGCGAAGGTGTTTGAGCGACCTGTTTGCTGTGCCGCTGTAGTTAATATTATTGCGCAGAAGCAGGTTGATTCTTGGCGTCTTTCAAATCTTTCATGGCCGTTTCTCGAGCGCGGGATAATTCTCGAACTGCTTCATCTTCAAGCTCAGGAACATAGATGGGAGTGAGGTCTTCAGATTTTAGTAGTTTGACCAACTTAATGACATCACGCTTATCAGTCTTTACACGCTCGCCGGGCTTTTTGGGAATAAGTGACGGGACAACCACATAACAGCAATGGCCAAGACTGGTAATGAACCGATATATCCAGTAGCCACAAGGGTCTGCCTTATAGACGAAGTGCAAAGTTGCTTGTGGATACTTGGATTCAAATTGTCTGATAAGCGTTTTAACAGCAGCTTTAGCCGAAGGGATGCGGCCATAATGCACGGGTTGTGCGCCTCAGTGGTCCTCAAGGTAAGCGATTTCATTAAATTCTAGATGTGTGTCTGAGCCAATGAAAAGTATGCTATGTTTGTTCATGCTAGCTTCCGAGGTTTAGTTATTTGACAAACTAATTATGGCTCTGGCTTTTAGCTAACCAACGAAAATGCGGAGGCTAGCACCTTATGGGGAGTCATTATGTCTAGCCTTGAGAATAAAGTTCACCGATTAAGGGTAAAGGAATTGGAAAATGAAAAAAATAACATTTCTATTATGTGCTTTCTTAATATCTGGTTGCTCTGTATTGACAGCACCTTTGTCATGGAATGCACAGCCAATGGTCATTGATAATGATCAGTCAACTTATAAAGCTATTATCGGCGCATCGGATCACAAGGCCTTAATATCACAAGGTGATAGCATTCGTACGAAGATACAGACGCTTATATCTAAATCAAGGAAGAACCTTGATAGAACATCCGGGGGTAATTATGGAGCCGGTTTAATTGCAGCAGCTGTTGGTTTGTCAAGCCTACACAGTGATGCCCTCCTTGGGGCGGGCTATTTGGCTGGTACCCATATTGCGCTCTCTAATCGTCTATCTCCTTTGGGTTATTTACAACAGCTACAAAGAACTTCAAATGCGTTCTATTGCCTCAACAATACTGTATTAGGTTATGTAAGTTCAGCACAAAAAGCATCGAATATCGTGGGCTTTACCGCAAGCACGCAATTCTTCGCGCTGGGATATTCATCAGACTTTAATTCGTATGCCGAAACAGATTTCGACAAAATTAAACAAACATATTTACGTGCTCTTGAACTTTCTCAAGAAAAGCTAGATTCACAAATTAGTCTGACATTACCTGCAGATGTTCAGAACCAGCTGGTAAACGCGTCAAAAGAAGCGGCTAAAGATGAAGTTGAGATTGAGAAGCTTACAGATAGTGATTCCATCAAAGATTTCTTAGTAGAACATGAAAAGTTAGATTCTGCTCTATTGAGCTGTATAGCTCTGATATAGGGCGGTTAATCGGGTAGCTGGAGGTCTCTAACCTCCAGCCCCCACACCACCTGCAGCGCGTTGTCGTGGGCGATAACCCAGTTTTAGTGTAGAAATACGCTTGAGTACTAAAAAACAACCTATCGATAAACGTTTTTGACCAAAGTGATGGAAGTGCTTTCATACTTTTTTACTTCATTTCCTCAGCTTGTATGTTAAAGGTGGTGGGTGTCACTTATTTTTCACTCGGAATTCCAAGAAAAACGAATTTTTGAACTTTTCTATCGTGCTGGTAACGAGCTCACAAGAGCGGCTCAAGGAGCCGGAATTGGTCTGGCGCTTGTTCACGAGCTTGTCCATGCACATCGTGGGGAAGTCTTAGCGGTTCGAAGAAACCCTGGCTTAGCAATCAATATCACTTTTCCAATCACCCCCATTCATTAATGTATTTAACCTGAGCTGCGGATATTCGCCTTGCCTACAGGATGTAGGTACCTTAGCGAGAGCAGGACGCGGAAGCGGTGTTTTCCCTAAAACTCTCTGGCTAGAAAAGGAAAAACCAAGTTATTCTTTAGAAACAATGAGTTGGAACATTCCTTATCCAAACCTCAGGTTATTTAGTAATCTGAGCTGCGGATGATCAAGGCAAATTTTAAACACAATAAGTTTGCTCTTTCTTTATCCAACTTCAGGTTAAGTACTAGAATGCAGCTCAATACTTACAACTTACAACTTACAACTTACAACTTACAACTTACAACTTACAACTTACAACTTACAACTTACAACACACCCTCTCCAATACAGCGCATAAACTCAACTTGATTGGATAAGTTAAAATCAAAATACTACTCATTTATGCACCTAAATAGGAAAAAGTAGATATTTTTTTCGTTCCACCTTTGACAATTATTAATATACAGCTAACTTTGTTACCAACCTGTTTCAAAGGTTAATTTTAAAATAATTATAAATAGGAACAATAAGATGAAAAAAACACTACTTACTTTGTCCATCATGTCGACGTTTGGTGCTACTACCGTTTTTGCACAAGATGCAACGTATCAGGGCGCAGCCGTGGATGCCGAAATTGCAAATACCTGCATCGTGCGTTTTAAAGATGATGTTTCAAAGTTTGATGTTGAAGGTAAAGCGCGTGGCATGGTCGCAAAAGCGAATGCACAAGCGAAACATGTCTATAAAAATACCATTAAAGGCATGGCCGTGAACATGAGCTGTGACAAAGCTAAATCTGCGTTTGCAGGAAATAGCGATGTGATGCGCTTTACTCCCGATGGTAAAGTGTATGCAAGCCCGGCAAAGGCAAAGGGAAAACCAGGTGGTGGTAGTAACCCACAAACAACACCTTGGAGCGTAACGCGTGTTGGCGGTCCTGTGAATGGCAACGGTTATACCGCTTGGGTTATTGATACTGGTATCGACTTAGATCATCAAGATTTAAACGTTGACGCAAGTCGCGGTTTCTCTGCATTTTCTAGCGGTAGAAATGCAGGTATGGACGACGGCAACGGCCACGGCACACATGTAGCGGGTACGATTGGCGCGCTCGATAACGATATTGATGTAGTGGGTGTTGCAGCGGGCACCACTGTAGTTCCAGTAAAAGTGTTAGATGCTCGTGGCTCAGGCAGCTGGTCAGGTGTTTTAGCTGGTGTCGATCACGTTGCGGTCAATGCAAGTCCTGGCGACTGCGCAAATATGAGCTTGGGTGGCGGCTTCAACCAAGAGCTAAATGATGCTGTTGAAAGCGCAGCTCAACAATCTGGTGCTTTCTTTGTGGTAGCCGCTGGTAACGAAAGCCAGCACGCGGCAAATGTATCTCCAGCTAGTGCTTCACACAACCGTGTATTCACTATTTCAGCGACCGATTCAAATGACCGTTTTGCAAGCTTTTCAAACTATGGCAACCCACCTGTAGACTATGCAGCTCCTGGTGTTGGCATTTTATCACTGAAAAATGGTGGCGGAACAACAACGATGTCAGGCACTTCAATGGCTTCACCTGCGGCCTGTGCTGTGATCATGATGCGAAATGGTAACCCAGGTACTGATGGTAAAGCATCGAACGATCCTGATGGCAATGCAGATAGCATCGTTCATCTTTAATATGGCTTAGAGAGCACCTAATGGTGCTCTTCTCCTCTTCCGAATCTCCTTCCCTACTCAATAAACTATTGTTACAAATAAGCACGCCCTATTCTGGAGCTGATGCTTAGTATGTTGCTAAACTGAGCACAACAATAACAATCAAATTAACTGGAATCGCTATGTCATTGCAAAAATGGGGAGGTGTCGCAGCACTCACAGAAGCCGCGACTTATTTATTTGGTTTTGTTCTATTTTTTGGGGTTTTGGACTCAAGTGAACACAATACGCCAGCGTTATATCTAGATTTTTTTGTGCAAAATCGCGATACCTTTTTTCTTGGTTATATCGTGATTGGGATTATTTTCAGCTTTGCCCTAATTGTGTTGGTGCAAGCAATTCATCAACGCTTTAACACAATGTCACCTGACTGTATGAAGTTTGCTAGCGTTGTTGGCTATATTTGGGCGGCGATTGTCCTTGCCAGTACCATGGTTTTTTTAACCAGCATTGAAGCGATTGCAAAATTTCATGAGATGGATCCTTCGCTTGCATTAACGATCAATCGCACCATTTCGATAGTGGTAGATGCACTTGGCGGTGGCATTGAATTGGTTGGCGCGATTTGGGTGCTGGCAATCAGTTGCGTCGGTCTCAAACATAAAATATTTAGCCCACAGCTTCATTATTGGGGTTTGCTTGTGAGTCTAGCAGGGGTTTTAACTTTATTTTCTGGTTTATCTTTCCTTGCCAAGAACCCATTCTTTGAGATTACTACGGCTATATTTGGTCTCGGACAAATCCTATGGTTTATTGGATTAGGCGTGATGCTATTGAGGAGTAAAACATCATCAGAGGTTGCTCCCGACTAAGTTAGGCACAACCACTGCTGGAATAATCCCCCAAAAAGGCGATTGAAAAGTTATCGCCAAAACCACGCATTTACTCAGGCTCCGGCAGCACAGGAGGCGTACTATCCATATAAGTCAAAAAGTTAGCCCAAAGAGTATGGGTTCTGGTTTTTACCAATTCCTTACGACATTCAAGTGCCATCACACCGCGAATAGTACCTTCTCGCCATTGGGTATATACCGCGCCGCAGTGTGCATCGAGATAGCTTTGCCACGCCAACTGCGAGGCTTTAATCGCTGCCACCAGTTGCTCATCAAAAGCATTATGTTCAAGGCTTTTTTGGTAGTAACGTTCAAGTGTTTCAGTTCTGACGTTAAGCTCGCTCATTGCACACTCGTTGATGTCTATGGTTGAGATAGGGTTTTCACACACACCTCCTCCCGCCAACGCGATTTGGCAATTTAATAAAAACAATGCAGCCGCTATAAATCTCATGGTATTTCCTTTTGTGTTTAACCTGTAATGAGCTTCAACATGTTACCGATGGAATCGAGGTTAATTCCACCCATCAGCTCTGGATTATTCAACGCATAGAGGTAATCTTCTATCAAGGGGCAATCAATCTCGTCACGCAGTTCAACAAACCCAGCCCAATTTTCGAGGTCATCTTCGTCGATTTCACCGCTGAGATATTTTGCTAATACCACACTTAACATCGCCTTGCTAATGGCAAGCGATACTGCGCTGTTATCGCTCAATAGGATATTTAACGCCTGCGCTTTGTGTGGGCCGAATGTAACAAATTCGGCCAGTGCTTGTTGCTTATTCATGATTTTTTCTCCAGCTCTGCGACCAAAGCAAATAACTCACTCAGCCCAGCTTGCTGATGCTCGACTTCTTGCGCCGCAAAGCCTAAGCGAATATGACTTAAACTACTAGCCTTATCGAGGGTAAATTCAGGCTCACATTGTACGTAAATCCCTTTTTCAAGCGCTTTTTCAGATAACCTCGAGACGTCGCGTTTGCTGTTTACCCAATACGCCATGCCGCCTTGTGGCATTTCAAAGTCGATATCTAATTTGGCTTTAAGCTCGCTAAGGTGCTGCCCCATCGCCTGATGGCGTACTTGATAGGCTTTGGTCATGCGGCGTAAATGGCGCTCAAATCCGCCCTCTTCCATCCAGTAAGCCACAGCCAACTGGGTAAGGGCATCATTTTTGTGATTAAGTAGCTGTTTACGTGCCACCAATTGCGCTAGCACATCTGCCCGTGCACTCATATAGCCCACACGAGCACCGGCAAACATGATTTTTGAGAAGGTAGAAATATAAATCACAATACCACTTGGGTCGCTTGCCGCCATAGGCTGTAACGGCGGGCAGAGATAATGAAACTCATGGTCGTAATCGTCTTCAATAATAAACACGCCATACTGCTGGCACAGCTGATAAATCGCCATGCGCCTCGGTACAGATAAAGTCACTGTAGTTGGATATTGATGTAAAGGAGTTAAGTACAGCAACTTCACCTTATTTTGTTCAAGGCAGCGCGCCAAGGCCTCCACTTTAATACCTTCTGCGTCTTGCGCTAAAGCAAAAATTTCAGCGCCAGCATTAGTAAAGGCGTGCCGGGCAGGTGGATAACCAAGCATCTCGATGGCAACACCATCACCTGGATTAATAAATGCATTTGCCACCAAAAAAAGCGCTTCTTGGGAGCCATTACAAATCAGCAAGTCATCACATACTAGCCCCCTTGCTCGGCGCAAATATGCCTGAATTTGGGATTTCAGTAACGCGCACCCCGCAATGTCTGAATAGTGAAAATGACTGACATTGTTTTTGCGACACGCCTTTACCAAAAGCCGCTTAAACTCATCATAGGGAAAGGCATGAAGATCTGGTAAGCCCCCTGCAAAACTATAGCGGTAGGCCGTACGCTTAGTGCTGCTTACTGGTGTTAGTGTTTTAGCAAATTGCGGTACGATTTGTGGTGTAGAAGGCACCTCTGAAGTTATCTGTTGGCTACTGAAAATAGGCAGTTCAGTATTGACTCGATAGCCGCTACGCTCTTTAACCACTAGCCAGCCTTCAGCTACCAAGTTTTGTAGGGCATTCATCACCGTGTGCCGATTCATACCATGTAACTCAGCCAGTTTTCGGGCTGAAGGAAGTTTGTCACCGGGTGTGAGTTTACCTTCAGTAATGGCGCTGCGCAAAACATCTGCTATGCGTTTATGTTTAGCATCTTGAGACTGTGTTTTTGGGCTAATAGAAATCAAAACTGGTCTAATTAAATTATTAAATCTGGTTGTTTTATATCAACCAAAATCAGCGCAATATGCAAGCATTAAAAACACAGAATGAATGGAATATTGATGCTTTCAAAACAAACGCTAGAATCCAATCGCGTTAAGCTCACTCCACTTGAAGCCGCACATTTACCTGAGTTATTGGCTCGTGGCAAAAAAACCGAGATCTGGAAGTGGGTATTTAATAATTATTGTCGCGATCAAAAAACCATAGAGCAATGGTTTTACGGCTCTGCGCAGTTTGACGAAAGCGAACAACTTGTTGTTGCAATCATAGATAAAGACTCAGGTAAACTGGCTGGTAATAGCCGCTTGTTTAGACTTGATAAACTCAACCTAAGTGCCGAAATCGGCCACACTTTTATTGGTACTGAATTTCAACGCACGCACGTTAATACCCACGCCAAATACCTGTTGCTCAAATATGCCTTTGAAGCCATTGGACTGGTGCGTGTGCAATTTCAAACGCATGAATGTAATCATAAGTCTCGTAATGCCATCGCACGCCTAGGTGCCCATTTTGAGGGCTTGTCGTTAAAAGATAGACGCCTGCCTGACGGAAGTTATCGTAATACGGCACGATTTGCCATCACCGACGAGATGTGGCCTGAAGTGAAAGCGAGGTTGGAGGAAAAGTTATGAGCTACCCAAGAAACTACTACGTTGAAAGCAATCCAAACATACTCAGCTCTGTGATCGCAAAACACCCGCTGGCTACGCTGACGGTGATACAGGAAGGCAAGATAAAGACGGTTTTTGTACCGCTAACATTAAGTGATGACCATGCTTATTTGCTCGGACACGCTACAAAAGATAACCCGATTTTCCACTCAGGCGGTGTTATTCAAGCTGTTTTCCACTGTGAAGATCATTACCTCTCACCCGCAGTTATCCCTGACATTAAGCTCCCCACGTGGTTGTACGCAAATGTGATAGTTGAAGGTGAACTCGCGCTTATTACTACTGACGATGAAAAATACGCGTCAATGCAAGCGCAAATAACGCATTTTGAGCAGTTTTCAAATAGTGATTGGCAGCTTGATAGCGTGCCTGCCAATCAACGCCAATCGCTGTTTAACGCCATTAACTTTTTCAAGATTAAAATCAATACGATGCATGGCGCTTTTAAGTTAAGCCAAAACCAGTCGAGTGACATTCGCGCTAAAATCAAAACACATTTACAGCCGCTAAAACCTGCGATGTACAGCTTACTTGTATAAATATAGTGACAAAAGTTTAATTTTTCGTTACCTTCCCCGTGACGCAAATCTACACGTCACGTTATCTTTCATTAAGCAGGCTTTGGACAAGAGCAAATTATGGAAGGTTTTAACTACTTATTACAGACTTTATTTTAAGGAGAAAATAATGAAAGTATTACCTATTTTAGCATCACTGCTCATCCTCAGTGGTTGCGCAACAATAGATTATTCTAAAATAGAATTAAGCACTGCATCACTGTCTAATCTGGAAGTTGAAGAAATTGGCAACTTACAGCAACGAAAACATGAAATTAAGATTTCTTTCGATTACGCCATTGAGAATTTCAGTCCAGAAAACAAGCTATATATTTGCTCAGTTTTATTTGCCAATATCGATGGGACATCCGTAACTAGCTTCAAAGGTAAGAGTCACCCTTGCATTCTTAACAATACGACTGGAAGCGTTTCTATTACTTGGCCTACGCCTGTAGATAAAAGCCTCAATGCACCTAAAATGGTACTTTCCAGGCTGAAATATCCAATCGAGTATTTCGTTACTATCCATCAAAAAACAGGTAAAGACTCAAGCGAATTGATTGGCAAGTCTGAAACGCTAATCAGTAAACTATAAACCTCTAGACTGGGGTCAAAGCGCAACATGCCAACTTTGTACTCCAGCCAACCACTGTTTGCGTCAACGAAAAACACAGGTTGATAGACTTTGTGATCAAACTAAATATCTAGCTCATCTAAAATCAAGCGCTGAAAACCTCCCCTTGCGAATGCTAAATGTATGAATCTTTAGTACATTCAAGCTCATATTGCATTCATGATTAAGATGCTTCAATGGTAAAATCAGCAAGCAATTTCTATTTCCATGCGTTATTTCAAAAACCTAATAACAAAATTTATTTTGATGATGCAGAAGTGGCCAGGCCTGATGGCAGTGCTGGCTTTTTGTAGCGGTATCGCGAGCTTTATTTTAGTTGAACGTAAAGAGTCGTTTTCACAGATCATCGCTCTGCTTTTACTCACCAGTTGGCTGTGGCTTATTATTGATAACTGGCTTCGCGACCAAGTGGAGCAACGTTTCGGTATTGTGTTGTCACCCAACTTCATGCGCTTTGCCCTACAAATGGTGCAACAGGAAAGTCTATTCTTCGCACTGCCTTTTTTCTTGGCTGCCACAACATGGAATCATCCACAGGCCGCGTTTACCTGCTTAATTGTACTCTGCGCGTTTATCTCCGTTGTGGATCCGATATATTACAAAAAGCTAGCCCAGCACAATGTGCTGTTTATGGTATTTCATAATTTTGCCTTATTTGTTGTGATTTCAGTTACGCTACCAATTTTGCTTCACCTGACAACCGATCAAAGTATACAAATAGCGCTAGTCACCGCCATTATTCTTACCCTACCGAGTCTTGGCAATGTTATGCCACACGCAAGGTGGTGGCGTTTTCCCTTATTGGCTCTGCTGCTAAGTGCGCTTAGCGCTGGTTTGTGGCAGTTACGTAACTGGGTTCCCCCTGCGGCCTTACGACTCACCGACATAGCACTGGCTTATGAGGTTGATAGGCAACAACGAAAGCCAATGAACAGTATCCAACACCTCGATACCCATTCGCTTCACGAACAAGGCTTATACAGTTGGAGTGCGGTAAAAGCACCTCGGGGACTAAACGAAAAAATCTTTCACGTATGGGTACACAACAAACTGGTGGTCGACCGAATCCCCTTAAATATTAGCGGTGGACGCGAGGAAGGCTATCGTGCTTGGAGCCATAAAACCAACTTTCCCGCCGACTCAACAGGTAAGTGGGAGGTGCACGTTGTCACCAATTCCGGACAACTGATTGGTCTTACGAAGTTTACTGTCTCTCCTTAGGAAAGTTTTAAGGAATTACAATCAATTATCGACACCGAAGCGCGGTGATAGCCTTATTATGATATGGTTAAGTGCCTCTTTTTTAACTCAAGGAAGTCTATGACTAATTTTTCCGTTTTACCGGATGAAAACTCAAAGCGATTTGTTGCTGTGCTCAATAAAAAAGTTGAACTTGGTCGGCTTTTTAATGCGCTTGGCCATATGACCGCTGGGCTCATTGACCAAATTGGTAATACCGATGAGCTCTGTTTTTTACCGTATCAAGACAAAGATGGCGGCATTCACCCATCGATTTCGCACTACCCTTTTATTGTGCTTAAAGCAGATAACAGTAATAAAATCAGAAAAGTGCGAGCAGAGCTTGTGGCTCGTAACATCCCCTTTACCGATTTTACAGATACCATGATTGCTGGCACATCCGAACAGCAAGTAAGCGCCACCGCTGAAACACCAGAACAAGACTTAGAGTACTTTGGCATTTGCATGTTTGGCAATAGCACAGAGCTTAAAGAATTTACTGGGAAATTCAGTTTGTTTAAATAATCTGAGGTTTGGGTAAGGAATCAACTAACTCTTTGTATTTAAAATGACGTTAAATTACTTCCTCATCTAGCCAGAGAGTTTATTTTGGCGCACAAGGTTACTCAAAGACTGCTTATTAGTTGCTTTAGCGACGGCGAACTTAATAAAAACAACAAGATCGCTGTATAAAACATCTCCTACTCGGTAGTGAAGTCATGCTTGTAGGAGGCGATTCACTCGCCGAGCAGTTTATGTTTTCCAACGAATTTTTTATGAAGAAATCCCTCATCTCACCCACCAAAAATTCAATATAAAAATAACAAAGTCGCTGTGTAAAACATCTCCTACCTCAAGGTGAAACCAAGCAAAAAGCCGATACTGGCTTTTTGCTCTTCGTATTTAACACTGTTAAATAATTGTCTTACGGGTTCTTAGGCGATTAAAGTTAACGTAAACCTTTTTACCACAGTCTAATTTAACTGTGAAACCCGAATGCTCCTCTTTGATTTCAATGAGTTTTTCATAATTCTCTTGGAAGTAGGTCTTCGTCGGGATGGATGCGTCTTTAAAGCTGATAAACGCGCCGTATGCCCCTTCAATAGTGGTGTCGCGGCTAACTTCAATCCAATCAAGTGCACGGTTTACATAGCGGTATACTGGATTTGCTTGACCAAGGCGTTTGCTGTCGTAACTGCCGTCGTATTTTAACTCGGTATTCCACCAAGTTTGGTATTGAATGGTGTACTGCGCAGTAGTATAAGGAAAGGCAACACGCTTCTTAGCATAATCACACGTATCATTGGCATAAAACTTACCCGAAATGGCTCCTAAAGTGACGTAACTAAATAGTCCAAGTGGGGCATTTTGTGCAAACAGTAAAGGCGATGTGAGTGAACGCAATAGCGCCAACTTGCCTTGTTCAGTAAGGCCAGACTCACGCACTAGCTTTGAGGTGATCTTGTGTGGCGCTGGGGCATCAAAATCTGGTGTAAATGGTTCCCCATCAAGGCTTGCAGCTAACGTTCCTTTTAATCCCAGTTTTTTGAGATTAGCCAAGGAGTTTCGTGACCAGTCAGACATCAATGCTTCACTATAATTCTGCTTGGTGTCCGTGCCCGTCACCTGCACTTTAGCAGCAGGAAAATACTGCTTAGCAAACTGAACCAGCGCCTTTTCGGAGCCTTGCCAATAGCCGTACATAGTGCTTGGGTGCGCTAACGCTTTTTCGTAACCAGATGATTTTTTACACTCGCTAACATCTGGTATGGCGTTGATTTTTAGGTTAGTACCAACTAAGTTCTCGGTATCCTTTCCCGTATCGTTAATCGCATCTTCCCACTGGCTGAGCAGCTGCCAAGTTGCTAAGTCTGTAGAGCCAACCGCCTCATTATTCCAGTTAATTTCAAAGCGGTGGATTTCATCAGGTAGCTCAAAAGCTTTAACTCTAAACTCCGTTACGATTCCATAACTTAACGCCCCGCCTCCGCGTAGCGCCCATAAGATATCTTCGTTTTCAGTTTCAGATACCTCAACTCTCGAGCCATCTTGCAAAATAACAGTCGCACCAACGAGTGACTCACAGCACATCCCTTTTGCTCGCGTCCACGGGCCCCAACCACCGCCTTGAATATACCCAGCTAACCCAACCGTAGCGCAAGTGCCGTGCGGAATGGTTAACGGCGGAATATCTTTATAACCAGATTCTGCAAGCTTTGGGACTAATTGATAAAAGCGATATCCAGAACCAATATGAGCGATATAGTCATCACCTTCTTTCTCAATGGAGAAGTCTTTTAAACCACTTAAATCCAGTAGCACCACATCTGTGCCGCTACACTCCCCTTCGTGATCATGGCCGCCAGAGCGCACCCGAATGGGTAAGTTAAACGCTATCGCCTCTTGATAGGCGCGCATTACATCATCGGTGTTATTACACATCACAATCACCGAGGGCGAAAACTGAAATCGTGTGTTAAAGATAAGCGCTTTAGCTTGATATTCTCTAAAGCGCTCCATCGAAGTATCCCCCGTTGGCAATAAAGTAAGCAACTGCTGCGCAGAAAAGCCATGCTTGCTTTCTAACGCGAGTATAAATCCTTGTGTCGCGCGCCAATAGCGGTCGATACGCTTTTGTGCTTCTTCTAACTGAGATTCAGGAATTGGCTTATTGGATTGTTTAGGCATTGTTGTTTCCTTGCGCTGTGCTATTTCCACATGGACAGTCGTCCACTTTGTTACCCGTAATGGCTTCGGCGAGATCTTGTATCGCCGGTGCGAGATCTTTTTTATCAATATTGACTTTAATGAGATATGGCTTACATGGGTTTTCATGAAGCGCAGCAAAAACCCCATTTAGATCCGCGACAGTCTCTACATTCAAATATTCGACAAAATACGCATTCGCTAATGATTTATAGTCCCAACGATGCAGATCATCAAATGGTGCAAATGCGCCGGCAGGAGTAAACGCACAGATATCAACGAACGACTGCTCAATTGCATACACTTGGTTACTCATTACAAACACTGCAGTATTGAGTTTGTTATGGCTAATGGTAGACAGTGTTTGACACATCATCATAAACCCACCGTCGCCGGCAACCACAACACTACGCCGATTGTCAGCCAAGGCTGTGCCGAGTGAACAACCGGTTTCATGACCCAACGACCCCCAAGCAGCGTCACTAATAAAGCGACTTTCTTCAATGCCAGTTAAACGAGCCGCCATATAAAGCGAAGAGCTCTCACCTAAAATAAGGTTGCAGTCACGCACCTTTTGACATTGGGCTAGCTGCTTTTGGTATGTGCAAAAGAAGTTTTCGTAGCTGATGGTATCGCAATCCTGTACGGGACTTTTCAAATAGGGGTTTTCCGGCAACGAGCAAAGCGCATGATGCTGCATCGGGTAATGCTCGGCATACACCGTTAAATCATCAATAAACTGTGCTAAATCGATACCACTAAAACGCTCGCAGTTACCAATTCTTGCTTCGCCCATATTCACGCGGATCAATTCGTTACCTTGCGTTTTTAACATGGTCAGGTAATCGTCGGTGAATATCGCTCCCAGCGCTAAAATGCAATCTCGTTTACTAACAAAATCAAACGTTTCAGGCCATGATGCTTCACCCGCATAGGTGCCAACAAAAAGCTTCTTTCCAAGCCCTTGCGCCTCACTTAGTACTGATTTGGCTAGCGTGGTCGTGGTATACGGAATATTGAGAGTACAGAGCAAGCTCTCGACTTCCCTTTGTATGCCAAGCCGCATGATCTCAATGCCTAATAATACCAATGGCTTCTCAGCCTCTTTGAGTCGGTTGATTACTTTATCGAGTAAACTTGCCATCATCGCAGGATTAGATGCAGGTTTTGGGATCACTAAATGGCCATCTGGTTTATCACAAGCTGCGCCCCACACGTTTTGCCATGCTTCTAGATAAATAGGCCGCTTTTCACTCATGGCAAGGCGTAACGCATTATCAATAATCTTAGGAGCAGAAGCAGGATCCGAAAGAATTTCACTGGCGACTGTGACGTTTTTAAACACCTTTTTATCAGCGCTATAGTCGCCGGTAGAGTGGTGAAATAACACGCCTGTTTCTTCAATATCTACACGGTTTTCAGCCGATGGGCTTGCCGATATAACGACAACAGGATTACGCTCGACATAAGCGCCAGCGATGGCGTTTAATACACTAAACGTGCCAACGCCGTATTGCACCGACACCGCGCCAATTCCACGGTATCTTGCATATCCTTCCGCCGCATAGCCTGCCCCTAGCTCGGTTACATCACCTATTGCGTCAATACCAGGAAAGTTATCAAGAGCAGTCATAAATTCTTGTACATAGTCACCAGGCACTTGAAATACCTTATCAAGGCCCAACTGC
Source organism: Pseudoalteromonas sp. BMB (assembly GCF_001709235.1). Taxonomy (NCBI): domain Bacteria; kingdom Pseudomonadati; phylum Pseudomonadota; class Gammaproteobacteria; order Alteromonadales; family Pseudoalteromonadaceae; genus Pseudoalteromonas; species Pseudoalteromonas sp. BMB. Next base: position 15,532 of record NZ_MBQA01000201.1, read on the forward strand.
TTTAACCGCCACAGTAAATGGTCAGCAACCGTAAAATTAGCGGTACTCATGATTAATACCTCGATAAGCGAACTCAGTGACTTCGTCTAGCGTGTCCGAACTGGCATTTGGCTGTTGCTCAGAATGTTGACACGAGCAGCCACCTTTACGGCAATCTACTGGTAAGTAGTTGTGGTGTGACTCAAGCCACTGTTCATACTGGACTTTGTCTTTGGATAACCAATTAGGCGTTGGTAAAGCAAAGAACTCAGCCAATGTCGATTCAGCCGTATTTAATGCTCCTTCTACCCAGCCTTGTTCATAGGAGTACGCTTCGCCAACAATATAGATTTCTTCACTCGCAACAGGGTGGCGCATTCTGCACATGATCTCATCGAGACGATAATTGGCTTTCCACTCATGCCAACCACCGCCATAAGGGTCATCTCCCCATTCTTGGTAGATAGCAGAATATGGCATTGGGAGCGCTTTTTGATTATGTAACGCTTGAATTTGGCGATGTGCCGCTTCAACCATCCCGGTGGTAATTTGATACTGGTTTTTAGGTACTATCTCATTTTCGGTATAGCCTTGTGCACCATAGGCTGGCATATAGCCTTGGTAATGCTCGCCCTTTTCTAAACCTTTCCAGTAAGGGATAGTGCCAATATCATTGTAAGAAGCCATTAGCAGCGAGTTGGTATTGGGCTCACCATAGGTGTGCTCTACTTTACATACCTGTTCGCCTTTTTCGTTAGTCTCGTATTCAAGGCATTCTTTTTGATCGCATTCCGTGCCCATGTAATAAGTTTGACGGATTGGTAAGTCAGTGACAGAGCGACCAGCAACAAGGCCCAAACTGCGCCACCAAGGTTGCTCGTATGCCATAAACATCTTAATCGCCTTTTGGATAAGCACAGATGGAATGTTTTCTTTCAACCAAGGGTCGTCAAAGAACGGCGATTCAATCAGCTCAAGCGAGCGCCTTGGCATAGCCAAAATAAGCCGCTTCACTTTAACGCTGTACGCTGGAGCCTCTTTATCAACCACTTTCCCACTGCTATTCACTTGTGTTGGTTGAAAAGTGAGTTCATAACGATACTCGCCACAATGGTGCAGCTCAATTTTTGCAAGTCGATGCAACACGTTAACTCGCTTACAGCGGTCAAGGCAGCCCGGTGCCGCTGCAAACTCTTCACATAACTTCAGCGGTAACGCCTGGAAACCATCTTTTAGGGTCTTAAATACCGTATCATCGCTATATTCAGTGGCAGGCAACTGAGTAACCGCACTGGCATTCGCCACATTAGCATCGTAGCCACCCGCTTCTTTCATAAACAGGTATGCTTCGTTACTCAACACATGCTCAAGCAAGTTCCAAAAGCCAAAGCGCCAAATTTCCTTGCCAAACACTTTGACTTTCATCTGCTCTGCAAGAGACATATCGGCAAATCCCGGGCAGATGAGGTTCATGACCTTAACTTGAAGATCTTCCGGTCCATAGCCTCGTTCTGTTTCTTCAAGCTGGTATGGGATTTTATCTGGACACTCGGCGAAATCACGATATCTAAAATATTGTCCGCGCAGGTAAAAGAGGTTGTTTTCACTGCCTGCTTCAGGAGAGCTTTCTGCATTTGAGGGGTATAGCGGCAGCTTTGAGCCCATTGGGAAGTCTTTGGTTTGGAGTTTTAGCTCATCCACCAGCGTACTCACCATCACATGATCGTCAGGAATAAAGCGCATTCCACCAAGCTCAGCCACGACGTTGGGTAACCCCGGAAGCGTGCGACTGTACAAACGACCACCGATACGATCGCTATACTCAAATAAGCCTATGCGATGTGTATCACCAAGCTCTTGTTGAAGACGCCATGCACTATAGACACCTGATACACCGCCACCCACAATGGCAATATCTAGTTCTTTATTCATTTTAATATGCTCCTTTAAGCTATTACTTTAAAAGCATATTTAAGGGTCGTGATTTTATCTATTACACCGAGTTACAAGAGATTACAGAGACATTACAGCAACTGCAAAAACCACTTTTCACTAAACAAGCATAGATATGTAACCCAATGTTTTTAGCCAAAATGCTTAGCTAATCGCATTTATTTTGATTAACGCAAATGCCGTGCAAACGGCAATGACTCAACTCGGTGAAGAAATCTGCATAGTCCTACTTATTTCTTATTCCGCCGAAAAGATGTTTATTAATTAAACAAGTCACTTAGCATGATCTTGGTTTTCTTTTTCACCAATTGGCGCTGACTCGATTAAAACAATTGAAATGAAAGTTTCACAAAAAAACTTCTAAAAAACTCAATTTTTACGCAAACAAACATTGACCTTACCACCGTGGCAATCTTTACAGTTATTTAACTTGGCAGATTCATCCTTAAGGTGAAGTTGACTTTTTATTAACCTCACTTTGTTAGTAGGGCATGGAAATTAATTACTTCGTGCGTTACCGCTTTGGCACATGCTTGTCGGTAAACAAACTAATTAGGCCGTTACTCAAAGGTATTAAACACCTTTAACACAACTACAGATAGAGACTAACGAAATGAAATTAAAAGAAAAAATGGTTGGAGAAGTAGAGCAAAAACTCCTAGAGATGATCCGTATGGATGTCGCTGAACACTACCCGACTGTCTCCGCCTTTTATCTAGAAGGTGGGCATTTTGATCCGCGTTATTCCGCTACCGAATTCTCAATAGATTCAATGGTAAAGGTGTTAAATGTTGCTAACAACGCGATTCTAGAGCACAAGAAAAAACTTAAAGTGGTGCTTGGCGTGTTGATAGACGATCTGGGCTTACAGTGTGGTAGTGAGTCTTGTGATATTTCTGCATCCCCAGCAATGACCACCGACAGCCAAGGGCTTGCGCCATTACCTGACGAGCTAGAAGCCGTATTAAGTGATTACAGCATTGTAAAACGCGACCGCTTAGTACTTCAGGGTGAGCGCAATTGTAAAAACCGTGGGATCCAATCTTTACGTAAAATTATCTCGCAAGATTTAGCAAGTTTCCCACAATTGTCACTCGCAACGAGCAACGGTGTAACTAAAATTCTATTCGAAAACAGTAAGGGAGTAGACATCGTTTTAGCTGAATCAAAAGATAAGGATATATGGACTGCAAAATGCCCGCTTATCATGGCGCAGCACTATAAAGATACATACCAAAAAGCACTGAAAATGAACCCTCAGGCAGGGGTATTCCACATTATGGACTTCTCTGAAATGGATGACTTTCACAAGGTCGTGAACGGTACTGAAGTAGCATTAGGACTTTTCCTACAAGACGAAAGCCTTGGCGATAATATCGTTAAGATCTCCAATATCTTCTTGTCTGACTTTGATGTGGAAGATTATTCCATTAACACCCAAACCAGCACCCTAGCCGAAGCTTGCGAAGCGTAACGCCCGCATTTATCCGCTTCAATTTGACTGTTGCCCCAATTTTATACGGAGATTTTTTATGTCACTCATTACAGCACTAGAGAGTAAGTCCACCACGGAAGCGTCGCTACGCTTTCCTATCTATTTGGATCATAACGCCACAACACCGTGCGACGAAGCTGTGTTACAAGCCATGTTACCTTACTTTTGTAACGACTTTGGTAATGCTGCGAGCATGTATGGTTTACATGGCTGGAACGCCCATAAAGCGGTCGAACAAGCGCGTGAAAAAATTGCAGATGCACTTGGCGCACAACCTGAAAATTTTATCTTTACTTCTGGCGCGACTGAAAGCAACAACTTAGGGATCCGCGGCGTGTTTCGTGCTTGTAATCACAAAGGCAAGCACATTATTACTTCGTCGATTGAGCACCCAGCAACGCTTGCAACACTTAGAGATCTAGAACATGAAGGCGCTCGCGTTTCTTATCTTGAGCCGCTACCAGATGGCAGCTTTGATATTGACGCAATGAAGGCCGCAATCACACCTGAAACGATTTTAATCACCGTGATGTACGCAAATAACGAAATTGGCACCATTAATCCAATCGACGACATTGCCTTTATTGCAAAGCAACATGGCATTCTATTTATGTCTGACGCCACACAAGCGCTAGGCAAGGTCGATATCAATCTGACCACTTGCCCTATTGATATTTTAACTTGCTCGGCACACAAAATTTATGGCCCCAAAGGGGTTGGCGGCCTGTATTTAAGACATCAGCATGGCAATAGAGTGGTTGATATTAGACCGCAGATCACCGGTGGTGGAAGCGAGCAAGGGCTACGCGGTGGCACGTTAAATGTGCCTGGCATTGTTGGTTTTGCCAAGGCTGTAGAACTTGCCCAGCGAGAACTGAGCAATGGCGCAATTGACAAAGTTGAGCAGCTAAGAGACAAGCTCGAAGATGGTTTACTGGAGCTGCAACAGGTGCAAGTCAATGGCATGAGCGAAGAAAGACTCCCGCATGTTTGTAACGTCTCTTTTCATGACACCGACGGTAAAAAAATGCTGAGCTTATTAAAGAAAAGCATTTCAGTCAGTACTGGCTCAGCTTGTTCATCAAGCAACCTATCGCCAAGCCACGTATTAACCGCACTTGGGCTTTCGGATGAACTGGCACAGGCAACCATACGCTTTAGCCTAGGCAGGCATACTACAGAAGCCGAAATTGACTTCGCACTCAACAAAGTTAGAGAAGTCGCAGCGCTAACTTCACTCGTTTAAATAATACTAAATTATTCAAAAACAAATACTTAAGGAGAAAAATATAACAATGGAAAACCTATCAAATTTAGCCAATGCACTTGATTACTCGGACATTATTCACCTTGAGTTTTACGTGCAGGAGCAGCTTGCAAAGGGGAAAGAAATTTGTGATTTGATCATTGGAGATTTTGACACGCAACAATTTCCGATGCCCGACTACCTTACCGCACAGATCCAACAAGCTTACGAGAACAAGCAAAATGATTATCCCCCGCTTGAGGGGGTGTTATCACTTCGCGATGAGGTAGCAAAACAAACTAAAAAGCGCTTTAACGTCAGCTATAACCCAGATACGGAGATGCTGATCTCTGGCGGTGCAAGACCTTTGCTGTATTCTGCGATGCTCGCCACAGTGAGCGCAGAAGACAAGGTGATCTACCCTGTGCCTTCTTGGAATAACATGTTTTACACCACCATGTGTGGTGGCAAGCACGTGCCAATTGAAACCAGCGAAGCAAATCAGTTTTTACCTACCGCGGAACAACTTCAAGCACATATATCTGACGCGCGCCTTATCACCTTATGCTCACCACAAAACCCCAACGGCTCCATGTTTTCAAAGCAACAGCTCAGTGAAATCTGCAATATGGTTGTCGCAGAAAACGTGCGCCGCAGAGCGATAAACGCCAAACCGCTCTATGTTATCTACGACCAAGTGTACTGGATGCTGACAATGCAAGAGGTTGAGCATTATCATCCAGCGTCGCTTTGCCCAGATATCAAGCCTTACTTAATTGTGGTTGATGCTGGCACCAAAGCTTTTGCTGCAACAGGCATTCGAGTTGGGTGGGCGACAGGCCCACACGAAGTGATAGCAAAAATGCAGGTGATCCAAGAACATATAGGTGCAATGGCCCCAACGGCAGAGCAACTTGCCACCGCGGTGTTATTTCAAAATGAAACCTATCTACAAAGTTATTTAGCCGACTTTAAAGAAAAAATACTAGCCTCAATGGCGGTACTGCATCAGGGTGTTCAGGATATGAGAGGCGCAGGCATAGCAATCGATTCATTTATACCAAATGCCGGCATTTATATGACCTTGAAGATCGACGCCATCAATATGGAAACCCCCAACGGAAACGTACTCGAAAATGCAGATCAAGTCAGTCGATATTTAATTGATAGCGCAGGATTAGCACTGGTGCCATTTGCCAGTTTCGGCTGTCGTTCTAAAGCGTCACAGCTTTGGTATCGCGCTGCCGTTTGTACTATTTCACCGAGCGAAATTGAAGCGGCGCTGCCAAGATTACAAAGTGCATTACTCGCACTTACCCAATCAAGACTATTACTCGAAGCTTAGCGCTATTTTGCACAACAAAAAAGCCAGTCTTCATCATTGAAGACTGGCTTTTTAACGTTTGGCTATTCCAACCTTCGGCTACTTTAGGCTATTTTGGCAAAGCCCATCTAAAATTGGACAGTTTGCATTTTCGTCACCACTACAGTTATCCGACAGCTGCTTTAAGGTTTCGCGCATTTGCTGAAGTTCATTGATTTTATGTTCAATCTCATTCAAATGATGCTGCGCTATCGATTTGACTTCACGGCTAGTACGGTCTGGGTTTTGTAACAAATCGAGTAAAGATTGGATCTGCGCAATAGGAAACCCCAATTTTCGTGCTTGCTTTATCACACCTAGCAATTGTAATTGTTGCGAGTCGTACAGCCGGTAACCCGCTTCACTTCGTTTGCTGCACTTTAGTAGCCCGCTTGCTTCATAATGGCGGATCATTTTTGCAGAGAGCCCAGTACGCTGCGCGGCTTCGCCGATTGTGATCAGTTTTTCCATGACGTTTACTCCTTTGGTTGCCAACGTTGCAATAACAACGCATTGCTAATGACTAGTAAACTACTGGCCGCCATCGCCGCACCTGCAAAAATAGGGTTAAGGTAACCCAGTGCTGCCAATGGAATGCCAATGACATTAAAGATAAATGCCCAAAATAGATTTTGCTTGATTTTGCGATAGGTTAATTTTGCCATCGCTAAAGCAGATGCCACTAAGCTTGGCTCGCCACGCATCAGCGTCATTGCCGACGCGCTTACCGCCACTTCCGTACCGGTAGCCATTGCGATACCAAGATCAGCCTGTGCCAGCGCTGGGGCGTCATTGATCCCGTCGCCGACCATTGCCACACAGTAACCTTGCTGTTGGGCATTAGCAATATACTCAGCTTTGTGCTCTGGCAGAACTTGCGCTTTATAATCGTCCAGTTCCAGCAATTTAGCATTGTACTGTGCACTACTTTGGCTGTCTCCGGTCAACATTGCAACTTTGATCCCTTGCTGCTTAAGCTGTTTGACCGCGGTATAGGCATGAGCTTTAAGCTTGTCAGTAAAGTAGAATAGCGCCAAAAACTCGCAGCTCAGTTCACTATTTTGGCTTACTAACCAAGATAAAGAAGCACCGGGTATTTCTTCTGGTAGCGCAGGCAAAGTTAAGCCTAACTCTTGCATCCAAAAACCGCTCCCCAAATAGACTGTTTTATCTTGGTATTGTGCTTTAACGCCTCTACCCGCTACCACTTTAAAGTCGCTTACAGGGAGTAATGACAATTGCTTTTCTTGTGCTTTGTTTACCACCGCCTTGGCAAGCGGGTGTTCGCTGTATTGCTGTAACGATGCCGCCAGCTGTAACACATCGTCTTGATGATACGTAAAAGTGTGCATATTGCTAAGCTCTGGTTTGCCCACCGTAAGCGTGCCCGTTTTATCAAAAATCACCATATCGATGGCAGTTGCTTGCTCCAATGCACCAGCATCTTTTACTAAGATCCCATAACGCGCGGCAGTGCCAGTGCCTGCCATAATCGCGGCAGGTGTTGCTAAACCAAGCGCACAGGGGCAAGCAATAACAAGAACAGCCACCGCATTCAGAATACCTGTTGGCCAATCTCCTGTGCTGAGCCCCCATGCAAAAAATGTAATGAGTGCAATCACCAATACCGCTGGTACAAATATCGCGCTCACTTTATCCACCAACGCTTGCACTGGTGCTTTCGCACCTTGTGCTTGTTCTACCAAACGAATAATTTTGGCTAGGGTCGATTCTGCGCCAACACTGGTTGCATCCACTTCAAGCACGCCATCAAGATTCACCGAACCACCAGTAACTTTATCTGTTTGTGCTTTATAAACAGGCACGCTTTCACCGCTGATAAGCGCTTCATCTACCTGTGAATGACCTTCAACTACAACGCCATCAACCGGTATACGCTCACCAGGTTTGATCAATAGTCGTTCGCCGCTTTTTACTGCCGCAGCTGGGACTTCTTGCCAACTGTTATCACGCCAGACCATAGCCGATGTTGGCCTTAAGCTTTCAAGCGCTTTAAGAGCGCTGGTTGTACGTCGCTTGGCTCGGTGTTCAAGATACTTGCCCAACAGCACCAAACTCAACACGGCACTGCTGCTTTCGAAGTATAAATGTGGAGCGCCATGCTCACCGCTGAATGTCCACCACAAATACAGCGACAGGCCATACGCCGCACTGGTGCCGATGGCCACCAGCAAATCCATATTCCCCGTTCCCGCTTTTATTGCTCCCCATCCGGCACGATAAAAACGCGCACCAAAATAAAACTGAACAGGCGTGGCCAATGCCCATTGCATCCACGCCGGGAGCATCCAGTTTTGGTTAAACAACATGGCAAACATGGGTAACACCATAGGTAAGGTGAGCGTCAGTGACGCCACTGCCGGGAACCAATCAACGCGATAAAAGGGAATTGCTGCCACTTGTTCGCTTGACTCATCAGGGTCTGCTTGTGGCTGTACCACAGTGTAACCGGCGTCGTTAAGCTTGGCTTCGATTTCAGCGAACGGTAACTCTGCCACTAAAGTTAAGGTTAGCTTTTCAGTCGCTAAATTGACCTCGGCTTTAATTACCTGAGGTAATGCTTGCGCCGCCTTTTCCACTCGGCTCACACAAGACGCGCAAGTCATGCCTTTAACTTGATATTGCACTTCACTGGTATTGACCTTGTAGCCAGCATCTTTAACCGCACTCACCAACGCCGATACTTCCGCACTGCCTTCAACAGACACCGCTTCCAAGGCTAAGTTAACACTGGCGCTGACAACGCCAGATACTTTCTCTAAGGCTTTCTCAACTCGGCCAACGCACGAGGCGCATGTCATGCCCGATACATTAAATTTTATTACCTTGTCCATTTCTATCTCCGCAAACGCGTTAACTCTCATTTTTGGACACTAACCCTTACCCTCATGGTAAGGTCAAATAAAATTGTTTGTTCATTCATCTAACAGAAGCTTATTGTTAAATAGTAGTTGACCTTACCATCAAGGGAAGCTTCACAGTGCAAACACTTTAATCCACAAAGGAAATAATGATGTTAAGACTAAGAGTAGAAAAAATGGTCTGTGGTCACTGCGTAAAAGCAATCACTGGAGCAATGCAAGCGGCTGATAGCCAAGCGCAAGTGAATGTCCGCCTCGATGATAAAATCGTTGAAATCTCAAGCACCAAAGGAGAAGACGAGATCATCACTATTATTGCCGACGCAGGCTATAGCGCAGAACTCATCAACGAAAGCTTTGCCTAACTCCCAGAAGTTATCAATCCAAGTCGACCCAAACCACTTTGCATTAGTAAGGTGGTTTATCCACTCACTTCCACCTTCATTGCCACTCGCACTTGTTTTATACAGCTCACGTTAATAAACGCTCACAATAATTCACACTTTGACAAAGCGCAGACAATGCGGAACAATTACGCCGTTTGTATTAGATAAAACCAATACAACTGCGACTAAAGGAATAATTTAAGGACAACACAATGAGCTTTATCGGCGCCGGTGCAGGCAATGAAGCCCAGAGCGTGCAATACAATGTCGACGCGCAAACTGCCAAATTACGAACCTCAGGTTCTGTTTCTTGGCGACACAACAATCCAGCCTTACTGCCATTGAATATTAGTGCAAAGCGAAATCAAGCGCTTGGACAAGCTTATCGTATTGCGATATTTCCCGACCGTGCTGCGGGAGAGCAAGCTTTTTTAGAAGAAATCGAAAGAGCCAAATACGGCGATTTTACCTTAGGCCAAATGGTCAATGCGTTTATTCCAGGCTACATCATCGACCCACCGCAATGGGATGAACAAAACCAAACGGCTGTTCTACCGCATATTGAGCCAATAACGGGAATGGATGTTAATCTGCCAATTAGCGACCCACAAGCATTCTTAGACTTGGTAACCCTTAAACTGGGTTGGCAAGTAGGAACTGAGAGTGATGTTGCCAGAGATTTTGAAGCCGAAGCCAGACAAGCAGCTATCGTTTCAAATACGAATGTTCTCATTAACGGCAGAACCGCTGTACATAGTGGCAGCGGCGGTGTGTTAAGCACAGTAGACGTTTGTTTGACTAAGATAGGCAAAGTGGTTGTGCCTATTCCTTATGGCAACATCGCCCGCTCATCAGATGCCGCAAGCGTTGCCAGCTCAGTAAAAATTCAAGGTAACGGTGCAGCCAATATCAAGTCTAACTTTTCAAAAAGTACGGGAGATCAACCCGGTAATAAAAAAGGTATCGCTAGTCGAACATTGGGTAAAAAAGCGGAGTTTCTGCAAGGCAGCTTTGATGTTTACATCGAGGGAAAACCGGCGGTTAGGCAGGGAGATTTAATGGTATCTAATAATAAAAATACGCCCCCCGCACCATTGAACCAACCCGGTGGTGCCACTCCTGCAGGCCTTGATGTAGTGCTTGGCGCAGAGCCACTAAGCCAAGATGGTACGAATAAGATCAATATAAAAGTGTCGGGCAGTAGTAAACCTAGCGATGAAGAGGTGAAGATAGGATGAGCCACACTTTACCAACCAAAACCAATGCTAACGGTAATTTTAGAGAACTTGTTTTTGAGGGCTACGCAAGCGACAAAGAAGTGGTGTCTTTGATGCTCAAAGACACCTCGGTTGATGGCACGAAAGAAGGCTATTATAAGGTCCCCCTTTACACTTCAAACACGGTAGACCAACAAAGCAGCGATGCCGACATTGAGCTGGTGCACATTTATCCATTTTTATACGACACGCCAGAGCAGCAACTACAATCAGCCTCTCCAGTAACCAGTGGATTTATCTATATTTATGTCGATGGCTATTTATGGCGTGAACTACAAGTTATCGAATCTGAAGACTTTGACGCTCCGGCGCTATTCTCAGATGTGAATTTGTATTGGCAAAAAGGTTTTTTAAGTTGGAAAAAGTCGGCCAATAAGCCAAACTCACGACCGCAAGGCACGCGTGCAGCAACCTGTAAACCAACCAGCAGCATTCTCGTCCCGCATAAACTAAATGGCAACGAAGTAAGCGTAGAAATCGCATGGTCTGAAGTACAGTGGTCATGGGAGCAGATCTTGTTGTTTGGCGGGTTTAATGAACAGGATCCGCGCTTAAATACCGGCACACCACTCGCTGACGAAGAAAGACATTGCCCTGCCCCAGGAGATGCAGCAGCGCTCAGAGCACAGCGCATGACTAAGCTGGATAACTTAGGGCAATTTACCACAGGCTATAACGACCAAGGCAAAGTAGTTAACACCCCGACACTTCATCAAAAGCTGCACCTTCCAGAGCGCGATAAAATCGCCCAAGTGCCGATTTTTGACGGGATCCATGTGGCTCGAATGTATGTGGTGAAAATTCAAAATTTGGTGGTTGAAATTGAAGCGCTTATGAACCACCTCTCTGGTGTAAACAGCGAAACAGGTGAAATCGACTATCAGCAACGTAATAAATACGAGCTTGCAGTTTACATGCTGCAAACTTTCTATCTGCAAACAGATGCCGTTTTAGATAAAGACATAGAAATACAGTCATCTGGTGAAAAACTAGTCGAATCGGATGAAGACGCCATCGACTTTGCCAACAAACTTAAAGAATGGCGAACAGAATGCTTAGATGAAGAGGCCTTTTTTGAGTTTTTGCAGGAAAAAACATTTCGAGAACTTGCAGAAAATATAGCGGAGCTCACTGATGAACTCATTAACTTTCTCGATCAAGAATCCTTAGCCGCTGGATTTACCGAGTGCTTTAAGGATTATGCGCATCAAACTGACTTAAGGTTTTTTGAAGCCTATGACTTACTCACCGATTTATTTTTGGTTTTGAAGCCCCATCCGGCAGCACAAATAGCCCAAATTAATAGAGACAAAGAGTTTTGGCACACGCTAAGTAGCGGCCACCGAGGACAAGACTTTATTCTGCAATGTCTAGATCAACACCCAAGCAAACCAGGAAAAGAAATTGCGCAGTTTTTATTTCCAAAACCTACGGGAAATAAGCTAAGTGAATACGAAAAGCGTGACTTTAACCGCTTTGAGCTTAAGCTTGCGAGCGCAAAAATCGAAAAGATCCATAAACAAGAGGAATTAATAGATTGGAATGAAGGAGAACAATTAGGCAGGCGGCTTTCTCAGGTGATTTTTGGTTTAGCCGTTAGCGTATTTGAGATCCCCGATATCGCCCATAAACTTTCGAGTCACGAAGGGACGTTAGGCCAACAAAAATCCGCGACTCAAGCAGCCACAAACGCGACTCAACGGCAGTATGAACAAACTCAAAAAGCACTGAAAGAGGCCGAACTTGCAAGAGATGAAGCGCTTGATGAGCTGACAAAAAAAGAAGCTGAGTATGAACAACGAAAGTCTGAACTATCGCGTTTGACTCCTGAAGAGCATCAGCTCAAAGCTGCAGAATTAGACGCAAAGATACAAGTTGAAAGAGCAAGATTACGACGACTTGAGACCAAGTTTGCAGCAGCAAAAGCGTCGGTTACACGAGCTCAAAAACAAGTATCTACCTTCGTAAAGGTCAATAATGCATGGCACAAATACCCTTTTGCAAAATTGATTGATGCAAAAGCGGATGTATTACAGCCACTGATGCGATTAGTAGATATCTCAACACCTGGGCACCTTGTTGAAGTCGAAATGAGGGTCTCCGATTATATAAATGGTAACTTTCCTATAGGTTACATGCCGCTTGACCCCAAATCTCGCCAGCTTTCTGCCGAGAAGCAAGTGAAAGAATTAAATCAGCTGATACGAGCGAACAGAAAGCGAAACGTCAATATAAAATACGGAGGCGCAAGCCATAAAGTGTCTCTGGAAGATGTTTTGAACTTGAATAAACGCCTTGAACTCCTAACCCAATCGTTAGACAGAGCGCAAACAACCACCTTTATTGAAAGTAAAGAGAAAGTCATTGCCTATTTGGTTAAAGCAACCGGTGCCGATTTGTCTGCTGAAGCCTCAGCAGCAAGGGCAAAACAAATTTATGACGACACGGTACAAAATGCAAAACACTATTCAACTGAGTTAGAAAACCAACACACCACTATCAAAAATCTCGCAGAGCGAACAGCAAATCTAGAGAAATGGCAAAATAAAGTCGTTACCGAGGCCGCATCCAGCCAGTCGTTAAAAAGAGGAATGGTGGGTGTATTAGGTGCTTTATATATCTTTGAAATTGCAAATGTGAGGCAGGTAATAATAAATATAGAACCAAGTATTAGGGCCTCTTTTGATACACTAGGAGTAGTGTCTGATCTTGCTGCAATTCACTTAACAGTGCAGTCCGCAGTGACACAAATGCGATCAGGTTTGCCAAGTCCACGACAATATGCCGCCTTTGAACACCATAGGCGTGTTTTTGGAAGTCATAGCGCACAACAAAAATATGGGCCAACCTTTTCGAGTAAAGCGTCGTTAATGAAATGGACAAGTAGGTTAAACTTATTCGCCTCAGCATATAGTGCGACCATATCTGCTTTTGATGCTTACTATGCCTATAAGCGAGGAGATGTGTGGGCAACCACAGGAAACTTACTTGTGACAGCAGGTTTTGCGGGGATGGCCATTGACAGCCTGCCTATGGTGTTGGCCAAATATTCTCGTGCCGCAGTTATGTTACAATTTGGCAGAGTGAGCATCTATGGTCTGATAGCGGTGCTTATAGGCTACGGTATTCTCTATTTAATCCATAAAGATCCGCTCAAAAACTGGTTAACCGTCTGCCCTTGGGGTAAAAACGCCTTTGAGGGTGGCGAAAAGAACATGCTGGGGGACAACTTAACTTATTCTTGGCAAACTCACCCAGAATATGCTCTGCATGCACTTTACGACGCGCTATTTGCCCCATCTATTATGGCTGAATCTCAGGTGATGCAGCTCAACACCTTTTCACGTGTTGCTGATAAAATATCAAAACGTGGTAAATTTCATATCGTAAACTTTAATATGCAGGTTCCAGGGCATATTCCTGCATCTCAACAGGGTTATTTAGACCTAGAGTTTGATATTAAGCCCGTTGCCTCTAATAAACCATGGCAATCATTGCTAAGTACAGCGGCAAAGGGCCAAGCCTCCACCGCAATCGACCACTTCTGGGAACATGTCAAAATTACCGTTAGCCCTCAATTTACCGGGTTTCAGCTGCAATTCGACGAAACCGCGCTATACCCTTATTTTGACAAGCTAAACTGCACAAAGTTAGAGCTGCGCATGCGCTGTACAAAATACCCCCTTGGTAAGGGGCAAACCATTAGCCCAAACTCGAGTCAAGAGTTTAGGCTACCAGCTCCAGAGCGCGATCAAGATGGCAATATTTCAGAAGCACGGCTTTGGAGTGAACAAGCCGTAGAGGTAGAGATCGATGACTATGGTTTAAGTGCAGCAGGGTTGCTACAGAGGCTATTAAACTAAAAGGCCAAATAATGAGAGAAAAATTAAATCTAAAAACGTTTACAGCCCTATCTGCTACTTTACTCAGAAAAATAGTAAGTAAGGTAATGGAAACCGAGGTAGCTCCCAAAGCACCTAAAGAGCTAAAAGAGCATACAGAAGACAATTTACCACCCTTTGATTTTGGTCGGCCGGTGGAAGAAACTCCACTACTACCAATAGCAGACTCAGTACCAAGACGTAAAAAAGTAAAAGGGGGGTTTAAGCGAGTACCAGTTCAGCTAAACAGTCGATTCTTGCTTTCGCAAAATAACCTAATGGCCTCCAGCAGAGATATAAAATTGATGAGTGTTGACCTTGATCGTATCGATAAGCTTTCAAATGCAGCTTTTGCGTATATTGCTTTAGCAGGGGCAATGATTGCGGCGTGTTTTTATTTGGCTACACACGATCAATTTTTTGTTTGGAAGATAGCCGTTTTGCTTACGGTCGCCATACCTATTTTTATCCATGTTGGCTTTGTAAAACGCACTTCAGCTGAAG
>NZ_MBQA01000202.1:0-46860 GCF_001709235.1 Pseudoalteromonas sp. BMB
AAGTAAGGCATAGGCAGTTCTAACCGTTTTGTTGGCCAATGCAATGGCAACACATTTCACGCTTTTCTTGGCGAGTAGGTTTTTTATCCAGCGTTCTTTCTCTGTGGTCGCTTCTTTATGTTTTAGCCTGCTGACTACCGTTCTTGCACCGAGAAACAGGTTTTTCCTTAATGTATTGCCTCGTCTTTTGGGGATATGACCTATCTTGGCTTTTCCGCCTGATGAGTGCTGGGTCGGTGTAACACCTGCACATGCCGCCGCCCCTCTGGCATCACTAAATTGTGAAGTATTGCCTAAAAATGATAACAGCTCTATCGCGGTAATTGGGCCAACGCCTTCTAATGCCATTAAACGCTGGCAACTGTCATTTTGCTTGGTTATCGCTTCAACTTGTTTATGTAGCTGTGCTTTAGCATCGCATTGTGTTTTATATAGGTCATAACTCACCGCGAGTGCTTGTTTTAATGCGATAGGTAGCGCATTTTCAGCATCTTCTAAAATATCTGGAACGACTTGTGTTAACGCTGCATCGCCTTGATTAATGACAATACCAAACTCTAATAGCAAGCCACGTATTTGATTTGAAAGCTGGGTCTTTTGTTTATCTACTAAGGTTCTCGCTTGGCTCAATGATTGCAATGTTTGCTCTTCAACTGTCATGATTTTACAGGGCTTCACGTTGTATGCTTGGCTTGCACTGGCAATGGCGAGGACATCA
This sequence comes from Pseudoalteromonas sp. BMB, assembly GCF_001709235.1. Taxonomy (NCBI): domain Bacteria; kingdom Pseudomonadati; phylum Pseudomonadota; class Gammaproteobacteria; order Alteromonadales; family Pseudoalteromonadaceae; genus Pseudoalteromonas; species Pseudoalteromonas sp. BMB. The sequence goes on from NZ_MBQA01000202.1 coordinate 719, forward strand.
TTTGCATCAGTTTTTTGGCCTTGCCTAAACGCTTTAACAAATTTAGGGGGAAGCAACATGACATCATGCCCCAGTGACAGCGCTTTGCGAGCAATATGCTGGGCGCTACCACAAGCTTCCATCACAACCTTTGAACCCTCGGCTTTTGCTAGCAACTCAAGCATAGGTTCGCGTTTCATTGGCTTATTAAACTTGAGTTTATTGCCTTTCAGCTGCGCTACTTGGAAAATGTTTTTTGCCAAGTCGATAGCAATTAAATTAGACTGTGCCATGTATGGACTCCTTATTTGGTAAAAGTGTTTTGCAATATCTTTATACCGTACTCTCCCGTTAAGGGGGAGGAGTCCATACATCTCCCACAACACTATTTACACTGTGAGGCTGGAGCCGCTTTTGAGCTTATAAACTACTCTATTGCTACTGAGAAAGTGGAAATTCCACAAGCAACTTTATTCCCCCTCCATCACACCCGAAAATCCTAAGTCGATATGCAATGTGCCGACAGGATGTCGGCCAAGTCTTGTCTGGTACAGGGACGTGCCTTACAAGACGGTTGCACTATATCGGCTTAGGATTTGAGGATTAAGTGTGATGTTGGGGCGACGTTTTCTTGGTTCGTTCTTTTTCGTCGTTTAAAAAGAATGAACGAGAAGCGCATGGATACGCTTTGATATTAAACATGGAGGTTTATTTTGCTAACGGCTGATTTCTCGAAATTTATCGTGAATTCAGCCCGTCCTCCTGAGAGGTTTCGACGCCTATCCGTGGGCTACGACTACCCGAAAAGCACACTTCTCGGCGGGTGAACCGCCTCCCTACAAAACTATCTGCAATGCTAATTAGGAGGCTATGCTGATAGTTTTTTGTCATTGTTACAAACAGCTTAATTGCTATACCCTCATAGGGAGAGTTATTGCCATGCGCCACGTTGAATTTGGCGAGGTGTGTTACGCCATCCCTCAAATTGTGATTCGACGTTTTCATTAAAATTACGAAAGAGCTGCTCGATATTTTGTGCAGGTACAATATTGCACGGGTTGCTGCTTTCTTGTCGTAAATACTCGAAAAAAGCGTTGCTGTTGTGCTCGACCATAAATCCGGTAAACAGGTAACTATTGGCATATAAGGTGGCACTTTGCATGGTTTGCCACTGATTTTCGCTATTGAATAGGGTGTTAATATCAAGCTTGGCGAAGCGCGATTTCAAAATCCCTTCTTTCGTCAACCAATCTTCGTCAGAGAGGTAAACTGAAAATTGACCTGTTTCGGTAATTCTTAGGTGCTCAAAATACTCGGCTAAGCCTTCCGTTACCCATCGAGGGGTTACGCCGAAATAGTAAAAAACGAGGGCGTGCACGGACTCATGAATGAGCGTTCTTAGCGTTTCTTCTTCAGTGCGACCGCCATTGATAAAGCCTTGGTTTTGAAACAAGAAGTACATGCCCAAGGTGCCTGCGGGTTCTGCATCGCGAGAGAGGATTAACTCATTGTAGTCAGCGTCATTGGTGGCAATATGCATGTTCAACTGGATGGGAGGTAAGGCTTTTTGGTGTGCTAGCTGGTTAAAAAAGTGCTTAAACATCATATACACTACGTTGAGGGCTTGCTGCGCCTGATACTCAACATAAGGGCTCACGGGTTCACCCGTTAGATTAAGTTTAAAATTTTCAATGTCGTTGAATTGCGTTTGCAAGGAAAATACTTCGCGCTTTAGTGCTCCGCAGGTAGGTGTTGAGATATCGCTGAACATATTAACAATATCACTGTGCCCGTTTAGGTTATAAAAGGTTTTTTCTGGTATTTCAGGTAGCTGTTGTCTTGTTGCTTTTGGTGATGCAACCGTTAGGTGAGTAGTGGTGTCTGGCTGACTTAAACGTTTTTCGGTATGGGTGTCTAGCTGTATGCCAAATTCCGTCAATAAAGGTTTGATAGACCTTATCGAGTTTGCTGCTGCACTTGGGTAGATAAAATAAAGCGCAAACAATATCAGCGTGATGATAAGTAGTAGGACAAAGACTCGCCAAACCAAAGTGATATCCTTGTGTAATACATGCCCAGAGACTCTGGTTATACTCGATTATCGGTAAACTTGGCAATGGGTAATTTGATTATCTGCTTACTCCCATGGCATTAAATAACAGCTACTTTAGTGTGTCATAGCGTATCGTTTGCATTATTTGCCATTCTTTTTTCTACAACAATGTACCCATAATCTAATTCGTTGCCTATACTTTTTGAAAAAATAACAGAGCATACAGATGAAAGTAGTTTGGCCGTTGATTTTACTGTGTTGTGTGGGCGGGAGTGCGAGCGCGCTTGATACTCAGGTGAATATTACGACGGGGCAATGGCCGCCGTACTTAGATCAAGCGAAACAAGATCAAGGCTGTGTGGCTGCGGTGATCCGAGATGTCTTTGCGCTCTCTGATATCAAAGTCCGATTTTTATTTATGCCTTGGGAACGCGCCTATCAAGAGGGAATGAAGGCGGCTTACATTGGTAGTGCTTATTGGTATTACAGTGAGCAAAGGAGCAAAGACTATATTTACACTCAACACCCACTTACTGAAGAAACGGCACGCTTTTATCACCATCGAGATTTAGCGTTTACCTATACGAGTTACGCAGATCTTAAGCCATTTAGATTGTTGCTCAATCAAGGGTTAACTTATCCGCCTTCTCTGCTAGAGGCGATAGAGACGCTTGAAATCAAAACTTCATATGCCACGTATACCAGTAAAAATGTGGCACTGATCCTACGAAACCGTGCGGATATTATGATTATGGACGAAAAATCGGCGAAGTCTTATCAGCAGGAACTGCCAGCGGAAGAAGCGGAGTTATTAGCTGCGCAAGCGATCCCTGCTTTTATCCAAAAAGGCTATTTGCTTATCAATAAGCATCATAGTGAATATGTCGAGTTGTATAACGAAGGGCTTAAAAAACTATGGGCGGATGACGACTATGTTGCTCAGTATCGTGCTCGCTGCTCTCGTGTGTTTACCGATTGATTGCTTTTTGGTTTTGCTAAATCAAATAATGTCCTGATCCGTTGCGAAATCATTCATAAGTTAGAATCCAAATTTGTTTTTAATGTTTTTAATGTTTTTAATGTTTTTCATAGCCTGTTGCCTATTTTGACGGTATATAAAGTACAAAGAATGTTATTACACGTAAAGCCTAATAGTGTATTCAGTGGGATTTTAGAGCATGCTTTGCAGACAACAATCGTAAAGACTATCTTGAATCGTCATTGGCTGCTTTAGATTAAGACTTGCCTTATCCAAACCGCCTTTCTGGCAGCTTGATTTTACGTTAAATGGTAAATGCGTATCTGGTCTGACCATTTAAATCACCTTTTAAATTTGCCCGATTCTTGGTTAAAGTTTATGCACGCCAACTGTTGTTTTTACACTCAGCTAATTATTGAATTGGGCTGAATTTTGACAGTTGTCATGGATTTTGATAACGTATTGTGTAAATTTGGTATGACCAATTTACCTATGAAGTTAATTCTTACCAAATTGATTAAAATAAGTCAGCGATCTGGCTAGGTCACATCATAAAAAATTGGCGTTATTTCAATGTCTTTAAAGATTAAAGCAGCAAAATTATCCGACGTAATACTAGAACAGCTTGAGAATATGATCCTCGAGGGCTCGTTATTACCCGGTGCAAAGTTGCCGCCTGAGCGTGAACTAGCTAAGCAGTTTGAAGTGTCGCGTCCATCACTTCGTGAGGCTATCCAGAAATTGGAAGCTAAGGGGCTTGTTACCCGTCGGCAAGGTGGTGGCACGTATGTTAAGAATCAGCTAGAAGAAGGGCTGACTGATCCGTTATTCGACTTGATCAGTAAGCATCCAGAATCTCAGTTCGATTTACTTGAGTTTCGTCATGCATTAGAAGGCATCGCCGCCTACTATGCGGCACTCAGGGGCACAGAGAATGACTTTGCAAAGGTACAACAAAGCTTTGACAATATTGCAGAGATAGGTGATGACCTGATGCAAAAGGCAAGGGCAATTAATGCTTTTCACTTTGCCGTTGCAGAAGCGTCACATAACGTCGTCCTGCTTCATCTTGTAAAAGGGATGCAGTCACTGCTTGAGCAAAACGTGTTGCAAAACTTAACGGTCTTGGTGCAAAAATCAGATGTGAGTGAGCAGCTCGGTGAGCACAGAAAGTTGTTATTAGATGCGGTGATCAATGGTAACCCTGAACAAGCAAGACTTGCTAGTAACGCCCACTTAGCGTTTATCGAAGAAGCGTTATTAGAAGCCGGTAAAGAGCGTTCGCGAATAGAACGTTCACTGCGTAGAACAAAACAGCAGTAATCGGACTTGATTCAGTAAGAATTGGCACAAATAGAATAAATTCGTATTTTAAACATAAGGAACACTCCATATGTCTGAAGTCAATAAAATTGACGTAGACGCGCTAGAAACCCAAGAATGGTTACAGGCGCTTGAGTCGGTAGTAAAAGAAGAAGGCGTAGAGCGCGCTCAGTTCTTGTTAGAGCAAGTATTAGAGCAAGCGCGTCTTGATGGCGTAGATATGCCAACAGGCACTACGACTAACTATGTCAACACAATCCCAGCAGATCAAGAACCTGCGTATCCAGGGGATGTGAACCTTGAGCGTCGTATTCGCTCTATCATCCGTTGGAATGCGATCATGATCGTACTTCGTGCTTCGAAGAAAGATCTTGAGCTGGGCGGGCATATGGCCTCTTACCAGTCGTCAGCTGCATTCTATGAAATGTGTTTCAACCACTTCTTCCGTGCACCAAACGAGAAAGACGGTGGTGACTTAGTGTATTACCAAGGTCACATCTCTCCGGGCATTTATGCTCGTGCATTTGTTGAAGGCCGCCTAAGCGCTGAGCAGCTAGATAACTTCCGTCAGGAAGTAGACGGTAACGGTATTTCTTCATACCCACACCCTAAGCTAATGCCTGAATTCTGGCAGTTCCCAACGGTTTCTATGGGTCTAGGTCCAATCGCGTCTATCTACCAAGCGCGTTTCCTTAAATACCTAGATGGCCGTGGTCTAAAAGATACGTCTGAGCAACGCGTTTACGCCTTCCTTGGTGATGGTGAAATGGACGAGCCAGAATCACGTGGTGCGATTTCATTCGCTGCTCGTGAAAAACTAGACAACCTATGCTACCTAATCAACTGTAACCTACAGCGTCTTGACGGCCCAGTAATGGGTAACGGTAAGATCATCCAAGAACTAGAAGGTCTATTTAAAGGTGCTGGTTGGAACGTGATCAAAGTCGTTTGGGGTTCTGGTTGGGATAAGCTACTTGCCAAAGACACTACGGGTAAATTGCTGCAACTGATGAATGAAACAGTTGACGGTGATTATCAAACTTACAAAGCAAAAGATGGTGCCTTTGTACGTGAACACTTCTTCGGTCGTTACCCAGAAACAGCAGCGCTTGTTGCTGATATGACTGACGACGAAATCTTCGCGTTGAAGCGCGGTGGTCATGAGCCATCTAAGCTATTTGCTGCATTTAAAGCGGCACAAGACACCAAAGGTCGTCCAACGGTTATCCTAGCTAAAACGGTAAAAGGTTACGGTATGGGCGCTGCGGCTGAAGGTAAAAACATTGCTCACCAAGTTAAGAAAATGGACATGACACACGTAGCGCACCTACGTTCACGTCTAGGTTTAGATGACTTGGTATCTGATGAGCAATTACAAGATCTACCTTACTTGACGCTAGAAGAAGGGTCAAAAGAGCACGAATATCTACATGCACGCCGTAACGCGCTTCACGGTTATACACCTAAGCGTCTACCTAACTTCACAGAAACGCTTACGCTACCTGAGCTAGATGCATTTAAACCGCTTCTAGAAGAACAAAAGCGTGATATCTCAACCACAATGGCATACGTTCGTGCACTTAATATCTTGTTAAAAGACAAGAATATCGGCAAGAGCGTTGTTCCAATTATTGCTGATGAAGCGCGTACTTTTGGTATGGAAGGTTTATTCCGTCAAATCGGTATTTACAACCCGCACGGCCAAAACTACAGTCCAGAAGACCGCGATATCGTTTCTTACTATAAAGAAGCAACGTCAGGTCAGGTACTACAAGAAGGTATCAATGAGCTAGGCGCGATGTCTTCATGGGTTGCAGCAGCAACGTCATATAGCACGAACGACCTACCAATGATCCCGTTCTATATCTACTATTCAATGTTTGGTTTCCAACGTGTAGGTGATATGGCGTGGATGGCGGGCGACCAACAAGCGCGTGGCTTCCTATTAGGTGCAACTGCTGGTCGTACAACGCTAAATGGTGAAGGTCTGCAGCACGAAGACGGTCACTCACACATTCAAGCAGGTACAGTGCCTAACTGTATTTCTTACGACCCAACGTTTGCTTACGAAGTAGCGGTTATTCTGCAAGATGGTATTCGTCGTATGTACGGTCCAGAGCAAGAGAACGTGTTCTACTACCTAACGCTAATGAACGAAAACTACCATATGCCAGCAATGCCTGAGGGCGCTGAGGAAGGTATTCGTAAGGGTATTTACAAGCTTGAAAGCTACACTGGCGACAAAGCACAGGTTCAGCTAATGGGCTCGGGTACTATCCTGAACGAAGTACGTAAAGCGGCGCAGATCCTAAGCGACGACTACGGTATCGGTTCAGACGTATTCTCTGTAACGTCATTTAACGAGCTTGCTCGTGACGGTCAAGATGCAGAGCGTTTCAACATGCTTAACCCAGAAGCAGAGCAAAAAGTGGCTTACATCACCAGCGTACTTGGTGATGCGCCAGCAATCGCTGCTACGGATTACATGAAAAACTACGCTGATCAAGTACGTGCATTTATGCCGAGCGCATCTTACAAAGTACTTGGCACAGACGGTTACGGTCGTTCAGACAGCCGTGAAAACCTACGTCGTCACTTTGAAGTGAATGCCGGTTACGTGGTAGTTGCTGCACTTGGCGAGCTAGTTAAGCAAGGCAAAGTTGAAAAATCAGTAGTGACTGACGCTATCAAGAAATTTGATATCGACACCACCAAAACTAACCCACTTTACGCATAAGAGGACGAGTGATGGCAATCGAAATTCATGTTCCAGATATTGGTGCCGATGAGGTTGAAGTAACCGAGATCCTAGTAAGCGTAGGTGACACGGTTGCAGAAGAGCAATCGCTTATCACTGTTGAAGGCGACAAAGCATCAATGGAAGTACCTGCCTCAGTGGCGGGTACAGTTAAAGAAATCAAAATAGCGGAAGGCGATAAAGTATCGACTGGCTCTTTGATTATGATCTTTGAAGCGGCAGGTGAAGAAGCACCGGCAGAGCAACCAGCAGAAGAAGCTAAGCCAGAAGCAAGCGCCTCTGGCAAGACAGAAGTGAAAGAAGTTCACGTACCAGATATTGGTGGCGATGAAGTTGAAGTCACTGAAATCTTAGTAGCTGCGGGTGATGTTGTTGAAGAAGAGCAATCGCTTATCACGGTTGAAGGCGACAAAGCCTCAATGGAAGTACCAGCACCATTTGCAGGTACTATCAAAGAAGTGAAAATCAACGCGGGTGACAAAGTGTCAACCGGTTCATTGATCTTCATCTTCGAAGTGGCAGGTAGCGGTGATGCTCCTGCGACTACCGAAGCTGCAGAAGCGCCAGCTGAAGAGCAAGCACCTGCTGCATCAGCTGAAAAAGAAGTGCATGTACCAGATATCGGTGGCGACGAAGTTGAAGTCACTGAAATCATGGTTGCTGTTGGCGACAGCGTTGAAGAAGAGCAATCTCTTATCACGGTTGAAGGCGACAAAGCCTCAATGGAAGTACCAGCTCCGTTTGCAGGTACGATTAAAGCCATCAAAGTTAATGCTGGCGACAAAGTATCAACGGGTTCTTTAATCTTCGTATTCGAAGTGAAAGGCGCGGCACCTGCACCTCAGGCAGCAGCTAAAACAGAAGCAAAATCAGCTCAATCAGCGGCTCCAGCGGCAAAATCTGAAGCACCAAAAGCCTCTGCACAAAAAGATGATTTTGTGGCGAATGATCAGTATGCCCACGCCTCACCTGTGGTACGTCGTTTAGCGCGTGAGTTTGGGGTTAACCTAGCTCGCGTTAAAGGTACAGGTCGTAAGAACCGTGTACTAAAAGAAGACGTACAAAACTACGTGAAAGAGCTGGTTAAGCAAGTTGAGTCTGGTCAAATCGCAAAAGGTGGCAACACTGGCGGCGGTGAGCTTGGTCTTATTCCTTGGCCAAAAGTAGACTTCAGCAAGTTTGGTGAAATAGAAGAGAAGAAACTTTCTCGCATCAACAAGCTATCGGGTGCAAACCTTCACCGTAACTGGGTACAAATCCCACATGTTACGCAGTTTGACGAAGCAGATATCACAGAGCTTGAAGCGTTCCGTAAAGAACAGAACGTGCTAGCTGAGAAGAAGAAAATGGGTGTGAAGATCACGCCATTAGTATTCGTGATGAAAGCGGCTGCAAAAGCACTTGAAGAGTTCCCAACGTTTAACTCTTCACTATCTGAAGATGGTGAGAGCTTAATCTTGAAGAAATATGTTCACATCGGTATCGCGGTTGATACACCAAATGGTCTAGTGGTTCCTGTTGTTCGCGACGTGAACAAGAAAGGCATCATTGAGATATCACGCGAGTTGATGGAAATTTCCAAGAAAGCACGTGATGGTAAACTGACGTCTGCTGATATGCAGGGCGGCTGTTTCACTATTTCAAGCCTAGGCGGTATCGGCGGTACGGCGTTTACGCCAATCGTTAATGCTCCTGAAGTTGCGATTTTGGGTGTTTCTAAGTCAGACTTCAAACCGAAATGGAATGGTAAAGAGTTCGAGCCGCGCCTAATGGTGCCGCTAAGCTGTTCATACGACCATCGTGTCATTGACGGCGCGCTAGCAGCTCGCTTTACTGTGACACTTGCAAACTACCTAAGCGATATTCGCCAGCTAGTAATGTAAGAATAGAAACCGCATGACTTAGGTGATGCGGTTTTCTTGTATTTTGTTGTTCCGCTTGATAATTAGGCGGGACAATAGAGAGTGTGAATGATACACTTTCGAGCAATAATAACTCTCTCTGCCCTGTGCCCCGAATCGGGTGTTTGGCAGGCACTTTGGGTCGGCTACTCTCGACGAGTAAACCCGTTCAAATAACAGTTAAGGTAATAACATGAGCAACGAAATCAAAACTCAAGTTGTTGTACTAGGCGGTGGTCCTGGTGGTTACTCTGCAGCATTCCGTGCAGCAGACTTAGGTTTAGACGTTACACTAATCGAATCTCGCGACACGCTAGGTGGTGTGTGCTTGAACGTTGGTTGTATCCCTTCAAAAGCCCTTCTTCACGTTGCAAAGGTAATTGATGATGCAGCAGAAATGGCTTCTCACGGTGTTTCTTTCGGTGCTCCACAAATTGACCTAGACAAAATCCGTTCATGGAAAGAGTCTGTGATCGGTCAACTTACAGGTGGTCTTGGCGGAATGGCTAAGATGCGTAAAGTAACTGTAGTTAACGGCTACGGTAAGTTCACAGGTTCTAACACTATCGCTGTTGAAGGTGCTGACGGTGCGAAAACAGTGACCTTTGATAACGCAATCATTGCAGCGGGTTCTCAGCCTGTAAGCCTTCCTTTCATTCCTGAAGACGAGCGTATCATCGACTCTACAGGTGCACTTGAGCTTAAAGACGTGCCTGAAAAGCTACTTGTACTAGGCGGTGGTATCATCGGTCTTGAGATGGGTACAGTTTACCGTTCACTAGGTTCAGCGATCGACGTAGTTGAGTTTGCTGATCAACTAGTACCAGCGGCTGACAAAGACGTTATCAAGATTTACCAAAAGTACGTTAAAGACAAGTTTAACGTAATGCTTTCTACTAAAGTGGTTGCTGTTGAAGCGAAAGAAGACGGTATTTACGTATCTTTCGAAGGCAAGCAAGCACCTGAAGGCCAAGTTCGTTATGACAAAGTACTAGTTGCTGTTGGTCGTACACCAAATGGTAAGCTAATTGACGCTGACAAAGCGGGCGTAAATGTTGATGAGCGTGGCTTTATCAGCACTGACAAGCAAATGAAGACTAACGTTGATCACATCTTCGCTATCGGTGACATCGTAGGTCAACCTATGCTTGCGCACAAAGCGGTTCATGAAGGTCACGTTGCTGCTGAAGTTATCTCTGGTAAGAAGCATTACTTCGATCCTAAGTGTATTCCTTCAATTGCATACACAGATCCAGAAATCGCTTGGGTTGGTGTGACTGAGAAAGAAGCAAAAGAGCAAGGTCTAAGCATTGAAACTGCGGTATTCCCGTGGGCAGCTTCTGGCCGTGCAATCGCTTCTGCACGTACTGAAGGTTCAACTAAGCTTATCTTTGATAAAGAGTCAGGCCGCGTGATCGGTGGTGCTATGGTTGGTATCAATGCAGGTGAAATGCTTGGTGAAATCGGTCTAGCAGTAGAGATGGGTGCTGACGGTGAAGACCTAGCGCTTACTATCCACGCTCACCCAACGCTGAACGAGTCAATCGGTCTTGCTGCTGAAATCTTCGAAGGTTCAATCACTGACCTTCCAAACAAAAAAGCAGTGAAGAAAAAGTAAGTTTTTCTGAGCATTCAAAAACCCAGCCTTGTGCTGGGTTTTTTGTTTTTGGCTAAGTGGGGAGCTTATTTCTAAGTAACCTGAGGTTTGGATAAGAAATGAACTAACTCATTGTTTTTAAAATAATATTAAATTATTTCCTTGTCTAGCCAGAGAGTTTTAGGGGTAATTAGGCGAATTTACGCACCAATAGCTTGCTATTGGAAGTGAATTCAACGCAGTTAGCGCTAAAACTGGCTGCTAGAAAGGCATTAATTATCCGAAGCTCAGGTTAAGGATTCCAAGCTAAGCCATCAGCCTGAGAAAATTAATAATTACAAGTAGTAAGGCGGAAGTGGCAATAAATAGCCAGCGCATCTGATTAAGTAGTCCGAGTAAATGCTGAATATGCTCAGCTGAGGGTTGCGTTTTTGCACCTACCCGCATCACCTCATAACGTTCACCAAAATAAAAGCGCGGCCCTGCGAGTTGTGTATGTAAATTTGCTGCAAAAAAGCTCAGTGCCCATCCGGTATTCGTTTGGCTAAAGTGACGGCCGTAGTATTTAATGTAGTGCCAAGTTTGCTTTGGTCTAAGTAGCAACGAAAAGCAGGTAATTAATAATCGAATAGGCACAAACTCAACGAGCCAAATCATGCGGGAAAGGCTTGCCATAAAACGGCTTGAGGGGAGCATTACTTGCCGCCAAGCATGGTCACACAGTAGTAACAGTTTATAAAATAGCGCGAGATAGGGGCCTGCTGTTAGATACAGTAAAGCAATGACAAAAAAATGGCGCAGGGTATTTAATGCGGTGCTATCTATGGTGGCTTTACAAATACCAAGCTCTGTTAGCTTCTCTACATCTCTTGCTACCATTCCTTGCAACACGGCTCTTGCAGTCACTTTTTGCTTTGATTTTATCAATGTGGAAATACGCTTAGCACGGCTTTCATGGCTAATATCTAAGCATAAAAACAACACCAGCCCACCGAGCCAATTAGGATAAAAAGCAAAGCTTATAATCGCATAAGTTAATACAGTGATAGTTAATATTGGCAGGAGGAAGCCGAGTGTACCGGATAAAAGTTGATAGCTAGAAGCGGCCTTAGGGCGATAAACTTTTTCGGCAATCGCTTTAAAAATAAGGCTAAGAATAAGATTAGGGTGGTAAAGTGTTGATAACCTTACCCCTAGGCTAGCAAAAATCGCCAGTAAGAAAATGATCAGGCCCTCATGGGCCTGAAGCAAGCTGTCGAGCACTAAAGCGTAACCTTATCCAGCTTATTAAGTAGTGCCATCACCATCTTTGAAGAGTTAACAGAAGCGACTTCTAGATACTCTTCGAATGATTGCGGTGATTCTTTGCCGGCGATATCAGATAGCGAGCGGATCACAACAAATGGCGTGTTTAAAGAATGACAAGCCTGCGCAATTGCCGCACCTTCCATTTCTACTGCTAACATCGTAGGGAAGTCTGCACGTGCCTTGTCGATGCGTACTGGGTCGCACATAAATGAGTCACCCGTACAGATCAAACCAACCATAGTTTGAATGCCTTCAAGCTCATGTACGCTTTGCTCTGCAGCTTCAACTAATTTTGTGTGCGAAGTAAACGCAGCAGGCATTTGCGGAACTTGACCAATTTCATAGCCAAATGCAGTAACATCTACGTCATGATGACGTACTTCATTTGAAATCACCACATCGCCGACGTTTAGTGATGGTTCAAAACCACCAGCAGAACCCGTGTTGATCACGCAATCTGGCGCAAAATTGTCGATAAGCAAAGTTGTCGCAACCGTCGCTGCCACTTTACCAATGCCAGACTGTACAAGCGTTACGTCAAGACCAGCCAGTTTGCCGGTATAAAAAGTAAAGCCACCTTTGGTCAATGTTTGCGGGTTTTCCATGGTGTTACGCAAAATGGTAACTTCTTGCTCCATTGCGCCGATAATGCCTACTTTCATCAAAAGATTCCTAATTTGTGGTGGGGAAAGCCCCAGTGTCAAAATTGCTTTTATTATACGAAAGGGGTTTTGATAGGTAAAACAAAAAACGGGCTGACGCCCGTTTTGCTAGATTTCTGCCAACTGAGTTGACTGTGCTTTTGCCTGTGAAGGTGACAGTACCGCAGGTTTGTAGGTGCGGTTTCTGGTTTTCTTTGGCATCTCCACTTTTTGGCCAAGCTTGAACAAGATTGCCGCACGAACCTCCGCACTTTGGTAGCCACTTTTGATTTTCATGCGAATGTGTGGAATACCCGCAGATTCCAGAGCGCCACTGACAAACCAGTCTTTTTGTGCTTTGTGGCCGTTTTTATTGGCGTTATTGACCAAATCAACAGCGGCAACAATTTTCAGTGTCTCTTTGTCTACCAAAACATAATCCAACTGCTTATTCTTAGCTTTAGTTACCGCGGCACGACGCGCTTTTGGAGAGATCCCCGGCTTGCACTCAATCACATCAATGAGTTTAATGCGGCTTACGATTTTATATCTATCGCCAACTGCACGTTCTAATAAGTGTAGAAACGATGCTTCAACGGTGGTAAAAACAGATTCTTTACGATTAAACGGATAAGGATTGCCACCCACATCGGTGTACTTAGAAGCGACAATGGAAGCAACGACCACTAGAGCCAAAATAGCAAGTAACGCAAATTCCATACAAAACTCCAAATCAAAAAAATGACATCTGTGGTTTTATAAGCAATAGCTGTGCCAGAAGAGAGCTTAAATAAGTAGGAGATAAACATTAGGGCGGTGAGTAAGCCACTGGGGATAAGCACTTATGATATCTTTCTGCTGATTTATGTGGCATAACACATTGTATTAGCGCAATGTCGCTTAAAAACATCATAAATTACTGCAAAACCAGCCCGACTTTTAAAATCAACATGCCCTATAAAGTAATTTTTATTAAGCTTCTATATATCACTAAGTCATGTGGGATTGTTGCTTTTTTAATTTCAGTTATGTTTTGATAATATCATTTGGCGACAAAGTTACTTTTCAAGCAGTTTGATTCAACACACATACAATTATCAAAAAGTAAACAAAGTGTACTATAACAAAAAAGGATATTTATATGATACAGCGTAAAACAGTCGCTAAAATAGGGTTATTGATTTCAGCAGTTTCTGCGCAATGGTCAGTACAAGCTGATGACAAGTTAGCGGTGATTTTAAACAACCTAGAGCCAAGCTTGTTTGCGCCAAACATAGTATCGACTAATCAATTTGAGTACGGTTCTAGTTTGTCTCCAGATGGTAAAAAGTTTGCGTTTGTTAGAGCTTTAGCCCGATTTTCACACAGTGCTTTAGTCATTTCTCACAAACAAGGGGACACTTGGCAAACCCCAACATTGCTTCCTTTTAGCGGTGAATTTCACGATACAAATCCGTACTTTTCCAAAGACAGTAACACATTTTATTTTACTTCCAGAAGGCCGGTAGAGAATGTGGAAAATGGCATCTTTCAGATGTGGCAAGTCAGCTATGATGGTGATAAATTTGGCAAACCTGAGTTAGTGCCTGGCAAAATTAACGGAGATCATACTGTGATCTACCCAACTATACACACTAATAAAGATATCTACTTCTCATCTATCATAAAAGGAGCTACGGGCAGCGTAGATCTTTTTCTTTCTAAGTACCACCCTGATGGATATCAAGCGCCAATTGAGATTTCAGAGCTCAACTCCACAGCAAGTGATGCTGATCCCGAGGTTTCATCGGACGGAAAATTGCTATTTTTCACGTCAATGAGATCGGGCGGTTTAGGCCACTATGATTTGCATGTATCGGTTAAACAAAAAGATGGCAAGTGGGGGAAACCGATAAATCTAGGTGATAAAATCAATTCGCGTCGTATGGATTCAGATCCGATCCTATCAGCTGACGGTAATACTTTGTTTTTCTCAAGTGATAAAAACCCAGATGTGAAAGCTGTAAACAATTATGATGAATTGCTTCAGCGACAGGAAAGGATCCATAATGGCCTTATGAATATTTATAGCGTTGATATAACCGAGCTAAACCAATATCTTCGCGAGAAGGGCTAAAATGCTAGCGTAATTGCAGGAAAACGTAAAGCTCTAAAAGCGCTAGGCAGCCGTGTTTTAAAACAGGGCAGCCTAGTACTGGATAATGATACTAGCTCGCGTTATTTGTCTTCTTTAAGCACGTAGATCTCACCATCAAAACTACCTTGAATGGTCAATCCTTGCCCTGCCAGCTCCTTGAGATATTCAATATGCTCTTGGGTAATATGTTGACCCGGCACTAAAAGCGGAATACCCGGAGGATATGGGGTGACTAAACCGGCACAAATACGGTTGTTGCTCTTGCTAATAGGTACAGATTCACGCTCGCCGTAGAAGGCATCGCTAGGAATACAAGCAAGGTCAATTGCGGGTAAATTCTCAGGCAAGCGCGAGCGTCGCGTTGACTTCGATAGTTTTACCTTGCCGCCATCAAGTTTCTTTAAGGCATTGTATAAGCGAATGATCTTTGAGCGTGTACCACCCAAGGTTAGTAAGACTAAGATAGTACTGTGGGTGTATTTCTCAATCTCCAGCCCAATTTCGTCTAGCAGAAACTTATGAATATCCTTTAATGAGTATGGGAGTTCACTAATATCGATGAGAATTTTAAGTGGATCATGACCCATATTATCGCCACTAAAATGTGGGAATATGTTCATAAAATCTTGCTTATCAAGCACTTTAATATGTTTGAGCGAGGCCATCTGCTGTTTGAACTCTGCAACATGGTTCAGCAGCGCATTGAGTAACTTATAGCCTTCCATCTCTAACTGCTTTTGGCACACATCCAAAGACGCAATAAGCTGGTATTTGGGCGAGGTGCTGGCGTAGATACTGTAAATCTCACGGAAAAAATCAGCATCAAAATCGGGGTCATTAATATGGATATAAGACGCCTGTGAAAATGCCGATACGACTTTATGCGCCGAATGAGTGACATAATCGGCACCAGCATGAATGGCGGAGTAATGGCGCAAGCTAGGGTGAAATAGCGAGTAAGCAAACCAAGCTTCATCAATAAAGACTTTGATGCCATGCTGATGGGCAAATTCTACAACTTGTTTCAGGTCGCTCAGCAAACCATCATAGGTACAGCCGGTGAGTACCAGTAGTTTTGCATCGGTATTTTGTTCAATCGCTTGCTTGATGTCAGCCAGTGAAGGCGGTGCGAATATGCCATATTTTGGATTTAAGATACTCGATAAATAGATAGGGAAACTGGCCGATTGCAAAATGCCATAGTGCACAGACTTATGACAGTTGCGGTCGATGATCACCTTATCGCCCTTGCGAAGGAGGGTTTGCAAAATAATTTTATTCGAGGTGGACGAGCCATTAGTCACGAAGTAGGTGCGTTTAACCTCAAACGTTGCTGCAGCGGACTCCTGAGCGCGGCCAATGGTATTGGTGCTGTCTGACAGTGAACCTAACGAATCAACCGATACAGACAAGTCACCGACAAAGACATTACGGCCATAGAATTGATAAAAATCTTTGATATAAGGAGAGTTTCTAAAGCTCGAACCGCCGCTGTGACCTGGAGTATGCCAGGAGTCGTTCGCTTCGCCGACATAACTGCGATATGCCGTCCAAAATGGCGTCTCGGCTCTGTCATCAAAGTCGTTGATCATATACCCTAAAATGGCTTCAGGATCTGAGATAACTTCATCTTTAAAGAAGAAAGACTCGATTTCCTCGGATTCGTTGACTATCTCAAGCCCTTTAGTGTCATCACCAATAACATAAACTGGTAATTCTAGACGAATACTTTTTAATTGCTCGATAAAGCAACTATAGGTTTGTTCGCCACTTTTGTTGTGCACATCCCAACTCAGCACGACAGCTTGAATATCACCATCTTCAGTGACATGCTCCAAGGCTTTTGAAAGTTCGAGACATTCAATAATATCGATTTGAACATCCTCTCGCTCAAAATTAGGGATCGTTTTTGACAGATTGCTTGAGAGCGCTTGCAATACAGCTGGCTCTTGTTCTATTAACAAGATACGAAGGACAGGTAGCATAATGATATTCGCATTAAAATTTAAAGACTTTCATTAGCATAAAGAAAGCGTAGTGATTTGTGAAATCAATACTTTGAAAATGTTCTAGAAATTGTAAAACGGATGTGGGCGAGGAAGTTGTTGCGAGTGATGGAAAGTGTGCTATTCAACATAGGAAACAGGAAGGTTTCGAGTATCAGGCGTGTCTGAGTTAAATTTGGGATAGGGTGTTTTTGAAGGCTGTATTACGATTGCTTTTCAATGATAAATACAGTAGCTATAAAAACAACAGTATTAGCTAACAGATCAATAGGAGTCAAAATGAGATTGGTTAATTATGTTGTGTATGTGTTCTTATTTGGGTGTTTAATCAGCTTCCCTTCATGGGCTGATACAAATAACTTGTCTGGAACATTGGTTGTTGTAAATAAAAAGGGGGACTCGGTTGATTTCATCGATCTTAGCAGCCGAAAAATTAAGCTGACGCTCGCAACCGGCAGAGGACCACATGAATTAGCAATGAGTGCCGACGGGCATACAGCTGTTGTCACTAATTATGCACGTGGCAATAGTCTAAGTGTTTTTGACGTTCGGCAAGCAAAAAAAATTAAAACCATTGATTTTTCTCGTTATCCAAGGCCACATGGCGTGTTGTTTTTAAAAGACCAAAAACGTGTTGCAGTATCGTCTGAAGGCTCCGACAGTGTGGTAATCGTTGATATAGAGTCGGGGAAA
Source organism: Pseudoalteromonas sp. BMB (assembly GCF_001709235.1). Classification (NCBI taxonomy): domain Bacteria; kingdom Pseudomonadati; phylum Pseudomonadota; class Gammaproteobacteria; order Alteromonadales; family Pseudoalteromonadaceae; genus Pseudoalteromonas; species Pseudoalteromonas sp. BMB. The sequence goes on from NZ_MBQA01000202.1 coordinate 18,094, forward strand.
ATTGATAAAGTAATAGCAACAGAGCAAAGAGGCTCTCATATGGTGGCGCTGCCGGCGTCTAGCGAGCGTGTTTACACAACAAATATGCGCGCAGATTCAGTGTCTGAATTAGATGTAAAGTCAGGTGCCTTACTTCGCAAAATTTCAATGCCAAAAGTACCAGAGGCTATCACCATAAATAAAAGTGGCTCAGAGCTCTGGGTTGGTAGCAACGATGATGGCTTAGTTACCGTGTTTGATGTAGCAAATGAGCGTATAATTAAGCAATGGAAAGGCTATAGCTTTCCATACCGTGTGTTACTTACCCGCGATGAGCAGTTTGCTGTGATCCCAGACTATAGGAATCACACCCTTGATGTGATCGATGCAATGCACAAAGAAAAGCTGCGTCAAATAAAGTTTGAGCCGGGAACAGGACCAAAAGGCGTGATCCTCCATCCAGACGATCGCACTTTATTTTTATCCGCTTACCAAAAAAATAAAGTCCTTGTTATAGATATTGTATCTGGCAAAACCTTATTTGAACTCCCTACTGGTAACGGACCAGATGGAATAGGGTATTCAGCAGTGGTATTGCCTTAGGCTAACCATCACGTCGATACGAATGTGGCGTGAAGTAGGAGCTGCTTTACGCAGCGATCTGTGCTTTCATATCGCTTGAACAATTTTACGAAACAACAAATTCACAAATAAAAGTTGTGCTTATGCTAAAACAAAAATTAACTATCAGTCTTCTCTTTAAATTCACACAAATCTTCAATAATACATGAACCACACTTAGGTTTACGCGCGGTGCACACATAGCGGCCATGAAGGATTAACCAGTGGTGGACATCTACCTTAAACTCTTTTGGTACCACCTTTTCTAGCTTTTGCTCGACAGCCACCACATCTTTACCCATGGCAAACTTGGTGCGGTTAGAGACGCGGAAGATATGGGTGTCTACGGCAATTGTCGGCCAGCCAAAAGCGCAGTTTAGTACCACGTTGGCGGTTTTGCGACCGACCCCCGGCAGTGCTTCTAGTGCTTCACGGTTTTCAGGAACTTCGGAGCCGTGTTTGTCGACGAGGATCTGACACATTTTATAGACGTTATTGGCTTTTGAATTAAATAAACCAATGGTTTTGATATAGTCTCTTAAGCCTTCAAGGCCAAGCTCAAGGATCTTTTCTGGTGTGTTGGCAACAGGGAAGAGTTTGCGCGTTGCTTTGTTCACTCCAACATCAGTGGCTTGTGCTGAGAGGGTAACGGCAACTAAAAGCTCGAATGGTGACGAGTATTCTAGCTCAGTTTCTGGGTGCGGATTTTCGTCCCTAAGTCGCGTGAGTATTTCTATACGTTTTTGTTTATTCATAAGATTTACTTGCTAAATTCGATGACGGTAGCATGCAGTTACTTTCATTAAGCAGCGATAGTGACGGTATCGCTGCAAATTGGCATTATTATTACCGCATTAGTTTAAGTTAGTGACCCGTGCTCTAGGACCTTTTACTTCTTCGGCTGTTGGCGCTGCTTTGGCTTTGAGCTGAGCGTCGATAATGTTTTTAGCGGCAATCAAAAAACCAAGGCCCAAAAAGGCGCCTGGTGGCAGGATTGCAACTAAAAATTGATGATCGAATGAGAAGATCTCAATACGCAATACACTTGCCCAGTTGCCAAGGAGTAGCTCGGCACCATCAAATAGTGTTCCTTGACCAATCAATTCGCGCATTGCACCCAGTACAAATAGCACCAGTGCAAAACCCAGTCCCATCATTAAACCATCCCAAACCGATAACAGCGGACTATTCTTCGAAGCGAATGCCTCGGCACGACCAATAATGGCGCAGTTGGTCACGATCAACGGAATAAATATACCAAGGGATTGATACAGACCAAAGGTATAAGCGTTCATGAGTAGTTGAATAACCGTAACAAAGGCGGCGATGATCATCACAAAAACAGGAATACGAATGTCTTTTGGCACCCAGTTTCTCACCACCGATACGGTAAAGTTAGAACCAACCAGTACCAGTAATGTGGCAATACCAAGCCCTAACGCATTGGTTACCGTTGAAGTCACCGCAAGGAGCGGACATAGGCCCAAAAGCTGTACCAGTGCTGGGTTATTTTGCCATGTACCTTCTTGAAAGAGCGATTTTAACTGACTCATTGCGACACCTCGCAAGTATTAGGCGCGTTAAATAGCGCATCAAAATGAGTTTTGGCAAACCATGCGGCCTGATTTACCGAGGTTACCACAGCGCGTGGGGTAATGGTTGCACCGGTAAATGAATCAAATTGACCGCCGTCTTTTTTCACATTCATTTTAGGGTCTGCTTCCCCTTCAACTTGAACACCGTTGAAAGTCGTTACCCAAGCCGACTTTGCCAGCTCTACCTTATCACCAAGGCCTGGGGTTTCTTCATGGCGCGTTATACGCACACCTGAGATCAGACCTTGTCTATCGACAGCGGTTAAGACATCAATATTGCCACTGTAGCCTTTCGGGGTGATATGTCTCACTAAAAGAGCTGAGGGTTCACCATTGAGTCTGGCTCTGTAAATTGTGTGCGGGCCGCCTGGGCCAAGTTCTAAGGCGTTGCTGGTGGTGCAATCCAAATACAAAGTATTGTCGTACTTATCTGCTGCAATAACCTGAGAAAGTAGTTGCATCAGGTGCTGCTGCTCTTGGCTGGCAATTTTATCTTTGGTGAGGTCATTAATCAGTGCGACCGCTCCTGTTGTTGCCAGTGCAAATGCCGCGAGGATGAGGCCATTTTTCTGCATCGATTGAATTATCATGATTTGGCTCCATGACCATAAGTACGAGGCTGAGTGTAATGATCGATAAGTGGTACTGCCATATTCATGATCACAACTGCAAATGCAACGGCGTCTGGGTAGCCACCAAATTGACGAATAACATAGACAGTAAAGCCGATTGCCGTGCCGTAAATCAGGCGACCTAAGTTAGTGGTGGAGGCCGACACCGGATCCGTGGCAATAAAGAAGGCACCAAGCATAGCGCCGCCACTTAACAAGTGGAATAGGGTGCCGGGCTCTGACTCAGGAGCAATGATATAGCCAATCGCACTAGCAAGGCCAAGACTGGCAATAAAGGCTACAGGAATATGCCAGTTGATCACTTTGGCTTTTAGCAGATAAAGACCACCTAGCAAAAAGGCGAGGTTAACATATTGCCAACCAAGTCCTGCAAGCGCTCCAAAACCCTGCTTACTCATCGCCTCATTAACGGTTAAGCCTTGTGAGACAGCGGTTTTTACCGAGTCTAATGGCGTTGCACCAGTCGCACCGTCAATCACCCCTGCACGCCATACGTCAAGTGTAACACCTTGGCTGGTGGACTCGGTAAAGATAATTGCGAGTTGGTCGACAAAGCTTAGCGACTCTAGCGTGAGCGCTTGAATAGGTGACCACGAAGTCATTTGTACAGGGAAGGAGATCAGCAACAATACATAGGCCGCCATGGCCGGGTTGAAAAGATTAAAGCCTAGGCCTCCGTATAGCTGTTTTACAATAGCGATGGCAAAAAATGCACCAATGACGGTTATCCACCAAGGGGCTAGCGGCGGAATACTGATGGCCAGCAGCACAGCGGTGAGCCAAGCACTGCCGTCGCTGAGGCTGGGCCATATCGCTCGACCTCTTAGCTTTAGCACTAGCGCTTCAGCAAGGCTTGCGGTAATAAGCGCCAAAGCCAACTGGATCAATACACCAAAACCAAAATAGTAGGTTTGGACTAAGATCCCGGGAATACAGGCTGCCATGACGGTCATCATGATTTTGTTGACCGACTTATGGCTATGATTGTGCGGGGATGAGGCCATGGTTAGTTTCATGACGGTTCATTTCCTTCTTGTTCTTTCGCTTGCTTCTTCGCTTTTGCTCTCGCAATTGCGGCTTTAACGGCGGCTTTTTTACGTGCTTCAGGGCTAAGTGCTTGTTGCTGCTCAGATGCGCCCTCAGCACCTTGCTCTGTACCGCTGGAGTCTGTTTCTGATCCCGCCTTTGGCTCATTTGCTTCTTTGTCTTGCTCACTCACGCTTTCGCCAGCTTCTTGTGCCTCTTTAGCGGCTTTTTTGGCCTTAGCTCTGGCAATTGCGGCGGCAACGGCAGCTTTGCGTGGATCTTCCTCGGCGCTTGCCGTTGGAGCGGCTTCTGCTTGTTCGCTCACGCTTGCGCCAGCTTCTTCAGCCTCTTTAGCAGCTTTCTTGGCCTTAGCTCTGGCAATTGCGGCAGCAACGGCGGCTTTGCGTGGATCTTCCTCAGCGCTTTCCGTTGGAGCGGCTTCTGCTTGCTCGACTGTGCTCTCGCCAGCTTCTTCTGCCTCTTTAGCAGTTTTCTTGGCCTTAGCTCTGGCAATTGCGGCGGCAACGGCAGCTTTACGTGGATCTTCGTCAGCACTTTCCGTTGAGGCGGCTTCTGCTTGTTCGCTCACGCTTGCGCCAGCTTCTTCAGCCTTTTTGGCAGCTTTCTTAGCCTTAGCTCTGGCAATTGCGGCGGCAACGGCGGCTTTGCGTGGATCTTCCTCGGCGCTTTCCGTTGGAGTGGCTTCTGCTTGCTCGACTGTGCTCTCGCCTGCTTCTTCCGCCTCTTTAGCAGCTTTCTTGGCTTTAGCCCTGGCGATTGCGGCAGCAACGGCGGCTTTGCGTGGATCTTCCTCGGCGCTTTCCGTTGGAGCGGCTTCTGCTTGCTCGACTGTGCTATTGCCTGCTTCTTCAGCCTTTTTAGCAGCTTTCTTGGCCTTAGCTCTGGCAATTGCGGCAGCAACGGCAGCCTTTTTATCGCTTGGCGCTGCATTGGCTTCAGGCTCAGCTGTGTCTTCTGCGGCTGCTTTTTTGGCTTTAGCCCGGGCGATTGCAGCAGCTACGGCTGCCTTTTTATCATCTGCTGCGGCTGGCTCAGATTCAGGCGCAGTTTGGGCCGCGGCTTTTTTCGCCTTGGCGCGAGCAATGGCGGCGGCTACTGCATCTTTTTTATCTGTGCTTTCAGGCTGGTCAGTTTTTTCTTCTTTATATTTACGCGCTTGCGCTTTGCGTTTTGCACGCTCTTCAGCAATAGCGCTGTTATCTGGCTCTAATTCGCCGTTCTCACCTCGTTTGGCTTTGGCGCGTGCAATCGCAGCTTGGACCGCGGATTTATCTGACTGCTTATCTTTAACGCGTGAGAGTGCTTCTTGCACTTTTTCTTTATCTGCGGCTTTTGGTGCAGCGCCCGCCGAACGGCGTTTATGTTTATTTTGGCGTTCTTCTTGTTCGCGCTCTAAGCGCTCTTTTCTTGCCTCAAAACGCTCTTTAGCACGCTCTGCTTTAACTTGTTCGAGCTTTTGTTCGCGAATATCGGCTTTGGCTACACGATAGTATTGCACCAAGGGGATTTCGCTCGGGCAAACATAAGAGCACGCACCGCATTCGATACAGTCAAAGAGGTTGTAGTCCTCTAACTTTTGGTACTCTTTGCCTTTAGCAAACCATTGTAACTGCTGTGGTAATAAGCTTTGAGGGCAGGCATCTGCACAGGCACTACAGCGAATACATGCCTTTTCATCACCCGGGATCGCAAGTTCTTGGTTGTCTGGCGCGAGTATACAGTTGGTGGTTTTGACTACAGGGATCCTAACCGATGGCAAAGTAAAGCCCATCATTGGACCACCCATGACGACACGCTGCGCCTCTACCGGCAAAAAGCCTTGTGAGTCTAGCAGGTGCTTTATTTCAGTGCCGAGTAAAGCCCACACGTTGCTTGGCTGACCAATGGTATTACCGGTCACGGTAACTACACGCTCAATAAGGGGTTTACCCTCAAAAATGGCTTGCCAAATTGCGAACAGTGTTCCAACGTTCTGCACCAGTACGCCGATATCCGCTGGTATTCCAGCACTTGGTACTTCTTTGGAAGTTAATAGCTTGACCAGCTGCTTTTCACCACCAGAAGGGTATTTGGTTGGCACACTACGGACTAAGATATCCTGATTATGCTGAGCTGCTGCGGTGATCGCCGCAATGGCTTCAGGTTTATTATCTTCAATGCCAAATAACACTTTTTGTGGCTTCAATATACTTTGTAGCACTTCGACGCCTGCGATGATTTCTTTGGCGTGCTCACGCATCAAACGATCATCGGCTGTAATATATGGTTCGCACTCAATGCCATTGACGACTAAAAACTCAATGGGCTTTGGGCTGTCTGCTTTGACATAGGTTGGGAATCCCGCACCGCCCATACCGGCAATACCAGCTTGGTGGATAATATCGATAAGCTGTTTGTTATCAAGCGTGCTAATGTCGCTAATTGGGTTCAGTGGTGTCCACTTATCTTCACCGTCTGGGCGCAAAATAATACTGAGCTCTGGTAGCGCGGATGGATGCGCCGACGGCATCGGCTTTATCGCTTCAATGGTGCCAGATGTGGGAGCGTGGATGGGCAGCGACCAGTTCGTGCCGGGAGCCGTCAATGCTTGCCCTTTAAGCACGTGCTCGCCAGAGTTAACTAACAGGCTACCATTGGCACCAATGTGCTGCTTTAGTGGCAGGATTAGTTTATCAGGCAAAGGTAAACGAGCAATCGGTTGCTGGTTGGATAATGTCTTTTGCTCTGGTGGATGGATGCCACCTGGGAACTGCCACAGTTTTCCGCTTTCTATTTGTTCAAGTAATGTTTCCACTTAAACCTCTTAATCAATCTGTGTCACAGGAATGGCGTCTAGCTGCCACTTCCACGTTTGCTTGGTCTGTGCAACCGGGATCATATCAATACAATCGACCGGGCAGGGCTCGACACACAGATCGCAGCCTGTGCACTCGTCGATGAGCACGGTGTGCATTTGTCTGGTTGCACCAACAATGGCATCAACGGGGCAAGCTTGAATGCATTTGGTACAGCCAATACATTCGTCTTCACGAATGTAAGCCACCTTCTTGACCGGCTCTGCGTCTTCTCCGCCAGCTAGTGGCTTTGCTTCTACGCCCATTAAGTCCGCCAGTTTTTTCACTGTTGCTTCACCGCCGGGAGGGCATTTATTTACGTCATCGCCATTCGCAATCGCTTCAGCGTAGGGTCGACAGCCGGGATAGCCACACTGGCCGCATTGAGTTTGTGGCAGAATGGCGTCTATCTGTTCAACAATTGGGTTGCTTTCAACTCGGTATTTCACTGCGGCATAGCCAAGCACAATACCAAAAATAAGCGCCAGCGCACCCAGCGCAAGTAATGCGTAAAGTAATGTCATATCTAAAACTTAACCAATCCAGAAAAGCCCATAAACGCAAGCGACATAAGTCCTGCGGTGATCATTGCTATCGATGCACCTTTAAACGGTGTCGGCACGTCAGCGACGGCTAAACGCTCACGCAAAGCGGCAAATAGCACCAAAACCATAGAAAAGCCAACCGCAGCGCCAAAACCATAGACTGCAGACTCTAAAAAGGTGTGGTCTTTTTTGATATTAAGTAGTGCGACGCCTAGTACAGCGCAGTTGGTGGTGATCAAAGGTAAGAAAATCCCCAGTAACCGATACAAGGTTGGACTGGTTTTACGCACCACCATTTCCGTAAATTGTACCACTACCGCGATAACCAAAATAAAGCTCATCGTTCTTAAAAAAGTGAGGTCGAGAGGCAATAAAATATACTGATTGACCAAGTAGCTGGTGACTGAGGCTAGCGTAAGAACAAAGGTGGTCGCTAACGACATTCCCACTGCGGTATCCAATTTTCCAGATACCCCCATGAATGGACATAAGCCCAAAAATTGGACTAAAACGAAGTTATTCACCAGCACTGTGCCAATGAGCAACAAAATGTATTCGGTCATTCCTGCCTCTATAACTTATTCACTTTATGCGGGTTTTCCCGTCAAATCGAGGTGATAGTTAACTGTATTAAAGAACTTACTAGGTGCAAGTTTTGACTGGATTTAATTCTGCTAAAAATACTTTTTAGTAGAATTAAACCGATAGCACCGTTCCGCTTTGAATTTTTTAAGTGAAAACATGTGCCTTGCTATCATTTAAGCTAGCCTCTCAAATAGTGTGAGGCTGTAGCTTGTCATGTAATGCTGACAGTTTTCATTCAGTTATTAGCAAGTAATCCAAATTCAGAGTTTGCTTATCAGGCTAAATATATGAGCTTTTAGCAATAAAATCATGGTGATAGAGTGATGTTTATTGCTAGATCTTGGATTACCGCTAGCGCCGAAATAATCTTCAAGCTTATCTTTGTGAACTTCTTAGATCACATGGATAAATTTGAATGATAATTCCTGCCAATAGTAACACAGATTGTAACTGGTGTGGCAAATGATAGTGTACGAAAGTCAGCGCAATGGCTGCGGGAAAGGGAAGGGCAAACCAGTTGCCCTTGGCACTTTCGTTGAACTTGGATAAGGGGAGAATTATCCAAGCTCAGGTTTCCTAAATTTCTTTTGGTTTTTCGATGTAATAGCCTTGTACACCGTCCAAACAGAGCGTCTCGACTATATGTTTCTCTTCTTGGCTCTCGATACCTTCGGCAAATACATTGACACCGATGCGGTGCGCAAGGTCTACCATTAAACGCATAAAATATTGATTATTCTTGTCTTCTTCAAGACCACGAGTATAGCTTGCATCCATTTTGATATAGTCAGGCTTTAAGTCTCTAAAGAACTTAAACGACGTCAAACCCACGCCAAAACGCTCAACGGTGATACGAGCGCCGGCACGATGAACCATATCAATAAAGCGCTTACTGGCTTTAATATTTTGCTGTAAGCCAAACTCGCTAACTTCAAATACCAGTTTAGAGGCTAAATTGGTTTCTTTTAACAAACGGCGTTCTAACCAGATCACAAATTGATCATTATGAGCACTCGATGCGGTAACGTTGATCCCAAAATACTTTTCATTAAAGTTACGCGTTTTGATAAGTTCTAGCGAGGTGTCGATGATCAGCTGATCAATCTCGATGGCCATTTCTAGCTTTTCCGCCATGGCAAGGAAGGACGCTGTTGGTAGCATTTGTCCTTCTTCGGTTTTGAAGCGGGATTGGATCTCTGCATAGGCCTTAGAGTTTTTACCAATTGGCATGATATTTTGCATCATCAAGCTAACACGCTTGCTGTTGATCACATCGCGGATCACGCGACGCCAGTTTTGATTGCCAAATCCAGCACTGACATTATTCACTAAGTCAGACTCACGTTGAATATGCCAAGCATTGGCTTGTTTGCTTTGCGCCATGCTCATCGCATTATCGACGACCGAGAGTAGTTCTCCAAGTGGTTTACCGTTCTCATAAGGCACGATCCCAGTGTTTGCAACCGATGATAGTTCTTGGTTTTGCTGGAACTGAGTAAAGCGGGCTTGCAGTGTTTCACCAAACTCTTCCGCTTCCTTACTTGGCACATTGGGTAATATCACTGCAAAATCCGAGCTATTTAAACGGAACACCTGGCTGCCAGCATAAGTGCCGGTGACGTGCTTGATGATATCCGATACTGACTTAATGTATTCATCGCCTTTTTGATAGCCGCGGGTTTGGTTAATGACCTGCAATTCAGAACAGCGGATCATCGCCAGTGAGCCAAATGCCTTTTTGGCAGACGACTCGATATATTGCTCGTAGTACTCAACAAACATATTACGGTTGCCAAGATCGGTGACCACATCTTTATACGCTTCTTGCTTGATAGAGTGGGCGGCATTTTTGATGTCTTCTTGCTTTGACTTTAAAAAGCTGGCTAAGCGTTTAAAAGAGGGGATTAAATCTTGGCCGAGTTCTGCAACTTTGCCATCGTTAAAGTCAAATTCAATATTGTCGGTAACTTGATTTTGAGTGATATATGAATCTACCGCATTGGCCACTGTCATACTAACGTTGCGATTCAGCTTTTTATACACGCCTTGCATAAAGAAAACAGGAATAAAGGCAACTAACGCTGAAATAATGATAAGTAGCAGTAGGGCTTGTTGTAGTAATTGTGCCTGACTTTGTGCATTGATCAAGAATTCGATTTTGATGTCTTTGCTATCGTTAACAGCAAATTGGGGGCGAATAGCATTGATATTTGATTCTATGAGTTCGGCGATAAAGGGGAGGTTGCTCGGTGTATTGACTTGCAAAACGGTTTGACCGTCAAAGTCTCGTACAATAAAAGTTGAGAAAACATCTCCGCTATTTAAAGCTTGGCGGATATGTTCAGGAGTAACTTCAGTGAGTTTCTTATCCTTTATATACTCTGTCACCATGGTGTGGGCACTTTGTTGTGCCTTGTTGATTGCAGAGTCAAAACTTGTTGCGAAAAAAAAGCTACCAATCAAAGAAAATAATAGCCAAGAGGTGACTTGGAGTACGATAAGTTTTTTAAAACCAGCCATAGTACGCTTCTTAAAGAGGGTTATTCCATAGTATCGGGTGCATTGCCAATTTCTTTATCAAATTCATCGGTTTGATTTTTGTCTGGTCGATAAATTACAGAGAAGGTTGTTATTTGAGCAAATGCAGTGAGAATATTGCTTGTAGAGTAGTGTAAATACTGGAAAAAGTCTAATGCTTTCGTGGAATTGGCTCCCCCTCCCCGACTCGAACGGGGGACCTGCGGATTAACAGTCCGTCGCTCTAACCAACTGAGCTAAGGGGGAACAATTTTGAACTTTGAGAATGCTCTTTTTGAGCAATATCTTATTGATTGGCTCCCCCTCCCCGACTCGAACGGGGGACCTGCGGATTAACAGTCCGTCGCTCTAACCAACTGAGCTAAGGGGGAACTACAATAAGGTTTTGACTTTCCGATAAAGGAGTGGCTCCCCCTCCCCGACTCGAACGGGGGACCTGCGGATTAACAGTCCGTCGCTCTAACCAACTGAGCTAAGGGGGAATAGTCAAGTGTGAGAATTTGGCTCCCCCTCCCCGACTCGAACGGGGGACCTGCGGATTAACAGTCCGTCGCTCTAACCAACTGAGCTAAGGGGGAAGCGTATCTCTCAACGGGGCGAAATATTAATGACGACATTGCAAGGTGTCAACCACTAAAATCACAGAAACGTAAAAAACTCTACTAAGCGATGAATTAATGCGCTATTTGTTGGCTTTTTAGCTAGTTTTGAATTCTTGATATAGGGCCTGTTGACCTTTGCTGTTTGATTTTGGTTCCCCTGAGTGGGTTTTGATCGCGGCGCTCGACTTGCCGCCTAGTAATCTAAGCAAAAGTTGAGCAATACGTAATTTATCCATCGTTCATATAATGACTCTTAGTGAGTTTTGATTTCAATATGCCTACATGATGAAGATCTGCAAAATATGAAAGATAGGGCTGTTGTATAAAATACCTAAATCATCGTGTAGGGATGTCGAATAAAATTAACATATACAGTATTTACTGTTTATCTATACAGTGCTATATTCTGCTTAATGTATTTTTTGAACGTTTTGTTTGAATTATATCCCTAACTGCTCATTTTATGATGTTTTCTTGAGATCTTTAAATCATTGCAATTATCACGTGAATGAGATCAATGAGCATAAATAGTGTGGTATTGATAATCTCTATTTAAACGCGGCGTGACAAACAGTAAGTAGTTACTATCATTAAAGCGATAATCAATGATTTAATAAAAAGTTGAATTAAAACAGTTGGGTATGTGTTCCTTGTTATTTTTAGTCGTTAGATGCTTTTTACTTCCAGAAGCAAGGTTAGTCTAGAGATCTAAATTGATCCAGTTGTTGTTTTAAGAATGATCACACTAAACACGCTATTGATCAAAATTACTCCAAGCTGAAAACCTTTATTCTATTGGCTTGGAGCGACTTATCCACGGAATCTGTGGATAACATTGTTTATTATTATTTGAGAAGTATTGCAAGACTATGAAATTAGGGCGCTGCAGCCGTTTCAAGTAAAATTCGATAAATATTTAATTTCAATAATATCAATGGTTTATATTTGGTTGATTATTTTTGTTTATTTGTTGTTCAGTGTGAAGCTTTTATGAACTTTTTACCATTTGGGCTGTGCAAAAAACATGCTACTTTGCAAGCTGGATTGTAACTTTTTTGTCAAAACATACTGAATCGTTATTTTCAACACTAAACCTTAATCCTGTAGCGTAATACAAGCTTTTTATAGGTAACTGTTGCTAATTTAGACTTTATAACGACTCTTAACGTTTACCGCATAGCGTCAACATCTTGAATAGCATACAATGAGCCGCTTAAAGTATCAGAAATAGGTTGTTATGACTCAAGCTAAGTCAAATTCCAATGGCAACGATATCCTTTTTGGTGATATTGGGGCGACTTTAAAGCGAATGACGATCCCCATGATATTCGGGATGATCACGCTGATGATGTTTAATCTCGTTGATACTTTCTTTATTAGTATGCTTGGCACCGAGCCGCTCGCAGCAATCAGCTTCACCTTTCCTGTTACCTTTACTGTAATTAGCTTAGCCATCGGGTTAGGTATTGGCACATCCGCCGTTATCGCGAAGGCCTTGGGTAGCAATTTGCTCGATGAAGCCAAATTTGATGCCGCAGTAGCTATTATTATCTCTGCGATATTCGTTTCATTACTGTCTATTCTTGGTTTCATTTTTGTCGATGAGATCTTTATTCTCCTCGGTGCTGGTGAAGCGGTTATGCCATTTATCCACGACTATATGTCGGTGTGGTTCATTGGTTCGATTTTATTGATAACGCCGATGATTGGTAATTCAGTGCTGCGTGCCAGTGGTGATACCAAAACGCCAAGTTTAGTCATGGGACTCGGGGGATTAGTAAATGCGGTGCTGGACCCGATATTAATCTTCGGATTTGGGCCAATTGATGCAATGGGTGTAAAAGGGGCTGCAGTGGCCAGTGTGTTATCTTGGAGTCTTGGGGTAACTATTATTTTATATTTGCTGATAGTTAAAAAACGTCTTATCTCACTGTCTGCAAAATACACCAGCTTCACAAATGCGGCAAAAAAAATTCTCACCATCGGCCTGCCTGCAGCTGGCGCAAATATGCTGACGCCGTTGGCAATGGCGGTAATGACCGCACTTATTGCCAGTTATGGACCAGAAGCTGTGGCCGCATTTGGCGTTGGGAGCCGTATCGAGTCTATCGCAAGTCTCGTGGTTTTGGCGCTTTCTATGACTTTGCCTCCTTTTGTAAGTCAGAACTTTGGTGCAAAACAATACCAGCGTGTGTCTGATGCCTATACCCAAACACTTAAATTTGTGCTTGGTTTTCAATTTGCTGTCTACTTATTACTGGTATTGAGCGCTTACTACATCAGTCATACTTTTGGTAATGAGCCTGCTGTTGTTGAAACCATACAGCTATTTATTTATATCATGCCGCTTGGATACGGTCTTCAAGGTGTGATCATATTAACTAATTCATCATTTAATGCGTTGCATAAACCGATGAATGCGCTCATTCTAAGTGTGATCCGACTGTTCATATTTTATGTACCTATTGCTTATATAGGCTCACAGTTGGCTGGGTTGCCAGGGCTATTTGCAGGCGCTGCTTTGGGGAATTTATTTACCGCAGCCATTGCTTACAATTGGTTTAAGAAAGTCATTAATGAAATTGCAGCAAGCGAGGTTCAAAAGGAGGCGTAATGGAAGATAAGTTTCAGCTAGTTTCTGAGTTTCAGCCAAACGGTGATCAACCAACAGCGATTGCTCAGCTGTGCGATGGTTTAGAATCAGGCCTTGCACATCAAACCTTGCTGGGGGCTACAGGGACGGGTAAAACCTTTACCATGGCCAACATCATTAATAACCTTAACCGCCCAACGATTATTATGGCGCATAACAAAACGCTGGCGGCGCAATTGTATGGCGAAATGAAAGAGTTCTTTCCTCATAATGCGATTGAGTATTTCGTCTCTTATTATGACTATTATCAACCCGAAGCCTATGTCGTTGCCAGCGACACTTTTATTGAGAAAGACGCGTCTATCAACGATCACATAGAACAAATGCGTTTATCTGCGACCAAAGCGTTGCTTGAGCGCAGAGACACTATCATCGTCGCCTCTGTTTCAGCGATTTATGGCCTTGGTGATCCCGACTCTTACATGAAAATGATGCTGTTATTGAAAGTCGGTGAAACCATTGATCAGCGCGACATGTTAAGGCGCTTGGCAGAACTACAATACACGCGTAATGATATGGACTTTAGTCGTGGTACCTACCGAGTTCGCGGTGAAGTTATTGATATTTTTCCTGCGGAATCGGAAACCATTGCGGTACGGGTTGAGATGTTTGACGATGAAATAGAGCGGATCAGTTTATTTGATCCCTTGACTGGCGCCGTTGAAAAACACCTGGTTCGCGCGACTATTTATCCAAAAACTCACTATGTAACGCCAAGAGAAAAGATCCTTGATGCCATTGAGCGCATTAAGATGGAACTTAAAGATCGTCGTAATCAATTATTGGATAAAAATCGCTTAGTCGAAGAGCAGCGCATCGCTCAACGTACACAGTACGATATTGAAATGATGACCGAGCTTGGCTATTGCTCTGGTATTGAAAATTACAGTCGATATTTATCTGGACGTGCACCAGGTGAGCCTCCACCAACTTTGTTAGATTATTTGCCGGATGATGCGCTTATGATCATCGACGAGTCTCACGTTACCGTTTCGCAGGTGGGGGCAATGTACAAAGGCGATCGCAGTCGTAAAGAAAACTTAGTTGAATATGGTTTTAGATTACCGTCTGCGCTAGATAATAGGCCACTAAAGTTTGAAGAGTTCGAAGCGATTTCGCCGCAGACCATTTATGTTTCGGCGACACCCGGTGATTATGAATTGAATAAATCAGCGGGTGATGTTGCTGAGCAAGTGATCCGCCCAACAGGGCTATTAGATCCAGAAGTAGAAGTGCGTCCAGTTGCAACTCAAGTTGACGATTTGCTCTCTGAGATCTACAAACGGGTGGAAGTGAATGAGCGTGTGTTGGTTACTACGCTAACAAAACGCATGTCAGAAGATCTGACCGATTATCTTAACGATCATAACGTTAAGGTGCGTTACTTACACTCTGACATCGATACCGTTGAGCGTATGGAGATCATTCGAGACCTACGCAAAGGCGTTTTTGATGTACTAGTCGGCATCAACTTGTTACGAGAGGGCTTGGATATGCCTGAGGTTTCATTGGTTGCCATACTTGATGCAGATAAAGAAGGCTTCTTACGCTCGACTCGCTCTCTAATTCAGACAATTGGCCGGGCGGCACGTCACTTACATGGTAAAGCTATTTTATATGGTGATAGGGTGACCAACTCGATGCGCCAAGCTATAGATGAAACGCAAAGACGTAGAGAAAAGCAAGAGGCGTATAATGAGGCTAACGGCATTACACCAACGGCGCTCAATAAGAAGATCACGGATGTAATGGATCTCGGTGAGGAAGTGGCTGATGACAAAGTGGTTGATATCGATGCCAAATTTAAACCAGGTATGCCTGCAATGGATGCGAAAGAAATTGCCAAAGAAATAGACCGACTTGAAGCACAAATGATGAAGTTTGCCAAAGAGCTTGAGTTTGAAAAAGCAGCTCAAGCGCGCGATCAAGTTCAGATCTTACAAAAGCGTTTGATTAAAGCCTAGAGGATTTAAAGAATAAAAAAGCATGTGTAGGCCACATGCTTTTTTATTGGTTGGGGAGGTCGCTTTAGAAGCGGTAGCTGACACCTAGAGATAGGCTCGATGTATCCAAGTCACCCATATCAAGGTACTTGTAGCCAAGGTTGACTGCCATACCGTTATCCCAGTCATATTGCCAACCGGCTTCAGCGACAAAGCCGATACCGTCGTCGGTAACTAATTTGCTGCGGCCACGAGTGATTTCGTAATCGTAGTAGTTCGCCCCTAATTTGCCGTAAAAGTAGCTGTTGTCGGAAATTTGATAGTAGCCTTTTGCCGCAACGACAAAGTTATCAAATTCTAAGTTATTAGCACCAAGGCCAAACAAGGTTTTGTTGTTTTGCGTACAGGTAAACTTGCGGTCATTTTCGTCTTCACACTTCCAATCATCTAAGTCTTCACCGCTGTTATAACCTAATTCAAGTGCCAAAATTGGTGTAAAGTGATAGTTGTAATACAGGTAGGCTTGGCCTACACCATCACCATCTTTACTTGAGCTTTTATAAGAAGCGCCACCGCCAGAGATGTCTAAACCAACGCGATGCGTCTCATTATTTTGTTCTGCAAAAGACGATAAACTTGTTGTGAGTAATGCAAGAGATAAGAGCGCTTTAATTTTCATAATCAATGTCCGTTGTGGTTAACTTGAGAACAGTATAAATAGCGGGGGTGTCAAGGTCTGTTGGGGGGCTGTCATAAAGTGTAAGAAGGCGTCGAATTTGGTTCTTATTATTTTACAAATATAAATAACCTGAGCTGCGGATAATTAATGTCTTTCTAGCAGCCAGTTTTAGCGCCTTGCCTACAGGATGTAGGTACCTCAGCGAGAGCAGGACGCGGAAGCGGTGTTTTCCCTAAAACTTGCTGGCTAGACAAGGAAAAAACTAAGTTGTGCTTTAGCAACAATGAGTTGGAACATTTCTTATCCAAACCTCAGGTTAAATAGTTGCACTTGCTAAGTGCTTTTAGCTGTCTTAGGTTTTGCAATGAACGTTTGGTATTTTAGTATGGTCGTCAATGTCAAAATCGCAGCAATAAGCCCACTCCATATGTGATGCATGATCAAATGACTTGCAATGAACATTGGCACGTCTTGCCAACCATCAATTAACAAAAGTTTACTCACTAGTAGCGAGTAACCGAGCTGGTGCGCGAAGAGAACAAACTTAAAGGATTTAATAAATTTGCTTTTTGCATTGACTGGCAGGGCTGGGAGGTTGAGGCGTAACGCGACGATAAAGGCTACCGAGAGCACAATACTGACTACTCCTAACCCGAGTAATGAGGTTTTTATCAACACCATGGAGTAGATAAAAGCAAGTAACATGAGCCTGCCTAACAATTACGGAAAACGCAGTTTATATACGCTTAGGTTTTGAGTCTATTCGAATTATTCTAAGGATTAGGTAGTGATTTTCTGAGTGATCGCTCTATACTAAAAGCCGATTTTATCAATAGTTTGTAAACCGATGTAACATTGCCCTATATTTTCGCGGCATGTTTCGCTATAAATGCAATGTTATGTCGTAGTAAATTCGAATAAAACAATAATTATTATAGTAATTAAGACCAAGTTGGGAACTAGGGAAATGAAATTCGCTTTTAAGGATTTTTTGTTTGATAGCAAAGAGCTAAAGCTTTATAAAGACGACAGAAAGCTAAATTTAAAACAAAAACCTGCTCAGATATTGGAGCTATTTTTATCCGCTCCTCAAACTATCCACAGTAAAGAAGACATCTTAGAGAAAGTATGGCCAGATCGAAAAGTCACAGATCAGGTCGTATTTCAAAATATTGGCCATTTACGAGCTTTGTTCGGCGATGATGCCATCAAAACCTTTTCACGAAAAGGATATCAATGGCAGATCCCTTGTACGGCTTTTGAAGGGACCGCGGAAGCTCAGGCTTCATCGCAGGCTTCACCTCAAACAGCGACCAATGAGTCGACCAAAGTGGGTGTACAACCGGAGGAGGACGAGGCTGTAGTGACTGAATCGCCTTCTGAAGTGCTCGAAAGACCAGAATCTATTGGTCGCAAACTGCCTATGTTTGGGCTTGCGGGTGCACTTGTGTTGCTAGCCTTGGGTATCTACTTTACGTTATCGTGAGTCAAATTTACTTGAGTTGAGGTTGTGTCATGTTGCAAACGTTGTATATCACAGGTGCAGGGGTGAGTGCCGAAAGTGGTATTCCAACTTTTCGGGGAGAGGATGGCTTTTGGACGATAGGTTCGGCTAATTACACTCCTCAAGAAATGGCAACGCGCGCAATGTATAAATCGCAACCGGCAGAATTCTTAAAATGGTATTACCATCGTTTTGTGACTTATCGTAATCACGGCCCCAATCAAGTTCATCAATGGCTTAGTGATAAAAATGTGATCACGCAAAATATTGACGGTTTAGATGGTAAAGCGGGTAATAACCACTTTATTGCGATCCATGGACGTGTTGATCAGGTGACTCCCTTTCATACCCAAGGTGAGCCCACGGAGTGCTTTACTGCCCCTTGGGATGAGGTAGATGAAAGTCGATTAGCTGAGTCGTTGTTAGCACTTTTCAAGATTGCTCGACGCGGGCCTGAAAAAGGCGTGTCACTTAAGCCATATGTATTGTTATTCGACGAATACTACACCGATCTGTATCGTATTAGCGAAGCACAGTCACGAATGTATGCCGCGGATCGAATAGTTTTTATGGGCACTTCCTTTAGTGTCAATATCACTCAAATGGCCTTGGAAATAGCAAGGCACAAAGCAATTCCGATAGAAGTGGTTGACCCAAACCCTGCGCACTTACTTTACGAACAAGTCACCTATCACCGCATGACGGCAAGAGAATATATCGCCAGTTTGCCAACCTCTTAATTTAAAGCCTGAGGAAAGTTAGCCTGCATTGCTTTGATAGTAAGTGGCTAGCAGAAATTGTTTATATTCACTGAGCCGGTGTTGTTGTAGGAGGTGTGATTCAATCACTTTGGCGTTGTGGCTTTCCACTGCGCTTGTATGTCGCCTTTCGATTTCCATCAAGCCAAGTAAAGCGCTTAATTCTTGAATACTCAGTGGCGCAGTATGGCTATTAAAAGCTAAGTAGCATTCTAGAGGTGTTAACTTTTTTGCGTTTCTTTGACTCAGTGCATTTTGAAGTAGCTCTTTGCTTTCAAAGTGCAATAAGGTTCTAAGATAATTTAGACCGTTATCTTTCGCAGGCATTTGCGATAAAAGAATATGTAGTATGTTATTTCCTTGCGGGTTAAGGTTATTGATTTGCTCAGCTTGGATCAAAGGTGTGGAGAAAAAGGCAAACTTCTCTAAAGAGTTAATCGCAGCTATCATCGCTTCTGGAAAGCATGCTGCTTGTAAGCAAATACTCGCTATATCTTGATAGTGGCCATAGAGTGTAGTGTTACTCTGCGCACTTTGAAAAAGAAACTTGAGGACTTCAATCTGCTCGTCTTTGGGAGCGTGTGCGTACACGGTTTTTATTTTTTCTATATCCGCGCTTTTTAACGCTAGCAAAAACTGAGTTAGACTATTATTCGACATACATAGAACCACAATTTATTATTTAATGCTCACGCAATATGATAGCCTATTCGCCTGCTGTTTTGCTCAATTTATAACGATAATAACAAAGAGACGATTACGTGTTGCACTTTAAGATAATACTGCTTACTTGTTGCCTACTATTAAGCCCCCTAGTTTATGCCAATGAGCGTTTATACGATGCTTTTATTAAAGAAATTCAGCAACAAGAAACACGTGATAGCGCACTTCAAAAAGTCGACCAAGTATTAGAGTCGGGCTTAACGCCGGAAGAAATTGCAGACGTTCACCATAAGACCACGGTTGCATTAAAAAACGGTTTCCAGCTCGAAGAGGCATATAAATGGGCGGAGCGCTTTAAACAGGTATTACTCTCGCATCATTTACCCGAATATGAAGCTAAATACTCTTTAACGTATGGTGACCTCATGCTCAAAGAGGGGAGATTTAGCGACGCGATTAGTTATTTAAACCTAGCCGTATCTCAGCTATCTGCGCTTGATATGCATCGATTGTTAAGCCACGCCTATCGCTTTCGGGCTGCTGCTTACAAAAGCAATGGCAGTTATAAAGACTCGATAGAGAGTTATGAACTCTCAATTGAAGTGGCAAAGAAGTATGAACTCCCAGATTTGCAAGTGTCTGCGATCACTCAGTTAGCAGATGTTTACTCGGATCTTTCATTACCGGACAAGGCACTTGAATTACTGCAGCAATCGATAGCTGTACTAAAAAGCCAAAAACAGGAAAATACGGTTTTACTTGGACAAGTTTACTATAACCTAGGTGGTGCACATCAAGTGATTGGCGACCATGAAAAGTCGCTTGAAGCCTATCAAACCGCATATGACTATGACATTAAAGCGGGCAATATCGTTTATTCAGCTTACACGTTGATCCGCATTGGTCGTGAACAAATGAAACTCAGCCAATATGACAATGCACAAGCGTCATTTGAAAAAGCATTTACGATTTTTGAGGAGAATGAGCACACCAGAAATCAGGGCTGGGCGCTGAGCAATTTGGCTGAAGTTAAATTAAAAGCAAATGAAAAAGCTAAGGCTAAAGAGTATGTTGAACAGGCGTTA
Source organism: Pseudoalteromonas sp. BMB (assembly GCF_001709235.1). Classification (NCBI taxonomy): domain Bacteria; kingdom Pseudomonadati; phylum Pseudomonadota; class Gammaproteobacteria; order Alteromonadales; family Pseudoalteromonadaceae; genus Pseudoalteromonas; species Pseudoalteromonas sp. BMB. The sequence goes on from NZ_MBQA01000202.1 coordinate 38,357, forward strand.
GAGTTAATTGATCCGGTACAAAGTAAAGTGCTTTATCAAGAGACGATGACTACCTATGCGCAAATTGTTTTACCTGAACGAGCTGATTTTTTTATTCAAAGTATGGAGCAAATTATTGCTCAAGATGAGGTTTATCTTGGCCTCAAGGAAACCGCATTACGAGTGTTAAAGGACGCCTATAGCGCGAAAGGTGACTTTGAGTCTGCGCTTAATTATCACTTGCAATATGCGGAATCTAAGGTTTCTCAGCTTGAAAAAGAAGCCAGTCAAAAAGCCTTGGCTTATCAGATGGATACCGAGTACCAGAAAAATCAATATGAGCTACAAAGTCTAAAAACACAGCGTGATGTAGAACTGGCTGAACAGCGCGTAGAACAAATAGTAACGGCAGCAGTGGTGGGAGTTTTGGTCGTTCTACTGAGCGCGTTCTTATTACTTGCGAGAAACAAACGTCGGGCACTTGAACTCGAGAAGCAGCTTCTCAACAAAACTTTGGATTTAAAGCAGCAACTACTTGCAGATATTTCTCATGAATTAAGAACACCGCTTACCGTACTAAAGCTGCATATTGAATCTCTGGAACATAATTTGGTGGAAAATCCAAAGCAGAGCTACAAAGTGCTTAACCGCCGTCTCGATACTCTTAACACATTAATTAAAGATATCTATGAACTCGCGCAGGCAGATACTGGCAGCCTTAACTTGGCGTTAGAGCGTGTCAATGCCAAACAAGCGTTTATTGGTCTTGTTGAAGATATTGATGACTTTGTGACGGATGAAGGGCTTGAGTTTAATGCCAATATAGAATTACCAGATGAACTGGAAATCGATATTGATGTAACTAGATTTGCTCAGGTATTCAATAATTTGGCTCGTAATAGTGTGAATTATACCGACAAGCCAGGAGAAGTCTGCGTGGATATTAGCTACCAAAGCCAGCAAATCCAATGTGTTATTGAAGATTCAAGCCCAGGTGTGGGCGATGAAGCTTTAGGGAGATTGTTTGAACGTTTGTTCCGCTGTGATAAATCACGTAGCCGAGATCTTGGTGGCTCCGGCTTAGGTTTATCTATTTGTCAAAAACTGGTTGAATTGCATGGTGGCAGCATTGCCGTCGCGCATAGCGAATTAGGTGGGTTGAAAGTGAGTGTTATTATACCTTGTGAGTAATAACACAAACCTGCTTTTACATCGCGATATGGCATTAGATATCGCCGCGTAAAGCGGCTCCTACCAGACGTTATATATTGCATGTAGGAGCGATCTTACATCGCGATATGGTAAAAAATCGCCGCGTAAAGTGGCTCCTACCAGACGTTATATATTGTGTGTAGGTGCTATTTTACATAGCGATATGGTAAAAAATCGCAGCGTAAAGCGGCTCCCACCAGAGGTTACTTATTGCATGTAGGTGTTATTTTACATCGCGATATAGTAAAAAATCGCCGCGTAGAACGGCTCCCATCAGAGGTTACTTATAGCATGTAGGAGCGATTTCACATCGCGATAGGTACAACACCGCAACTACAAAAAGTTGCGTTCAAATCGCTTAAGCACTATGGGCTTTACCTTTGCAGCGGTGAGTATCAGCATAGTAAAAGCGACAATAAACCAGATGGGGCGATTACCATGCTCTGCATACCAGCTTATTCCACTAATGAGTTTTACATCACTTTTCAGTATGTTGGCTTTGAATTGTGGAATGGCATGCTGAATTTTGCTAAGTGGATCGTAAACACCAGTGATACCATTATTCGTTACTCGAATTAATGGGCGCTGTAATTCTAAGGCACGCATGCGAGCGATCTGCATATGCTGATGCGGGCCGTGGGAATCTCCAAACCAAGCGTCGTTGCTCACAGTAAAAAGAATATCTGACTCAGAGGTAAAGTTACCTCTGACAAGCTCGCTAAACGCGATTTCGTAGCAAATAGCGGGTAACACATGCAAACCGTTCGCAAGTAGGTTTGGTTGTACCGCATCACCTCGAGTAAATGACGACATCGCTAAGTTAAAAAGAGGGGCTATAGGACGCAATAGGTCTTCGAACGGTACAAACTCACCAATAGGCAACAATTGGTGCTTCTGGTAGCGGTTTTTGTGCAGATAGTGATATTGCCCTTCGCTGTCTTCTTTTTCCTTTTTACCAAGCGTGATCAGCGTGTTGTACGCGGTTCTGGTATCAAACTGATAATCGGGAATGCCCGTTATCAGCGCCGTGCCATTAAACGCGGCGGCTTTGTCCAGCCCTTCTAAAAATGGGTAGGCGATATCTTCAAATTCAGGAATAGCGGCTTCCGGCCACACCACTAAATCAACGCCTTGCCAGTTAGGTCTGGTCATATCTCGATATTTAGACATGGTAGGCCAAAATTGCTCAGGCTCCCAGCGCAGACTCTGCTTGATATTACCTTGTACAAGTAAGGTGGTGATTTCATCTCCCGAGTATTTTAGTGGGCCTTGAATGATTGGCACACTGTATAGACCGGCAATGCCGGCAAAGCTGACTATGGTGAGATAAATCGCACGTTGTTTAAGTAGATAGTAAAGGCTTGTTGTCGCTAGAATAACTAGCAACGTTAAGCCAAATTCACCGATCCAAGGGGCTAAACTGCTCAATGGCGAGTCAGTTAACGTGTAACCAAAGCTAAGCCAAGGGAAGCCTGTGAGCATATGGCCTCGCAGCCACTCGGTAATGGCAAACCCCGCAACAAGTGCCAGCACCCGTTGCCACGGTGTGCGAGTAAAGTAGCTGGCAAAAGCAAATGCCAATGTCGGGTAGATGGCAAGGTAAGCACATAGTAATGCCATCAGCAGCACCGAGACAGGTAAGGGCAAACCACCAAATTCAGCGATAGAGACATGCACCCAGCTTATGCCAAGGGCAAACCAGCCAAAGCCAAATAAAAAGCCATATTTAGCCGCGAGCTTTGGACTAGGTTTATCGGTAAGCCAAGTCGCTATAATCAAGCTGACAAACGCGATAGGCCAAAAACCAAAAGGGGAATAAGCAAAAGTAAGCGCACAGCCAGAAATGAGTGCCAGCCATGCAAACTTATCTTTTGCGAGGTTACTCAGGTTAGATACTAGAGTCTTCAACATGTTCAGATTTAGGTACACTTACTTGAATTTGTAAGATCCTCCGGTTATCGGAGTTAGTTACCTTAAACTGAAGGGGATCTATATCTATAGTTTCACCACGGCTTGGCATATGGCCAAATGCATGAAGAATAATACCGCCAATGGTATCTGCTTCTTGGGTGTCGTAGTTGGTTTTGAAGAATTCGTTGAATTCATCCAAGGGCGTGAGTGCTTGCACAGTATAAACATGTTTAGACAGCTGACGAATATCTTGTTGTTCTTCGTCGTCATCATGTTCATCTTCGATTTCACCAACAATGGTTTCGAGAATATCTTCGATAGTAACCAGTCCAGATACACCGCCGTATTCATCAATCACGATAGCCATATGGTAACGTTTTTGACGGAATTCGTTGAGCAGGGTATCGACACGCTTACTTTCAGGCACGACCACAGCGGGACGAAGATATTCGCGGATACTTGGCAAATCGCTCTCTTCGCGCAAAATCAAAGGTAAGAGATCTTTGGCAAGTAAGATGCCTTCTACGTGGTCTTTGTCTTCACAAATCACAGGGAAACGCGAGTGTGAAGATTCTACCATCATAGGGAGTTGAGCACTGAGCGGCTCATCTACATCAAGTGTAATCATTTGCGAACGTGGGATCATGATGTCACGTACTTTCAGCTCTGAAACGCTGAGTACACCTTCCATCATATCTTTGGTTTCTGGATCAATCAGCTGGCGCTCTTGCGCATCAGCGATGACTTCAGCCAGTTCTTCTTTATTTTGGGGTTCCCCTTGCAGCATCTGTGTGATGCGTCCCAGCCAGGTCTTGCTAGAAGAACCCTGACTACTTTGCGAGTTATCGTCGCTCATTAGTTGTGTCTGCTCCGTTAATTTAACAATCGTCTCTGTAAGGATCTGCGATATTCAAAGAAGCGAGAATGTGCTTCTCTATTGTTTCCATTTCTACCGCGTCTTGTTCATTTATATGGTCAAATCCAAGTAAATGCAAGCAACCATGGATAACCATATGGGCGAAGTGGTCATGAAAGGTCTTTTCTTGCTCTACGGATTCTTGGTATACCACTTGGGGACAGATAATTAAATCACCAATAAGTGGCAACTCAATCCCCGGTGGCGCATCAAATGGGAAAGACAACACGTTGGTTGGCTTGTCTTTGCCCCTGTACTGGCTATTGAGCTCTTGGCTTTCGTGCTCGTCAGCGATGCGAATCGTTAATTCCGCTTCTTCGCGAAATTGCGTTAATGCATGTTCTGCCCATAATTGAAATTGTGCTTCGGAAGGCAAGTTTTCAAACTCACAAGCCAATTGCAAATCTAGCATTAAGTCCATGGTTTATTCCTCAGAAGGTTGCTGTTTCGCCTGATGCTTTTCAGCTTTAGCGAGACGCTCTTGTTCTTCTTTCTTCTCGTATGCTTCGACGATACGAGCAACCACAGGGTGTCTAACTACATCGTGAGATTTAAAGAAGTTAAATGAAATTTCTTCTACATCATTGAGCACTTCTATCGCATGACGAAGTCCAGAGCGCGCACCACGAGGTAAATCGATTTGGGTGATATCACCGGTGATCACCGCTTTTGAATTAAAGCCAATCCGGGTAAGAAACATCTTCATTTGTTCAGTCGTGGTATTTTGGCTTTCGTCCAAGATAATAAACGCGTCATTGAGTGTTCGACCGCGCATATACGCCAACGGTGCAACTTCGATGACATTTTTTTCGATTAAGCGCTCAACTTTTTCAAAACCAAGCATCTCGAATAGGGCGTCATAAAGTGGACGAAGGTAAGGGTCGATTTTTTGTGTTAAATCACCCGGCAAGAAGCCCAGCTTTTCACCAGCTTCAACCGCTGGACGAGTGAGGAGGATGCGACGTATTTCTTGACGTTCTAGCGCATCAACCGCTGCTGCAACAGCAAGATAGGTTTTACCTGTACCCGCAGGACCAACACCAAAGGTAATATCGTGAGTTAAGATATTAGCGACATATTGGCTCTGATTTGGGTTACGAGGCTTAACCACACCGCGACGAGTCTTAATATAGACTTCTTTGTCCCACACGGTTGGGGCGTCTTGTTCAAGTACGTTCGCTTCTGTGATGGCCAGATGAACCTGATCCGGTTCGATTTCTGTCATTTTTCCTTTCACAGGCTGAGTATCAACATATAGAGACTTTAGAATATCCACAGCTGCTTTTGCCGTTACCGCTTGTCCGGTCACTTTAAACCAATTGTCACGGTGCGCGATTTCAACTCCAAGGCGACGTTCTATTTGTTTTAGATTTTCGTCGAACGGACCACAAAGTGAAGAAAGGCGGTGGTTATCTGCGGGTTCTAAGTAAATTTCTATATTCTTTATCTGATTACTCAAAATGTCTTCCTATAAAAATGACGCTAGCCGAAGCTAGCGCACAATTTAAAAATGCTAGGGGGTAAAAGTACCAACACCTAATTCATTAATTTCAGGTTCTTGAGGTGCTTTATTTAAGATATCCGACGGTTTTACGTCACGACGTAAATCCATTTCTGCTTCAGTACGGATAAGTTCACCACGTAACGAGTTTGGTAACGCCTCAGTAATACGTACATCGACGAATTGGCCGATCACTGAGTGTGGACCTTCAAAGTTTACAACGCGGTTATTTTCGGTTCTACCACGCAGTTCCATTGGGTTTTTCTTCGATGGTCCCTCAACCAAAATACGCTGCTCGGTATCGTGCATCTTGCGGCTGATATCCTGCGCCATTTGGTTGATACGGTTCTGTAGCAGATACAGGCGTTCTTTCTTTTCTGATTCTGCCACATCGTCAGGTAAGTCTGCTGCTGGCGTGCCAGGTCGCGCCGAGTAGATGAAACTAAAGCTCATATCAAAGCCGATATCATTAATCAGGTTCATCGTTGCTTCAAAGTCTGCGTTTGATTCGCCTGGGAAACCAATGATGAAATCTGAAGACATGCTTAGGTTTGGGCGGATCTTACGTAGCTTGCGGATCGTTGACTTGTACTCAAGCGCAGTATGACCGCGTTTCATCAGGTTTAGAATACGGTCTGAACCACTTTGTACCGGTAGGTGTAAATGGTCAACAAGCTCTGGCACATCCGCATAGGCTTCAATAATATCTGGTGTAAACTCAACCGGGTGAGATGTTGTATAACGAATACGGTCAATACCGTCAATTGCTGCAACGTAGCGAATTAAGTCAGAGAAGTAACAAATCTCACCATCGTGCATTTCACCACGGTAAGCATTTACGTTCTGACCGAGTAAGTTCACTTCACGCACACCTTGCTCCGCAAGCTGAGCAACTTCAAGGATCACATCATCTAAAGGACGGCTTACTTCTTCGCCACGCGTGTACGGTACTACACAGAACGTACAGTACTTAGAGCAACCTTCCATAATTGAAACAAATGCACTCGGGCCTTCAGCCTTTGGTTCAGGGAGACGGTCAAATTTTTCAATTTCAGGGAATGAAATATCAACGACAGCACCTTCTTTGCTTTGCACCTGCTTGATCATCTCTGGTAGGCGGTGCAATGTTTGTGGGCCAAACACGATATCAACAAATGGAGCGCGCTGACGAATGGTGTCGCCTTCTTGTGATGCTACGCAGCCACCAACACCGATAACAAGATCAGGGTTTGTGTCTTTTAGTAGTTTCCAACGACCAAGTTGGTGGAATACTTTTTCCTGTGCCTTCTCACGAATCGAGCAAGTATTGAGTAGGATCACATCAGCTTGCTCAGCTTCTTCTGTAAGCTGATAGCCATTTGTTGAATCCAAAAGATCCGCCATTTTCTGGGAGTCATACTCGTTCATCTGACAACCCCAGGTTTTAATATGCAGTTTTTTACTCATTTAAATATTGCCTCGTTTACAACTCGGTGTTTAGCACTACGCGTTTCTCGTGCAGGCGATGCTGAATTGATATCATTATGCCTAAAGGACGCGTATTTTATATGACCTATCTTGTCTAGCCAAGTATAGATTTTAACTTTCAAAATGTGGATCAATACAGGGTGTTTTAAGCAAACATCTGTTTTTATATGCGTTACAATGCGCAAAGACTCAATTAAGTGGAATATGGCATGAAAAACAAGGCTCTGATAGTCGGTGGTGGCATGGTTGGTGCAGCGTGTGCTGTTAAGCTAGCGAAGCAAGGTGTTGACGTAACCATTATTGAACATTCTCCCATCTCAGCTGATGCAATACTCGCAAGTGATAAGGTAGATATTCGCGTTTCTGCTATCAATCGCTTTTCCGAGCAGTTACTAGATGAGCTTGGTGCTATGCCTGTGTTAAGAAGCACCAGAGCCGCGGTTTACAAGCAGCTAGAAGCCTATGAGGATAAGCCAGGACAATTGATATTTGATTGTGAAGCGCTAAACGCCTCGCACTTAGGCCACTTAATTGAGAATAACCTCATCCAAGCTACATTGTGGCAACAGTTTGAGGAATTTGATATCAAAGTGGTTTCACCAGAGGGGATCCCAAAGCGCATTGTTCATAATGAGGATTCCGTGACGATTGAGTATCAAGCAGCATCCTTTACCGCTGATTTGTTAATTGCTGCTGATGGTGGCCGTTCTATCGTCAGACAAATGAGTGGCATAGGCGTGACTGGTTGGCAATATGAGCAACATTGTATGGGGCTGCTGATTAAACTCGACGCGCCGCAGCAAGAAAAAACATGGCAGCAATTTAAGCCATCAGGTCCCATTGCCTTTTTACCTATGCAGTATCCGTATGCCAATCTGATTTGGTATGACAACGGCAATAAACTCAATTTACTTAAGCAACTAGATAAGCAGGCGCTAAAACAAGAAGTAAAAGCTGCATTTTTTGAGCTACCCGGTGACTTTGAGATTGAAGAAGTGGCGGTTTTTCCTTTAGCAAGGCAACATGCTAACCAATACGTGAGCGAACGAGTGGTATTAGTAGGAGATGCAGCTCATACCATTAATCCGTTAGCAGGGCAGGGAGTAAATCTTGGCTTTAAAGACGTAGCGGCACTTGCTGAAGCGATTGAGGCAAAAGAAGATATTGGTGATAGCAGCGCACTACATCATTACGAGTCAAAGCGTAGGAAAGACAACCTCTTGATGATGAGTATGATGGATGCGTGTTATTTTGGCTTTTCGAATCAAGTAACACCGTTAAAGCATTTGAGAAATCTGGCGCTGAATGTGGCGAATAAAGCTGGACCGTTAAAAAAAGAAGTGCTTAAGCACGCCATGGGAGGAGTTGGTTTTTAATCTTTGTTCTCTACACTGAGCGTGTTACACCAATTTACTTAACCTGAGGTTTGGATAAGGAATGTTCCAACTCATTGTTGCTAAAGCACAACTTAGTTTTTTCCTTGTCTAGCCAGCAAGATTTAGGGAAAACAAGGCGAAT
>NZ_MBQA01000203.1:0-1084 GCF_001709235.1 Pseudoalteromonas sp. BMB
AATACTATTCCCCAACGCATTGCCAAAGGCATCAATCGCTACTTCACCAAAGTTCCAGCTCGCTTGATTACCAAACAGCTTGTTTGAACCATATCGCACCGCTGAATTTAGTATACCATTCACTGGGTTTGTCGTGCCACCGCCTATCACTGGACCCTGTCCTGTGATCCCGGATGTCAGCGCCGATGCCGCTATATTTCCCCATCTAAAGCTCGTTTGTGTACCCGCTACTTTACCCGCTACCACTGAGCTGATTGCACCTACTGCCCCAAACGCCGCTTGTCCACTACTTCCTAACTGATATGCTCCTTGGATAGCTTTCCCTGACGCATTCACCACCTGAGCTGCATTTCCTGAAGTATCCATCGCTGCAAATACTTCTGTTCCGCGTAGTACATTTCCTGCACCTGCTGTGAGTCCTGCTGTTAACCCTGACCCCAGCGCAGACCTTAACGAGAAACTGTCAACTACGCCCATGGCTTTTCCCGCTAATTGAGAAGCAACTGAGCCTACAAAGCCACCTGCCGCAGCCGCGGCGATTCCAGTTGCGGTTGTGACACCTGCCGCTGCAAAGCTGCCCGTAAGCACACTCGTGCCTGTTGACATGATTGCGCCATAACTTGCACTGGCTGCTGCTCCCGCTGTTGCGATTGTGGCAACTACCGCTACGGCTATCATAATGATACTGGCTACTGCATTACATCCAGCTTCTGGCGGCGGTGGCACATACGGCATCGCTGGTGTTGTGTCCCCTATATAAAGTTGAGCTAACGCCTTCAGTGTGTCTCCCGACCCAACCTGATGTCTCGCCATTGGTGTCGCATCACCTTGACTTGGTGCTTTAAAGTGTTGCTCTTTTATTGAGTCGCTCCCTGACTTGTTTAACTCCCCTAAATATTGGTTGTTGCTATATAAGTGATAGCTACCCGTGCCGTTGCCTCTAAAGTCCGTGTCTTCTTTAAAACCGACATTATTCGCAACCGTTGTCTCATAATCGACTCGTCTGCCTGAATCTCGATCATAGTAGCTACGACTCGTATTTCTATCAGCGTCTGTCAACACCCGGGTTTGTTTACCTGTTACT
>NZ_MBQA01000204.1:0-154675 GCF_001709235.1 Pseudoalteromonas sp. BMB
AGCAAAGTGGAATCCCACCCTGTGTTAAATACTGATTGACTTTTTACACCCCAAGCAACAATTTCCAAACTCGAAAGGAAAGCGAGAAAAAGGAAAACTACGCAATGACCATTACTCAATACTTTAAAGAATCTCCTATCTATATCCACATTAGCATGGCTGTATTTATTGTCTGCTTCATCCTAAGTGATTATTTAAATAAACCCGTACTATTGTACCTTGGTTTTTATATTGCTCTGTATGGCGCACTTTATCAACTTGCTACGCTGCTTAACAATACCCAAGCGGAAACAACCAATATGAGGCATTTGGGATACATTCCAATATTTATTCTGCTATTGGTTAGTATTGTTACTCTCTCACCTCCTTCAATGCTTATTACCGGCATCAATCTTGCCGTAGTTAGCATCATCATTTATCAGCTGGTACGAATTCTTAGCGCTAGAACCAAGCAGTCTAAAAGAAACATAGTAAAGACCTTGAAACGCAACAAAACAGCGCTTTTGATACTACTATTAACAACAACAGTATTTCGACTTTTCTTCGACTCGGAAGGCTTAACAATTAGCAATCACTGCTTCCTTCTATTAGCTACTTTAGCAGTTTTTGATGATTGTAAAGACATAATCAATAGTGAAAGCTAGCTTCAAAATGACTCAACAAAAACGTCCTTATCGTGGACGTTTTTTTTTGCGCCAAAAATGATAGAATGCGGCCAATAAATGACGACCTTGGCAACTCAAGGCTTGAAAGAGCCGCTAAGTGACCAAATAAAGGCGTCAGCAAGTAGTTCGTTGTGAGGATACCGTCGTGGTAAAACCAGTTAAAAATACTAAGTTTGATGAATACTTAGAATTTCCTTGCCCATTTACATTCAAGATTATGGGCCTAGCAAATGTCAATTTGACGGATCAGATCCTAGCTAAACTGCAGGTTATTGCACCGGGTGATTATGCACCAAAGGTTAAACCAAGCAGCAAAGGCACCTATGAAGCCGTATCTCTTGTCGTTACCGTAACCAGCAAAGAGCATATCGAGCAGATTTATACCGAGATCGGTGGCATCGAAGACGTCCGTTACATCCTGTAGTTGGTAAGGACCCCTAGTTATGGAATCTCGTAAGTTAATTGTGCGCCAACTCGGCCTTTGTAGTTACGAGCCAATTTGGCACAAAATGCAATCTTTTACCGATGAGCGTGATGACACCACAGCGGATGAAATCTGGCTGGTGGAACATGAGCCTGTTTTTACACAAGGTCAAGCCGGTAAAGAAGAGCATGTCTTGGCGCCAGGTGATATTCCTGTCGTAAAAGTGGATCGCGGCGGTCAAGTTACCTACCACGGGCCTGGGCAACAAATGCTTTATGTACTGCTCAACTTACGACGATTGAAAATAGGGGTACGTGAACTTGTCACTTGGCTAGAAGAAAGCATTATCGACTCCCTAAAAGAATATGGGATAGAGGCTTACGCTAAAGCCGATGCACCAGGTGTATACGTCAACGATAGCAAGATAGCATCTCTTGGACTTAGAGTCCGCCGTGGCTGCTCGTTTCATGGGCTCGCACTCAACGTCAATATGGATCTTGGTCCATTTTTACGAATAAACCCTTGTGGTTACGCGGGCATGAATATGGTGCAAAGTAGCGAAATTAATGGACCTCAAACCGTCGCTGATGCGGGGGCTGGTCTGGTAAAACACATGCTAAAACGCATTAATGCTGAGCATGTCGAATACACTGAAGGGTTTGAAAACGTATGAGTAAACCAGTCAAAATGGAGCCAGGGGTAAAGCTCCGCGATGCTGAAAAAATGGCATTGATCCCAGTTAAAGTCATGCCAACAGAACGCGAAGAAATGCTGAGAAAGCCTGAGTGGTTAAAGATCCGTTTGCCAAAATCAAGTGAACGTATCGATGGCATTAAACAAGCAATGCGAAAGCACGGCTTGCACTCTGTTTGTGAAGAAGCGTCTTGCCCTAACCTTTCTGAGTGCTTTAATCACGGTACAGCAACCTTTATGATTTTAGGTGCAATTTGTACTCGCCGCTGTCCATTCTGCGATGTGGCCCACGGTCGTCCATTAAAACCTGACGCCCAAGAGCCGGAAAAGCTTGCACTTACCATCAAAGACATGAGGTTGAGCTACGTTGTTATTACCTCTGTTGACCGTGATGATTTGCGCGACGGTGGTGCGCAGCACTTTGCTGACTGTATTCGTGAGATCCGTAAGCACAACCCAGGTATTACAATCGAAATTCTTGTGCCTGATTTCCGTGGTCGTATGGATAGAGCTTTAGAGATCTTAAGTGAAACACCACCAGATGTATTCAACCACAACCTTGAAACTGCACCGAGACTTTACAAGCTAGCGCGTCCAGGCGCCGATTATAAGTGGTCGCTCGAATTACTACGCCGCTTTAAAGAAGCGCATCCAGAAGTAAGAACTAAATCAGGCCTGATGGTTGGACTAGGCGAAGAAATCTCTGAAATTGAAGAAGTCTTAAGAGACTTGCGCGAGCATAACGTAGATATGCTTACCGTAGGCCAGTATCTGCAACCTTCAAAGCACCACTTGCCAGTCAAGCGCTACGTGCCACCGGTTGAGTTTGATGGGCTAAAAGAATATGCCGACGAAATAGGCTTTAGCCACGCAGCTTGCGGACCATTTGTACGCTCTAGCTACCATGCAGATCAGCAAGCCGCCGGTAAAGAAGTAAAATAACTTCTGCTCCGAACTTAAGTCCAAGTAACACGGATATTGCTCCTAGTCGTCAGTAGGAGCAATACCCATACAATTTCCGACTTCCCCTCTACGCATTTATGTAAATTCAATGTAAAATAGCCAAAATTCCCTTAATTTACACCCTTGTATAGCCAGAGAGTTTTAGTGGTAACAAGGCATTAATTATCCCCAGCTCAAGTTACTTAGAATAATAATATGGAATACGGACCAATCAGCTTTTACGCTATTTTTATTGCCGTTGTGGTACTTGGAGGCTCCTTAGGCGGGCTCCTACAAGCGATGCGTTCAACGTCGTCATATAAATTTCGCAAACCTAAGTTTAAGAGTGCGAATAGCGCCGCCCCAGAGTATTGGGACTTAGGTGGATTCGGTGTCATTCTAGCCGGTGTGATCTCAGCATTTATGGCAATCGGTGTGCTCACCATGGCGGGCGCTGCTGACTTCAGCCCAGTCAGTAAGTATGCATTTAAATCATATCAAAATGGGGAGCACGACTCCCACCATCAAAACAATGACGAGATACTCATTCCCGTGGCGATGTTTTCATCTGCGCATAACGATAATGCCGTTGAGATCAACCGTATAATCAAAGTGGTCGTTGAGCACAATTTGAAGCGGGAAAACGACTCAATTACCGGTTCTGATAAAGCATTTTGGACTTGGATTAAAATCTTTTCATTCTCTATTTTAAGCGGTTTTGGTGGTGTAGGACTCGTTTCTAGCGCCTACAAGCGCTACGTTGGCGAAGATGAATTCAATGACATCCAACAAAAGGTTAAAGAAGAGTATGAAATAGCACGTAAGAATACCGTAGAAATCGCACTCCAACGCGCTAGGGAATTGATTGCAAACACACAATACGATGAAGCAATTAAGGTTTGTGATGACATTCTTACCAACATTCATCCAAACCATGCAAGAGCAATTGGCATAAAAGCCAGAGCACTCAGCCGAGATGGTAAGCTCGCAGAAGCCATCAAGCTGCTAGAAAGCGCACTTTCCATCTCAGATATGAGTGAGTCCGTTAGAGCTCGTATGCATTGGAATATAGCCTGTTACCAGACTCGTATAGATTTTAGCGAAGGCTTACCTGAGGAGCTAGATTGTATGGTCCGGACGCTGGGTGAAATCCGCAGCCATTTGGAACGTGCAATTGCGCTTGATGAGCATTTAAGATTGAAGCTGCCCGACGGTGAAAGTGACCTTATTGTGCTAAAGTCGCTCAGTTCGAGAGGTCAAGATTGGTTTGACAATTTAGTACGAGCGCAATAGACTCTTAGGTAAGTTAGCTTGATACGGTGCATTTTCATGAGAGATGAAGACTTTATATAAAAGTTAAAGGTACAAGCACAAACTCACTGGATGAAAATACCAGTGAGTAGAATAAGCCGCATATTGATATGCGGCTTTTTTGTTTTTAACGCATAAATTTTATACGCGAATCGGTATTAGCAGCAAAACGGTTTCATTTCCTCGCTATTCGTTATATCTTGCCTCACCAGATAATAATAATCAGGGGCAAAACGTGCTTAAGAATAAAACTTTGGGCAGCATGCTGATTGTAGCAGGTACTACAATTGGCGCGGGTATGCTCGCCCTCCCTATTGCATCAGCAGGACTCGGCTTTTCTACCGCTATCGCATTATTAGCAATCACATGGTTGTTAATGACCTATACCGCTTTGCTTATGTTGGAAGTACATCAATACGCAGATCAAGACGCAACGCTAAATACACTGGCGAAAAACTTGCTCGGTAAAACGGGCCAATATGTCGCTAACTTTTCTATGGTATTTTTATTCTATGCACTGTGCGCAGCTTACATCGCGGGAGGTGGTGCACAACTTCAAAGCAAACTGGTTAGTGTACTAGGTGATGGGATCACTCCCCAACTCGGTTCAGTATTGCTTGCTGTTATCATAGCAACCATAGTGACATTAGGCACAAGTACTGTCGACAAGCTTAACCAGTTACTATTTACCATTAAAGTTATCGTGCTCGCGAGTTTGTTTTTTATCCTGACTCCCTATGTCCATGGCCAACACCTTATCGATATGCCAGTAGAACAAGGGCTGGTAATTGCAGCAATTCCTGTAATTTTCACTTCATTTGGGTTTCATGGCTCAATCCCGTCAATCGTTAAGTACGTGGGCGTAGATATCCGCCAATTACGTAAAGTAATGATGTTTGGTGCTTCCCTCCCGCTTATCATCTATGTATTTTGGCAACTACTAAGCCAAGGTGTTATGGGGCAAGAGAGCTTAATGGCAAGTGAGGGACTGCCAGGTTTTGTCACCAGTATTTCGTCTATCGCACACAACGACAACGTACAATTATTTGTGACGGTTTTTGCAGATCTTGCTCTCGCGACTTCATTCTTAGGTGTTAGTCTCGGCTTATTCGACTTTTTTGCTGATGCCTTTAAAAAGCAAGATACCAAGAAAGACCGTATAAAAACGGCGTTCATTACCTTTTTACCACCGCTTGGCTTTGCCCTCTTTTATCCAAAGGGCTTTATTATGGCACTGGGATATGCAGCAATTGCGCTCGTGGTATTGGCGGTATTTCTACCAGTTGCGATGGTATGGAAACAGAGAAAAGTTAGAGGTAATGACGGATATCAGGTTAAAGGTGGTACGCTTGGACTAGGACTTGCAGCCATTTTCGGTGTGATGATCATCACCTCTCAGCTAATGCAAATGGCTGGCCTTATTCCTAGTTTAGGGTGAGTATATTATCAAGACGATGTAGGTCTATTAACGGCCTACTTCGATTCTCTCCAGCGCACCGTCTTGCATTCGTTTATGTTTCAATTGAAAATAAGCAATTACGGGTACAAATGCTAAGCATAGAGTAGCAAAGTTAACTATTGGGATAATTGTAACGTAGAGATAAGACGAATAGCTAAGTTCCATTAAATGCCTATCAACTAAGCGGAACAACTGTAAGATTGGTGCAGGTATAATAATGAGCTGAGCAATTACACTCTGCCACATATAAACTTTGTCCTTAATAGCCCAAACAGCAATTATAGCCATAAACACAATATCGTTAAATGCCCAAAATATATAGCGATAAACCAACTCATCGTCTATCGCTCTAATAAAATCACCAGTAAAAGAGCCAATAATATAAAATAAAGCAATCAAAATAGCATAACGAGCGGCTTTTATATCTCTTAAAACTAAACAGGCCAACACTGCAATCAGCGATAGTGGAATGCTGTATTGGATATAAAAAAGCCTAACCGACTCCCAAGCCTCTAACATATTTACTCTTCTAATTATTAGTTAAGATGATTTTTTAATGGGTCAAGTAATTATTACAGTCGGTTAAGACGGCTTTTTTTCCGCCTCTTCATCACCGCCTTCACCATTACCGCCTGGCAGTCTAAAATTTTGAGGTTTTTTTATTGAAATCATTCTATTTCTCCTTTAAGTAGAACCAAACGAAACAATAGCGAATTCCCTGTAACTTGGCAATAAACTGTAATTAATTTTGCCTCACTTCAATAGGGTCTGACTCTTTAGGTTTGCCCTGTAAAATTGAGATTTCAACGCGCCGATTGCGGCGTCTATCTGCATCGCTGTCATTGGGAACAAGCGGTCTGGTGTCTGCGTGACCAACCACAACCATTCTGTTCTTATCAAAACCACGAACGCGCTCCATCACAGTCGCAACAGCGACCGCTCTCGTCGCCGATAAATCCCAGTTATTGGAGTAAAGTTCGTTAGTGACTCTAAAATCGTCTGTGTGACCCGAGACAGTAATTTCACCGGGTACATCTTTAAGTAGTTCTGCAATTTCGGCAATCACTGGTTCAAATTTAGGTTGTAAAAACGCACTACCTGCTGGGAAAGAACCATTCTCTTGGATACGAATAATGATTTGCTGCCCTAAAGACTCAAGCTCAATCGCGCCATCCATTATTTGCTTCTCTAGCTGCTGCGCAATCTTTTTAACAAGCTCATTAACTTGTTCTTGATCTGCGGATGCGATTGCTTGAGTTGACGCCATTTCTTGAGCAGTACTGGCTGATTCACCACCACGCTTATTGCCCCGCTGCTCTTGTCGACCACCCGCAGACGATTCATCACCAGCCTGAAACTCAAGCATCTGTTGCGTCATTTCTACAGTTTGCTGTTGGATAGTTTCAATTGGTGTTGGCTCTGGCTTACCCGGAGTAAATTCCATCGCGATAACACTGGTACCTTTTGGGATATCCTTTACTTCAATTTTGTTTTGCACACCAAAAGCAAACTTCATCGACCCGGCAATTTGCTTAAACTTCAGCACGTCCATTTCAGAAAATGCCAGTAACAGTACAAAGAAGCACATCAGTAATGACATCAAATCAGCAAATGTCCCCATCCAGGCGGGAAGACCTGGGGGAGGACATTTACATTCATTCTCATCTGACATGGTTATTCCTCAGCCTCAGCGCCACGTTTAGACTCAGGCAAATAATTTTTCAAGATGCCTTCAATGACTTTCGGGTTTTGGCCATCTTGAATACCTAAAATAGCATCTAAGATGAGCCGCTGATTTCGCTCTTCTTCATCTTTACGAAGCTCAAGCTTAACCTGAATTGGGATCGCAACCACGTTAGCTAAAAACGCACCATACAAAGTTGTTAAAAGAGCAACAGCCATGGCAGGCCCTATTGCTTTTGGGTCGTCCATGTTAGACAACATAGCAACTAGGCCGATGAGTGTCCCGATCATGCCCATCGCAGGCGCTATATCAGCGAGGGATTTAAATAAACCGGCGCCTAACTGGTGTCTTGAGGACGTTAAAGCAATATCTTTTTGCAGTGTGGCGCGCACAACATCAGCGTCATGGCCATCGACTAACATATCAACGCCTTTACGCATAAATTGGTTGGGAATTTCAGCTTCTTCTAACGCTAAGAAACCACCTTTACGCGCAGAATCAGCAAGCTCAACTGCTTTTTCAATCAGCTCTTCAGGGGTTTCAATCTTAAACATGAAGGCCTTCCCGGCCACTTTACCAATGCCGAAAAATTGTCCAAGCGTAAAGTTAGACAATACGATAAAAATTGAACCACCAAATACGATAACGACGGAAGGCGTGTTATAGAACATAGCGATCTGGCCATCACTACTTAGTACCATCGACATTACAATCAAACCTATGGCACCCAGGATCCCTATTACCGTTGCTAAATCCACATGTCCTCCGGGGGAAGTTATTTGTGATAAATCACGCAGTTATTATTGTTTGAGTTATCGGCAAGTTTCTCTACAACTTAACACTATTATATTAAAAAGTGTTTAAAATGCGAGTTTATAGCAGATCTTGTAATGCCGATACTCCGTCAGATCAAAAAGTCTCTGGTTTTTTTGACCTTGGCGCGCAATCCCCCTAAAATTGCCACACTTTTACTTTACGGGTCAGTGTGACATATGGCGGTAAAAAAACCTGATAACTTGAGCTTTGAAGAGGCTATGCAAGAATTGGAACAAATCGTTGCAGACATGGAAAATGGTAGCTTACCTCTGGATCAAGCACTTAAACAATTTGAGCGTGGGATAAAGCTCGCAAAAGCTTCAAACCAAAAACTTCAGCAAGCTGAGCAGCAGGTCGCTATTTTAATGGGCGAAGATGAGCACGCGCAATTACAGCCATTTGAAAACGAAGCCTAATGTCAGCAAAATTACAAGAAAAACTCCTGTCTGCTAAGACGCGTGTAGAAACCACCGTTTTACACTATTTTGATAATGTGCTTGATACTGAAGAAAATATCAAAGCCGCAACGCGCTACAGTATAGAAAATGGTGGTAAACGCTTGCGACCATTCTTGGTGTACTGCACTGGTGAATTGTTTGGTGCGGCTCCAGAAGACTTAGACAAGGCCGCTGCAGCAATAGAGTGTGTTCATAGCTATTCGTTGGTGCACGATGATTTACCCGCGATGGATGATGATGAACTTAGGCGCGGCCGTCCAACCTGCCATATTCAATTTGATGAAGCGACAGCTATCTTAGCTGGTGATGCCTTACAAACTCTGGCTTTTGAGCTATTAAGTGGGCATCAATTCGCAGTAAACCACCATGCACAAATAAAAATGATTTCCGCGCTAGCTAAAGCATCGGGTCTACAAGGCATGGTTGGTGGCCAAGCACTTGATATAGCTGCTACTGATCGTTCAATTACCATAGACGAACTTGAACGTATTCATAAGCTAAAAACAGGTGCACTGCTAAGCTGTGCTGTGGAGCTTGGGATCTTATGCGGCAACTCAGAGCAAGTTACCGAGCAAGCCTGTAGTGCAATACGCACTTATGGTCGTGCAATAGGCCTTGCATTCCAAGTCAGAGATGACATTCTTGATGTAGAAGGTGACACGGCGGTGCTTGGTAAGCCACAAGGCTCTGACATAGAACATAACAAGTCTACCTACCCTGCATTGTTAGGCTTAGAACAAGCAAAAGAAAAAGCCGAACAGTTGATAGATGAAGCACTGGATGCGCTTACGAAAATAGATGGTGACACAGAAATACTTGCAGATTTAGCAAAATACATCATAGATCGAGAATATTAAGCTGACGTATAAAATAACTACGCCAAGCTAAGAAAATATTCACAAGTACTTTGTAAATACTGGCTAACATAATATTATGACCAGTTGGTGACGAATTTTAATAATTATGAAGTGAGCTGCGCGGGTAAATACTCAGCAAAGACTCACTAGGACTCTGATAAATACCATGAAACTTGATAGTAGCAAGTATCCTTTACTCGCGTTAATTGACGACCCAAGTCAACTTCGTCAATTACCCCAGCATAAGTTATCTGTGTTAAGTGATGAATTACGAGAGTATTTGCTAAACTCAGTCTCTCAAAGCAGCGGTCACTTAGCTTCAGGTCTTGGCACGGTCGAACTGACCGTTGCATTGCATTACGTCTACAACACACCACAGGATAGATTGGTGTGGGACGTAGGTCATCAGGCTTATCCCCATAAGATCCTTACAGGCCGCCGTGACCAGATGCATACAATTCGCCAGAAAGATGGGCTACACCCTTTCCCATATCGAGAGGAAAGTGAATACGATACCTTTAGTGTTGGTCACTCAAGCACCTCAATTTCTGCAGCGCTCGCAATGGCTATTGCCGCTGAAAGAGAAGCAATTGGCCGTAAAACTGTTGCTATTATTGGTGATGGCGCAATGACTGCTGGTATGGCGTTTGAAGCCATGAACCACGCGGGAGATGTTAATCCGGACATGCTCGTGATCTTGAACGACAATGAAATGTCTATCTCAGAAAACGTTGGCGCACTTACAAACCATTTCGCTAAGATCCTCTCTGGTAGCTTCTATACCAATATTCGTGAAGGCAGTAAAAAGCTGTTAGCTGGTGTACCGCCAGTTAAAGAACTTGCCGGCAGAATGGAAGAACACTTAAAAGGGATGATAATCCCAGGTACTTTCTTTGAAGAGCTTGGCTTTAACTATATTGGCCCAATCGATGGACATGATGTTGGCACCCTAGTTGATACGCTGCGTAATATGCGTAACCTTAAGGGGCCACAGTTATTGCATGTTAAAACGCAAAAAGGGAAAGGCTATAAGCCTGCAGAAGCGGATCCTATTGGCTACCATGGCGTACCAAAGTTTGATCCAACCGTGCACAGCTTACCCAAATCAAAGCCCAGCGCACCGACCTTTTCAAAAGTATTTGGTGACTGGCTCTGTGATATGGCCGCACAAGATAATAAGCTGATGGCTATAACACCTGCAATGCGTGAAGGCTCTGGCATGGTGCGTTTCTCTAAAGAGTACCCAGCCCAGTATTTTGACGTTGCAATTGCGGAGCAACATGCTGTTACGCTTGGTGCAGGCTTTGCCTGTGAGGGCTTAAATCCTATTGTTGCTATTTATTCAAGCTTTTTACAACGTGCTTATGACCAACTCATTCATGATGTTGCACTACAAAATCTGCCAGTACTTTTTGCTATTGACCGCGCAGGTGTCGTTGGTGCCGATGGTGAAACGCACCAAGGGGCTTATGATCTAAGCTTTTTGCGCTGCATTCCTAATATGGTGATAATGGCACCAAGCGACCTCAATGAGTGTCGCCAAATGCTCTATACCGGTCACCGCCTAGATAGGCCAGCTGCGGTAAGATACCCTAGGGGCAGTGCGGGAAGCGCAGAGATTAGTGCAGAAATGAGCGAACTGGAAATTGGTAAGGGCAAGGTAGTAAGAGAAGGTGAAAAGCTGGCTATTTTAAGCTTTGGTACATTACTTGAAAACGCTCAAGCCGTTGCCGCAGAGCTAAATGCTACACTAGTTGATATGCGCTTTGTAAAACCTTTAGATACCGCACTTATCGAAGAGTTAGTGGTAACTCACGAGCGCTTTGTAACACTTGAAGACAATGCGATTGCTGGTGGTGCAGGTTCAGCTGTGAGCGAATATCTATTAGCCCAAGGCCATCTAAAGCCAATCAAATTACTCGGCCTGCCTGATGAGTTTATTAAGCATGGCTCACAAACCGAGATCCACGCCGAACTGGGTTTAAGCAGCGAAGGAATAAGTCAGCAAATTAAGGCTTGGCTCAATCCACAGTCTTGACTTTGAGCAGTTCTAAAAAAGGCTTCCATTTAGAAGCCTTTTTTATGCTCTGCCTCTCGCCCTGAAATATGTTGACAGTTTAAGAGCTAGTGATGAGCTTTACCTCATCCACACTCTCACTTCCGCAAGTCCATTGCTTTGCAAAAGTTGTAACTGAGACTCTATGTTCGCGCTTTGCTCAAATTCGAATGCATCCAATTGATCGTCAAAGATGATTGTCGCAGCACCATCACCGCCACGTTGCTTGACCTGATGTAATGCGATATCAGCTAGGTTCACAGATGATTCCCAACCAATGACCTTACCGCCTAGTAGTGGCAATGGATAATATGACCACCCCATCGACACCGTCAATTTGGTCGTTTTACCGTTCGGTAAGCGGTAATCCGTTTCAGCAATCGCCTTACATAAGTCGCTGACATACTCTTCGATATAGTCTCTGCTAAAGTCACGTAGTAGTAATAGGAATTCATCACCACTCCAACGGACAACATAATCAGAACCTTGCGTTCGTGTATTAAGTAACGTCGCTAATTGCTGCAAGCAACTATCACCACCAATTGGACCATAAGAATCATTAATTTTGCTAAAATCATCAATGTTCATGATCATCAATACCAAACTCTTATTTTGAGCCTGTAATGATTGTGCATTGCGCTGATAATGCTCGACATCTTTTGGTAACTGATCAAAGAGGAAGCGACGACTACGTAGCCCAGTCAATTCATCTGAGTGACTTACAAGTTTAAGCTGAGTATTGACCTGATTAAGCTTTTCGTTGGCTTTTCTGAGCTCTGTCGTACGCTCTGCTATCAACGCTTCTAGCGCGGCTTGCTTTCTTCTTTCTTGTGCTCTAAATACCCAGAAAATGAGATAGAACATAAATATAAACGCACAAGTGATAAACAGCCTAAAGTAAATAGTCTCGTCGAAACGGCGCGGTAACGTAATGGATAAGTTAAGCACCTTCGCCTGCTCCCAATCTTGCCCTTGGCGCTTAACTTCTAAAACAAAGGTGAAGTTGCCTGGTGGTAAATTGGTATAAATTGCTTCGCGGCGTGACTGAGCATCACGCCATTGCGTATCGTGCCCTTCTAGCTTGTATCTAAATTCAATGCTATGCGGCGCGTAAAAATCGATTGCAGTATAATTAATGGTTAAATCACGCTCAGATGTATCAAGCTGGATCACTTGATTTAATGATTCTGTACTAAATACTCTATCGTGGGTAGACAATGACTCGAGTCTTGGCAATAAATCCCCACCACCAAAAAGCTGGACATTTTTAGGGATTTCAACAACGCCTTGTAAGCTGGGGTAAAAAATAGCTGACTCGGTTTCAACCACGGCATCATGCCCAAGTCCTGAACAACATTGGCTTGGTCTACCATCGAGCTGCCTATCGAATGGGCTTATTACTTGTTCAACTTGCAAACTCTCTATAACATGACCGAATTGCGCAACGGGCATGCGATATACCCCTTTCATTGTGCTCACCCAGATGAGCTGATTGCTCTTGTCATAATGCAGCGAAAATATCGATCCGTAAGGCAATCCATTTGAAGCATCAAGCTGATACCAATCACCGTCTGAGGTACGATAGAATAACCCATCGTTGAGAGAGCCAACTAAAGTCGTCACAGTATCCAAATGCAAAATACTGGTGATATAAGCGGTATCCAACGACGTTTGAGAACCAATTTTTTCGATCCCCTTATCATTGTAACGATAAGCACCTTTGTTTGTACCAATGAAGCCGTATCTAGGGAAGTCTTCAACAAAAGTGACGAATTGGCTACCGAGAAAGGCATTATAGGCAAACGGCGTTATCCCCTTGTAATCAAGACGATACAAGCCCCTACCTGTACCGAACCACATCCCCCCACGATTTGAAGGGCTGAGAGAAAATACCGGATTTTGCCTGAGCTCACGCTCACTTAACTTTTGCAGTATGCCATCTTCATAGATAAGCGCGCCACGGTCAGTACCAAGAATGAGCTTTTCACCGATAAATTCTAAGTCGTGTATTACAGAGCGATTTAACTGAGCACTTGTGAGCACGGGTTGATAACTATCATTTAACCCGATAATACCAAGACCTTCTCTGCTAGCTACCCACAATTGACCGTTGGGGCCTTGAGTAATTGCTGAGATAGCTTGATTTGTCCGTTGACCGATATGATGACGCTCAACCTTACCTGAGTGAGCAAGCCAAAGTCCCTCATTTAAACTAGCGAGCCAGATATTATTATCGTTATCCATAAAAATATCGGCAAACCAGATGCTCTGATCTAGTTGAATTGGCTCAACAGCTTGCCAAATGCCATTATTTTGTCGGTATAACAATCGCCCATAAGTGGAAACCCACAGGCCGCCCTCTTTATCGTTAAGAAACTTATATACCGCATTGTTACCCACTTCTTGGTAACGACGTAGTACTTCATCAATATCTAGAAAATAGGCGCCCAGCTCTGATGCTAAGAACAACTTGCCGTCGACCCAAGCTAAGTCATGTATGATGGTTTGCGCTAACTGTTCAGGTAATGACACTTTACTTGCCAATTCAAGCCGAACCCCATCGCCAGTACGATTGCTGGATTCGCTGATTTTAAGTAAATGACGCTCATTTACCAACCAAATGCCATCTGGCACCAGCGCCATTTTAGTCACGGAACCTACAATTTGATTGATTTGGGTAACATCTAACGTACTTTGTTCGATGTTATTGGCGGCTAACGTCAGCTTTTTCGCAGAAACATAATACAGACCATTCGCAGCAATCCAGATCCCGCCATCTTCATCTTGCAAGATATCCCGTACAGGCCCCTGCAGATCGAAGCGCCGAGCTTCTAAGGTTTGGGGATTGAGTCTTAACAATCCTCGACGCGTGCCAACCCAGAGCATGCCAAATCGATCCACCACCAATTTATTAATGGCATTGCTATTTAAGAATTCGGTGTTTTGGGTGTTGAAGTTTTGGAATTGATGACCATCAAACCGGCTTAAGCCAAACTGAGTTCCGAGCCAAATGTAGCCCTGATTGTCTTGAACAACACTCTTAACGCTTTGTGACGGTAATCCACTTTGGATATTCCACTGTTTAACTACGTAATCATCTATCGCCGCAAAACTCGTAATTGGTAGCAGCAAAGTGAAAATGAAAAACAATAGCCTTGTCATCTCGATTCCATCACATCAGCACAGTTAGACTAAAATGCCAGTTTTAAACAAAGCTTGCACGCAAATCAATGAAAAAATGCCCGCTAATACATCATCTAGCATAATCCCAGAGCCACCGTGCAAACGTTTATCGAGCCATCTTATCGGACCCGGTTTCAAAATATCGAAAAAGCGAAACAAAATAAAGCCAACGATTAATGACTGCCAGCTAAGTGCCGCCCCTATCATGGTAATATAAAAGCCTGCCACTTCATCCCAGACAATGGCTGGATGGTCATGAACATTAACATCGTCCGCTGTTTTACCACACACCCAAATCCCAAATAATGTCATGACAATCGCAACCAGACATTGCAGCCAAATTGGTGCGCCCTGGGTTGCAAAAATAAACGGTAATGCGGCGAAGGTGCCAAAAGTACCAGGTGCTTTTTTCGCTAAACCAAGACCAAACCCGAGTGCAAAGAATTGATGCGGCTTCTTTAAATTAAATACATACTGCTTAGCCAAACCAACTCCTAGCTAAAATGCTCAAAACCAAGCCCTGAGAGCTGGTAAGGTTGACCTTTTTTGAGCAATTGAATTTCGCCATTATTAGCCGTAATTTGGCCAATGCAAACTGGCTCAACACCATATTGCTTCAATCTGGTTTCCACGGCATTTTTGTTATTATCATTGACCGTGAAGAGTAACTCGTAGTCATCACCAAAACCGAGCGCGAGCCGCATGCGTGCATCTTCATCAAGACTTGAGCGCAGCGCATCAGACTGTGGGACTTTATCGGCATTTATCTTAGCGCCAACTAACGAGCTACGTAAAATATGCTTAAGATCCGCAAGTAGACCGTCTGAGATATCGATTGCTGAAGTAGCAAGCCCTCTAAGCACTTGGCCAGCTGCAACCCGTGGCGCTGGGTAGTGAAACTTTTCAAGCGCCACTTTGTAATGTTTTGGCTCAAGCGTCCAGCCCTGCTTTCGCGCTTCAATAGCAAGCCCTGCGTCACCAAGTGGACCTGTTACATAAATCCAATCACCCACTCGCGCTCCTGAGCGCTTGAGTGCTTTACCAGTTGGTACAATACCTTTTGCACATACAGTGATAGTCAATGGACCTTGCGTTGTATCGCCACCTATTACTTGTACGTTATAGTACTCGGCGATTTCATGCATGCCTTCGGTGAAGGCCTCTAACCACTCTAAGTCAGCGTTGGGTATGGTTAAACCAAGTGACACCCAAGTAGGTTCAGCGCCCATTGCAGCTAAGTCGCTAAGGTTTACCGCAATCACACGATGGCCAAGCGCCCGTGGTGGAATATCTTCAAAAAAGTGCACACCCGCAACTAGCGTATCCGTTGTTACCGCAAGCTGATTGCCAGCAGGAACTGAAACTAGGGCACAGTCATCACCGATCCCAAGCTCTACATCTCGACGAATAATACCGCGGCCTTTAAAGTAGTGATTGATTAGCTCAAATTCTTTCATACACAAAAAAGCCGGCCAAGGCCGGCTATTCCTATAGTAAAGCTTATTTGCGAATAAACTTAACCGCTTTGTCTAGTACACCGTTAACGAATTTATGGCTTTCTTCAGCGCCAAACATTTTCGCTAACTCAATACCTTCGTTGATAGCCACTTTGTATGGCACATCTTCACGGAATTTAAGCTCATAAGCACTAACACGTAACACGGCAAGCTCAACCATATCCAATTCTTCAAGTGGACGAGCTAAATGCGGACGAATTGCTTCGTCTAGCTGCTTTTGGTTAACAACAACACCACGCGCTAAGTCTTTGAAGTATTCTACATCGACTTTCGTTACGTCGTTTTCGATCAGCATTTGCTGTTCGATATCGGCAATTGGGTTACCACTTAGCTGCCAAGAATAAATAGCTTGTAAAGCAAGTACACGTGCTTTGCGTCTAGCTGCTGGTTTCACTGAGATTCCTCTTAAATTTGCTCTAGCACGTTCACCATTTCTAGAGCTCCAAGGGCGGCTTCTCCCCCTTTGTTGCCCATTTTAGTGCCCGCGCGCTCGATAGCTTGCTCAATGCTTTCAGTAGTAAGTACACCAAAAGCAACAGGGATGTCATAATCTAATGAAACGCTAGCTAAGCCTTTGTTAGACTCGTTAGCAACTAAATCGAAGTGTGGCGTACCACCACGAATAATCACACCTAGCGCAATAATCGCGTCGTGCTCTTTTTTCATCGCAACGCGTTTTGCTGCTAGTGGTAGTTCAACCGCTCCCGGTACATATACAACCGTGATGTCTTCATCGCTAACACCACCGGTACGTTTTAATTCATCTACAGCGCCTTCAAGTAAGCTGCTACCGATAAAATCGTTAAAACGTGAAATGACAATGGCAAATTTTTTGCCAGGAGCGTATTTATTACCTTCGATTACTTTCATTAGATGTTCCTAATCTGTATGAGCAATTGCCAAATTGAGGCGCATGATAGCACAGTAATGTGGCAATCGCCTACTATCTGAATATAGGCGATTGCGATCAATTTGGCATTTTGGAATTATTTTGGTTCGACGTATTCAACCACTTCTAAGTGGAAACCAGACAGTGCATGATATTTTTTAGGTAGACTCATTAGGCGCATTTTCTGAATGCCTAAATCAGCCAAAATTTGCGACCCCACACCTACGGTGCGCGAAGTACCTTGGAATTTACGGTAGTTCACCTGTTCACCCGCATCTTCCGCAGCAAATGCCTTAACCAACGCTTCCATCTCCTCGCTGCGTTCTTGCTTACCGAGAATGACTAATACGCCTTCGTTGTCGGCGATGTGCTTCATGGCACTTTGCAGTGTCCAGCTTCTATCCGCGCTGCGATCTGAATGAAGAATATCGTTAAACGTGCTTTGCAGATGCACACGTACTAAATTGGCTTCTTCCGATTTTATCTCGCCTTTTACCATCGCATAGTGAAGTTGATTATCAATGGTGTCTTTGTACGTCACTAGATTAAACTCACCAAACTCAGTAGGCAGTCTACACTCTGCTACTTTTTCGATAGTGGTTTCGTTTAAATTACGATACTCAATTAAATCAGCAATGGTGCCGATTTTAATATCGTGCTCTTTTGCGAATACTTCTAGTTGTGGGCGACGTGCCATAGTGCCGTCTGGATTTAGAATTTCAACAATCACAGATGCAGGTTCCAATCCCGCCAAACGTGCTAAATCACATCCAGCTTCAGTATGGCCTGCACGCGTTAAAACGCCGCCTGGTTGCGCCATGATTGGGAAGATATGACCAGGTTGGACAATATCTTCAGGCACTGCACCTTTGGCAACTGCAGCTTGCACTGTACGAGCACGATCTGCCGCTGAAATCCCCGTCGTTACCCCTTTTGCAGCTTCAATAGACAAAGTAAAGTTGGTAGAGAACTGAGCGCCATTGGTTTTCACCATTAGTGGCAAGTTCAGCTGCTCACAGCGCTCCTGTGTCATGGTCAAACAGATTAACCCGCGACCATATGTTGCCATGAAATTAATTGCATCTGGTGTAATGTGCTCTGCTGCAATGATCAGATCACCTTCATTTTCTCGGTCTTCATCGTCCATCAAAATAACCATTTTACCGGCTTTAATGTCCGCGATGATTTCCTCAGCACTATTTAAACTCATAGTTTTCCCATTTTTACTTTGTCTGTGGCTACTTTATAAAGCCAGCTTTCGCCAATAGACTGGTTGTGAGAGTGGACTCGCTGGCAGCGCTTGGCTCACCCTGAATTAGTCTTTCGAGGTAGCGGGCGATTTGGTCAACCTCTAGGTTTAGTTTTGACCCGACTTGAAAACCTGCAATCGTCGTTTCTTGCGCCGTGTGTGGCACTATGGTCAATTTAAAGCGGTTTTGTTCCACGGCATTGACCGTCAAACTGATACCATCAATAGCAACCGAACCTTTATACGGAATATACTTCATTAGCGATGACGGCGCGGCTAACCAATAGTCAGTCGCTCTGGCATTAGCGGTTATCTCAACCACTTCAGCAATACCATCCACATGGCCTGACACCAAATGACCGCCTAGACGTGAAATCGGCTGCAGCGCCTTTTCAAGATTTACCTTTTGGCCTTGTTTGTACTCGGCAAAACGCGTCAAACTTAAGGTTTCGTTAGAAACATCGGCTTTGAAGCCATCATGAAACTTCTCAGTTACAGTTAGGCAAACCCCGTTCGTGGCAATACTATCACCCAAGTTTACATCGCTCATATCAAGAGATGTCGTGGTCACACGAACAATTAAATCGCCGCCCTTGAGCTGCAATTGAGTTAATGTTCCTGTTGCTTCGATAATACCTGTAAACATTTTACTTCTCTTTAGTCGCGATAAGTTTGAGATCAGGCCCCACTTGGCAAACGTCGCCAAACACTAACTCTGGTATTTGCGACATGGCACTCAGTGGTGTGGTGTTAAACAGCCCTTTTCCAGCGCCAATTATTTTCGGTGCCAAATAGACGATATATTCATCGATTAGCCCTTGTTCATGCATTACCCCCGCAAGGGTGGCACCGGCTTCTAGCCAAACATAATTACAGTGCTTTTCAGCCAGCTTGTTGAGCACGGCTTTTAGGTCGAGCTTACCGTTGATTTCAGGCACGACAATTTGCTCTACGAAATGAGGCCATTGCGCTGAATTATCAATAGTACGGCGAAAAATAATCACCGGAGATGTAATTTTAAATAGCGCAAGATCTGGTGTCAGACGATTTTGTGAGTCAATAATCGCACGTATCGGCTGGCGTAGCTCAGATTGAGGATAATCGGTGTCTTGCAAAAATTCTTCACGAACATTGAGTCTGGCGTTGTCTACCATAACCGTATCGGCTCCGGTCAAGACCACACAGCTCTGCGCGCGGTGGCGCTGTACGTCTAAGCGCGCTTCCGCTGAGGTAATCCACTTGCTCTGGCCATTGTTTAGTGCGGTTTTCCCATCAACAGAAGCGGCAAGCTTACAAGTCACGAACGGCAATCCATGCTCCATTCGCTTCAAGAATCCGGTATTCAGTGCCCTTGCTTGTGGCTCTAACAAACCAAAAGCCGTTGTAATTCCCGCGGCTTCTAACATTGCCAATCCACGCCCTGCAACTTGTGGGTTGGGATCAACCATGGCTGCAACCACTCTGCTGACGCCTGCGTCAATCAGACCTTTAGCACATGGCGGCGTTCTACCATAGTGACTACATGGCTCAAGCGTTACATAGGCAGTTGCACCAGCGGCTTTAGCTCCAGCTTGCTTAAGCGCATGCACTTCAGCATGGCCTTCACCTGCTTTTAAGTGCGCGCCTTCGCCGACGATTTCACCGTCTTTTACGATCACACAGCCGACGTTTGGATTGGGTGTTGTGGTGTATTTACCGCGTTTTGCAAGCGTGATGGCGCGGCTCATGAAATCATGGTCTTGCGCTGTGAACTGGCTCAATCCCCCAACCTCGCAATTTCTTCACCAAACTCACGGATATCTTCGAAAGAGCGATATACCGAAGCAAATCGCACATAAGCCACTTTATCGAGCTTTTTGAGGGCTTCCATAATACATTCGCCAATCATGTCGCTTGGTACTTCGCGTTCACCAGTACCACGAATTTGAGATTTAATTTGGTGTACTACTTCTTCAATTTGTTCAGTGCTGACGGGACGTTTTTCCAGCGCTCGGTGCATGCCATTGAGTAACTTATCTTCATTGAAAGGCTCTCTGGTACCATCTTGCTTTATCACGCGCGGCATTAAGAGCTCAGCACCTTCAAAGGTAGTAAAGCGTTCGTGGCATAAAATACACTCACGACGGCGACGGACTTGGTGGCCGGAAGCAACCAAACGTGAATCTATCACTTTGGTATCTTTGGCTGTACAGAATGGACAATGCATAGACGCTCTCGTTGACTCAAAAACAAAAAAGGCCGCTTGAATGCGGCCTTAATCATAACAAAAAACTGCTTTTTTGTGAGCGAAATTATGCGTAAACAGGTAATTTAGCGCAAATTGCTTTTACTTTTTCTTTCACTTGTGCCTGTACAGACTCATCATTGATGTTGTCTAGTACGTCACAGATCCAGCCAGCAAGCTCTTTCGACTCAGCTTCTTTGAAGCCACGACGAGTGATTGCAGGAGAACCGATACGCAGACCAGAAGTAACGAACGGTGAACGTGGATCGTTTGGTACAGAGTTTTTGTTTACTGTGATGTTTGCACGGCCAAGCGCAGCATCTGCATCTTTACCTGTGATGTCTTTATCAATCAGGTCAAGTAGGAACAGGTGGTTTTCAGTTTTGCCAGAAACCACTTTATAACCACGCTCCTGAAGTACCGCAACCATAGCTTGTGCATTTTTAACCACTTGCTCTTGGTATGACTTGAACTCTGGCTGTAGTGCTTCTTTGAACGCAACCGCTTTTGCAGCGATAACGTGACATAGAGGACCACCCTGACCGCCAGGGAATACCGCAGAGTTTAGCTTTTTGTAGATTTCTTCATCATCACAAGCAGAGATGATAAGGCCACCACGAGGACCCGCTAGCGTTTTGTGCGTTGTTGTTGTTACAACGTGTGCATGAGGCACTGGGCTTGGGTAGATACCAGCGGCAACTAGACCTGCAACGTGCGCCATATCAACAAGTAGGTAAGCGCCTACTTTATCAGCGATTTCGCGGAACTTCGCCCAGTCAACGATCCCTGAGTACGCAGAGAAACCACCGATGATCATTTTTGGCTTGTGCTCAAGTGCTAACGCTTCAACTTGCGCGTAATCGATTTCACCAGTTTCTTCGTTTAGACCGTACTGGATAGCATTGTACGTTTTACCAGAGAAGTTTACGTGTGAACCGTGCGTTAAGTGACCACCGTGAGCAAGGCTCATACCTAGCACAGTGTCATGTGGCTGAAGTAACGCTTGGAATACCGCCGCGTTTGCTTGTGAGCCTGCGTGAGGCTGAACGTTTGCGTAAGTCGAACCAAATAGCGCATTGGCGCGGTCAATCGCAAGTTGCTCAACCACGTCAACGTGCTCACAACCGCCGTAATAACGCTTACCTGGGTAACCTTCAGCATACTTGTTTGTTAGCTGAGAACCCTGCGCTTCAAGTACACGTGGGCTACAGTAGTTCTCAGAAGCGATAAGCTCGATGTGCTCTTCTTGACGTGAAGTTTCTGCTTCAATCGCTGCAAATAGTTCTGGGTCAAAATCTGCAATATTCATGTTACGTTCTAACATGGTTTCTCCTAGGTAAACGTAAGGGTATTTTTAAAGACAATCTAGCATCACAAGATAACCAGTTTGCCTATGAAATCAGCATGGGCATATTTAAGCAGGGATTGAATTTATTTCACACCCCTATCGCGATGATATTTTTTTATTTAAACATTAATATTTTAAATAAGACAACCTAAGTTGCATTTGAAAAGCTAATATAGTCTCGGAATTGACCTTATCTGAGTGGGCGTTCTACCCACTCAGACAGGCTCTCTGATTTAGTTGAGTTTTGCTAACATTGCCGCCTTCAAAGCATCATAATCTGCACTAAGCGGCTCTGCCAAACATGGTTTTTGCAATGCATCGTTCAACGGTTTAGGCATATCAAGCTGCTGATTTAAAACACCTTCTACAGATTCTTTAAACTTCGCAGGATGCGCAGTGGCAAGGAAAATTCCGGTTTCATCCGCTTGAGAGTCCAGCGCTAATCCTTCGTAGGCTATCGCAGTGTGTGGCTCAGCCAAGTAACCTTTGTCATGTAATTCTTGCATTACCGCCTGAGTCCGTGCTTCCGATACCGAACGTGAATAAAAGTCATGTTTGTTAAAATCCCCTCTTTCCAACATGATTTCAACACGAGGCCAGTTATTAGGTTTACTCACGTCCATCGCATTAGAGAGTGACTCCAAAGTCTCATTTGGTTGCCACTCACCCGAGGCAATGTAACGGGGCACAGTATCATTTTGGTTTGTCGTGGCACTTAACTTAGCAATAGGTAATCCAATCGCCGCCGCAATCATTGCTGCACATACGTTGCCGAAGTTACCACTTGGCACTGAAACATGCACTTTATCACGCTGCGATTTAGGTAATTGCGCTAACGCTTCAAAGTAATAACACACTTGCGCCACTAAACGGCTGATGTTGATGGAGTTTGCCGAATTAAGACCAAGCTTTTGCTTTACTTCATCATCAAGGAATGCAGACTTTACCATCGCTTGGCAGTCATCAAAGCTGCCATCTACAGCATAACAATGAATGTTTTTCCCAAGTGTTGTAAACAGCTTTTGTTGGGCAAGCGAAATTTTGCCATGAGGATAAAGGATCACCACATCGACATTTTCTTTTTCGTAAAATGCATGGGCAACGGCGGCGCCCGTGTCACCACTTGTTGCGGTGAGGATAGTCACGCGCTCACCTTGATTAAACATGCTAATGCATTCCGCCATAAAGCGGCCGCCAAAGTCCTTAAACGCCAGTGTTGGTCCATGAAAAAG
This sequence comes from Pseudoalteromonas sp. BMB, assembly GCF_001709235.1. Lineage (NCBI taxonomy): Bacteria > Pseudomonadati > Pseudomonadota > Gammaproteobacteria > Alteromonadales > Pseudoalteromonadaceae > Pseudoalteromonas > Pseudoalteromonas sp. BMB. The sequence continues at coordinate 23,008 of NZ_MBQA01000204.1, forward strand.
CTCTAAACAATGCTGATTTTTAGCAACTTCGACTAACTTAGCAGGGAAATTAAAGGCGCGTTTTACCATCGCATCAAGCGTATCTTGTGGTAGTTCATCACCAATAAGGTGATGTAATACCTTGGCACTACGCTCAGCAAAAGGTAATTCAAGTAGTGCATCAACATCCGCAATACGCTCAAATGTAGGAGGAAAAAAAACCCCTTGGTTACGACCTAAACCAATTTGTACCGCTTCAACAAATGAAACAACCTGATGTTCGTCTTTTAAATTCACTAATTTCATTACTTTTGATCCTTTAATTCTCTTGTGCCAAGCGTATCTAATCGGCAAATATGGCTAAAACCCGCTTCATTAATGTAATTTTGTTGCAACCACTGCTGCACTGCATTTGCCTGTTGCTCAGACTTACAAATAGCAAATAGTGTGGGCCCTGCCCCTGAAATACTCACCAGCTCAGCACCTAAAGCTGGTAGCGCGTCTTTTGCTTCGTTAAAGCCAGCAATGAGTGGCGCTCTCGCTTCCTCGGCAATACTGTCTTTCATCATCGACAATGCTTTGTCAAATTGACCTGACTGCATCAATAAACAAAAGCCCGACAGTCGCTGGGCAAATTCCACCGTATCATGCAAAGAAAATTGCTGCGGTAGTGCTTGTCTTGCTTTCGCTGTATTCAATGCAAAGCCAGGATATGCAATAACATAAAACCAGCTTTCATCATGCGCTACACTGATTGCTTTACTTGGAATGCAGTCCGCAGTCAGTTGTAGCCCACCAAGGTAGCATGGCGTGATGTTGTCGTAGTGACGACCGCCACTGACTTTTGCTTCAAAGTCGGCCATCAATTCAATGAGCGCCTCTTGGTTTAATTGCGTATTGGCAAAATCATTGAGTGCAGCGAAAGCGGCAACCACAGAGCATGCGCTAGAGCCTAGACCTGAACCAACAGGAAGGCCCTTATACAAGGTCATGGCAACCGCAGGCATGCTGGGAGCTACATACTGTTTGAAGTGCTGTAAACACTGAAACGCCAAATTGTCTTTAGGATCGGCGGAGAGCTTTTCGGCATATGGACCAATACAATTGAACGTATCACGCTCTGCGGCTTCAACGCTGACCTGATCACCCAGTAAACTGCCATCAATAGGCTGGAGTGCGGCGCCAAGGGCGTCAAAGCCAACACAAAAATTGCCCATTGACGCTGGTGCATAAAACGTTTTCATAACTCCTACCTCGACAGCGTTTTTAGGATATCAGCAAATACGCCAGCAGAGGTCACTTCTGCGCCCGCGCCATAACCTCTGATCACAAAAGGCTTTGGTTGATAATATTGGCTTAAAATAGCCAGTGCGTTTTCACCATCGCGAATATCGTACAGAGCGTGCTCTTTGTCTACGGCTTCAATGCCAACGCGGCATTTACCGTCAACGATTGAACCGACATAGCGTAGCACTTGGCCTTGTGCATTTGCCGCAGCAATACGCGCTGCGAAAGCATCATCTAATTGCGGTAATTGCGCCATAAATTCATCAACACTGGCGCCCTCAGCAAACCCTTCAGGTAATACTGATTCAACTTCAATATCACTGAGCTCCAACGGCAGTCCCGATTCACGGGCAATGATAAGCAGCTTACGCGCGACATCCGTACCAGATAAGTCATCGCGCGGATCTGGCTCTGTAAAACCGCTTTGTTTGGCTTTCTCTGTCGCTTCCGATAGCGATAAACCATCCGACAATACGCCAAAGATATACGATAGCGAGCCAGACAAAATACCACTGAATGAAAGCAATTCATCTCCTGCGCCAAACAGCAATTTAAGGTTGTCTAATACAGGGAGTCCGGCGCCAACGTTGGTTTCGTATAGAAAGTGACGGCGCTTAGCAAGTGCAGCCTGCTGCAGTGACTGATAATACTCATAGCTGCCAGTATTGGCTTTTTTGTTGGCCGCAACGACATGAAAGCCCGCATTAAGAAAGTCTAAATAGCCATCAGCAACAAACTGAGCCGCACTACAATCGACAATCACAGGGTTAATTAAATGATTTTGTCTAACAAACTGACTCACCTGTTGTAAATCAAAGCCAGACTCCGCTTTCTCAAGCGCCAATTCCCAGTTATCAAACGGTACGCCTTCTGGGTCTAAGTAACACTTACTTGAATTTGCAATGCCATAGAGGTTCAAACGGATATTGCGTTTTTCAAGCCATGCTTGCTGCTTATGAAACTGCTTCATTAATTCTTGACCCACTAGACCGCAGCCGATCAAGAAAACATCGATGGATGGCACGTGCGTGAAGAAGTTTTCGTGACACACTTTTACTGCATCTTGGCAAAGTTCACCGTCAACCACCGCCGAAATAGAACTCTCCGTTGAGTCCTGCGCGATGGCAACAATATTCACCTGAGCCTGTGCAAGTGACGCAAAGAATTTGGCCGCAAGACCTTTGTGCGCTTTCATGTTGTCGCCAACCAAAGTAACGATAGCAAGATTACGTTGCACTTCAATTGGGTCAATTAATCCTGCTTGCGTTTCAAGCTCAAATGCCTGTTCAAGCGCAACCAGCGCAAGTGTTAAGTCTTGCTCATGGACACAGAAACTGATGCTGAATTCACAAGAAGATTGCGTAATAAGTACGATGGATACATTATCTGATGCCAGTGCGGAAAAGACCCGAGCAGCCATGCCAACCTTGCCTTTCATCCCAGGTCCTGCCACGGTCAACATAGCAAGTTTGTCGAGACTCGAAAGCGCCTTTACTGGAGCCTCGCCACCGCCTTGAGCACAAATCAGTGAACCTGGCACTTCTGGATCATGAGTATTTTTAATTTCACAAGGCACATCGGCTTTGGCGCAAGGTAAAATTGTTTTTGGGTGCAGCACCTTAGCGCCAAAATAAGATAGCTCCATGGCTTCTTTATAAGATAGCACGTCGACCTTAGTCGCTTTCTTTATTAGGCGAGGATCTGCACTGTAGACACCATCAACGTCAGTCCAGATTTGACAGATTTCGGCTTCAAGACACGCAGCAGCGACTGCCGCAGAGTAGTCAGAACCATTGCGACCAAGCGTTGTTAGCTCTCCTGCTTCATTGCTTCCCGTAAATCCTGCCATGATATAAAAACGCGACGCTTGGGCACGCACTAATTCTGCAAAACATAGCTTACTTAGCTTAAGGTCAACCTCGGCATCAAGATACCCGCCCTGCGTTTTTACACACGCGTCAGCATTGAGCGCCACTGAATCTGATTGCAGCATAGTGTCCATCAGCGCCACGCTAATGCGTTCACCAAAACTAATAACATAGGCTCTTGCTTGATCTGGGCAGTGTCCCAGTAACTTGGCCCCATCTAATTTATTCTTAAGTAATTCAAAGTCAGGCCAGCCTACAACACCACCGTACACCGCTTGTACTTCATCGTATAAGCCTTGGCTGCGGGAAGTAAATGACTGCCACTGGGAGTCAAACGCTTCTCCTCGTCCAGCCAAATCAGCAAGCTCAACGAGCTGATCTGTCATGCCACCGGGTGCCGACAGCACGATAAGCGCTTGTTGTTGGCCATGGTCTTTAACTAGCTCGCTGACTCTTTGTAAACAGGCAAAATCTTTGAGGGAAGACCCTCCAAACTTTAGTACTCGCATCATTTTTCCTCATTCCAAAAACAAAAAAGGCCTGTGTTCTTAGTGAACACAGGCCTTTTTCAAACTCGCACTGACCTATGCCACTATCCCGTTAGGATGGTGGTTGTAATAATGGTCGTAGTGATAATATTCGTTTTCATAATTTTAGAGTGCCTGAAGTTTAGCCGCGCTGTCAATACGAAAGAGCAAAATAGATTATGCAAATTTTTAATAGTGACATTTGTAATTTGCATAGATAAGTTATCGGATACCAAACTGGTGCAGTAATTCTAATAACTGCTCTGCTTTAACCGGTTTTTCTAAAAACCCTAACGCCCCCAAATTTGCTACTCTTTCTTTCATCTTGGCCTGAACATCTGCCGAAATAACCACCACGAAACATTCAATTCGGTGTGCTTTTATTGCCTCTAACACAGCAATCCCATCAAGTATTGGCATGGTTAAATCCAGACACAATAAATCTATTTGCTGAGTTTTCAGTAAATCAATCGCCTGCTGGCCATTCTGTGCTTGGTGCAAGGTCAGGTCTAATTTGCTCTGTAAGTTTTTAATGACTTGTTTACGGGCGACAGCCGAATCATCGCAAACTAAGACGGAATAACTCATAAAGTGGTCAGTCTTGTACTATCGTTAATAAAACGGTCACTGGATATCGCTATCTTATAACACATTAAACTTTCCTAGGTAAGGCGCTAAAAAGCATAATTAATGAAGATAATTATTTATTTTTAACCATTTATTGGCTAACTTTAAAAACAGATTATACAAAGGCGATGAACTTACCGTAGGAGCTCAGCTTAATTCATGCTGCAAAAAAGCCTCTCAAAAAAATTGCTCACCAATGTGCTGTCGGTTTACTTCCTTCTAACCTTTGTCGTCACATGTGGTCAAATCGTTGCTGAATACGTCAATACCAAAGACTATATTCGCAATGAACTTACCATGCTGCAAAAAACCTTTAGCCGCAGTTTGACCCGTGCCATTTGGGAACTCAATACGAAGCAGACCGTTACTACGGCTGAGGGGCTACTTGCGATCCCCATGATCGAAGGAATTATTGTACGTGATGACAGCGGTGAGATTATTTCGCAGCTTGGTCGCTCACTAGATATTCACGAGCTGTATAGCCAACAGCTTGTTCAAGAAGAAGCAATAATCGAAGATACGCCATCCGGTTTATTTGGTTATACATTTCCATTAATTTTTGAATTTTCGGGACGTGCAACGCAAGTCGGCGACGTAACATTATTTTCTAGCCGAGAAGTCGTCTTTAGCCGCATCATGATTTCTATCTACTTTTTGATAGGTAATGCGATGATCAAGACAACATTCTTGATTATTCTGTTTTTAATTGCCTTCAGAAAGCTACTTACCGAGCCATTAAGCGACCTCACCGAGCAAATTGAAGACTTTGAGGTCGACAACGTTGATGGCCATAAAATAGATATCGGCGCAAAAGAGCGCAATGAACTAAAGATCATGGAAGAGGCATTCAATAAGCTAATTGATAAGGTCTCTGAATATCGTAAAAAACTCGACCAAACTCAAAAAGAGCTGCTGATCAGCAATGAAAAACTCGACCAACATAATATTCAGTTGGAACAAGAAGTCGCACGTAAAACCTCAAACCTGAGCCAAGCGATGATGGATCTCCAGCAACAAAAGTATGAATTAGAAAAGCAGAAGTTAACGCTCACAGAAGAGATTGATTTAAGAAAACAAACAGAAGAAGAACTACTAACTAAACAAAAAGAGCTTGAGAAATACGTAGACGAGCTAAATATGGCTCAAGAGCGCTTAGTGGGCTCTGAAAAAATGGCGGCACTTGGTGGTCTCGTTGCCGGTATTACGCACGATATTAATACCCCCGTTGGTATCGGCGTGACTGCAACGTCGTTCTTACAGGAACGTTTAGATCAGCTTGAGGCGGCGTACAACGGCAAAACCTTATCACCAAAAGCGCTAGAAGAATTCATTAGCGAAGCAAAGCAAAGTGCTAGCCTACTTACCACCAATTTAGACCGTGCATCGGAGCTTGTCGCAAGCTTTAAACAAATTGCAGTCGATCAGGCCAGTGAAGCGGTTCGTACCATTAACCTGAAGCAATACCTTGGTGAAGTGATCCGCTCATTACATCCAAAATTGAAGAAAACTCATCATCAAGTGAATGTTGAATGCCCTGAAGACATGACGCTAAATTTACCAGCTGGGGCAATTAGCCAAATATTCACTAACCTTATCATGAACTCTTTGATCCATGGTTTTGAAAATCAAGACCAAGGACAAATAGATATTAAAATCAAAGAAGACAATGGTATGGTAAATATCGTCTACAAAGACAACGGTAAGGGCGTAAGTAAGGCCCAACTAGACCGTTTGTTTGACCCCTTCTTTACGACCAAACGCGATCAAGGTGGCAGTGGGCTTGGTACCCATATTACCCTAAACCTCGTAAAACAAACTTTGAATGGGGATATCGAAGTAAATAGTGAAGAAGGCAAAGGCCTCACCTACTACATCAGCTTCCCAAAAGACTTACAAAAACCAATGGCGATGTTTAGCTAACCAAGTTTAGAACACGACAACCGTCCAATACGCCAAGCTGCAAAGTGGCGTATTGGCGCAAGATATCTCCCCCACCACCAAACATCATCTAGTGGAATACAAGCTGTGACCTTTTTGCTATGATGACCGCAATTTTATTCCAGACGGGCATATTTCTATGTGGTTCAGTAACTTAATCTGCTACAAATTCAAACAAGATGTAACTTACACACAAGAAGATTTCGAAAAAGCACTCGAGCAGGATATTTTTCGTCCTTGTGGTAGCCAAGACATGACCACTTTTGGCTGGACAAAAGCCTTCGGTAAACATGGTCAGATGCTTTCACATTTTTCTCAAGACAGTATCTTAGTTTGTGCTAAGCGTGAAGAAAAAGTGCTTCCTGCAGCCGTAGTCAATGAAATGGTCGCCGAAAAAATTGAGCAAATAGAGCAACAAGAAAATCGTCCAGTAAAGAAAAAAGAAAAAGACGATATTAAAGAAAATATCCTAGCCACTTTATTGCCTCAAGCGTTCAAAAAATCGAGCCTGCAATTTGCTTTTATCGACCAAAAATCAGGTTGGGTGATTGTAAATAGTGCCAGCTTCAATAAAGCGGAAGAACTACTTGCACTACTGCGTAAGTCTCTGGGCACGCTTCCTGTTGTACCTGCGTTTGCAAACTATGATTTAGACTTACAGCTAACACACTGGCTCACCGAGTTTAGTGCACCTGAAGGCTTTGCAATAGGCACCGACGCTGAGTTGCAAGAGCCAGACGACAACGGTGCTCAAGTCAAGTTAAAACAACATGACCTTTCATCAGACGAAATCAAAACGCACCTAGAAAACGGTAAACGTGTGACTAAACTCGCGTTAGATTGGCGTGAGCGCGTGAAGTTCGTTTTACAAAACGATGGCACATTAAAACGTTTAAGCTATGCAGAAGCACTTAAAGACCAAAATGCGGATATCCCTAAAGAAGATCTAGCCGTTAAACTTGATGCTGACTTTATTTTGGTATCGGAAGAAATCAAAGAGTTGTTAGAAGATCTAACCAAAGGTCTTGGTGACGACGAAGGCCTAGAGTCTTAATTTAGTATCACTTAGGGCCTGTTGGCCTCTGGGTACGAAAAATTGATAGCGGATATGGCTATCAATTTTTCTTAATCCTGCTCAATACTTTATCTTCACAAGGTCACTTTGCGCCAATAGCGAACGGATTACACGCACTCAAGTACGAGCGTATAGTCACTGACTCGCCACTTTATTTGCACTAACCAACGCATTTGTCGCGCTTTATTTACTCTTCAATGGCATGATAGCAATTCGGCTTTGGCAGTAACGCTTTGCTAACCTGAATTTCAGGTATCGAAGACAATTTACGCCAGTAGTCCGATACCCGAAAACGGTAACTCGTACAATTAAACGGAGTTTGACGCGCGTGAATGTAAAAAGCATTTCATTGGCTTTAATAGTAGTGATAATTTGGGGGCTTAACTTTTCGGTCATTAAATTTGGCCTAGCAGAGTTACCTCCTATTTTATTCTCAGGCTTGCGTTTTTTGGTAGTCGCGATCCCAGCAGTATTTTTCATTCCCTTTCCTAACACGTCGGTATGGAACGTACTCGGGGTTGGGCTATTTTTAGGTGTGCTTAAGTTTAGCTTGCTGTTTATTGCGATGGAATCAAATGCATCAGCCGGCATTGCTTCTTTGCTGCTACAAGCCCAAGTCATTTTCACGATTTTGCTAAGTGTTTTGTTGTTAAAGGAAACCATGGAGCGCTTTCAGGTGGTGGGGATTAGCATTGCAACGTTTGGCTTTAGTTTGTTTTTTATCAACTCGTCTGGGTCAACGACAATATTGGGCGCGGTGTTCATTCTATTCGCGGCATTATTTTGGTCGTTTTCAAATCTCATTATGAAGCGCCTGCAAGACGTTAATTTACTCCATTTTATTGTTTGGGTAAGCCTAGTGCCGCCATTGCCACTTTTTACACTGTCTTATTTTATTGAAACTGACGCCCCATTGGCCTTACTACTGAACACCACAACACAGTCTTGGTTATCCATTGCCTATGTGGGTTATATCTCGACGCTGATTGCTTTTGCAGTATGGGGTTGGCTACTTAAAAATCATAAGGCCGCTGCAGTGACGCCTTTTGCTTTATTAATCCCTATTGTCGGCATTGTAGGTTCAGCGTTATTACTTAATGAGCAGTTGATGCTAATGGAAGCCATTGGGGGTGGTTTTATTTTATGTGGCTTAACGATTTCAGTTACAGGTGCTCGGATAAGTAAAATATTTAAAAAACCCCAGGCCGAGGCTATGCCCTAAACGCCAAAGACCTCAACAGAGGTCTTTATATTCACGGCAAACTAAGGCGCTGAAACCGCGTATTGAGTACAAGGATTAAGCAAACATTGTTTTAACGTCTTCGAGTACACTCAAATAAGTGTCACCTGCAAACATATCAACTTCCCTTATCACACCCTTTTCTTCATACTGTTTTAGCGCTGCAGACTTATCCGACACCTGCAATATACCTTCGACGATTGCTCCAACACGAATAAAGTCGACATAACAAACATGTTCAGGCCGATAATTAGGATTTGCCCAGCTTTCTGCGACTTCAACAAACTCATCGGTGAATTCCCACTCTCGCATTATTGCCCCCCCAATTTTGCCGCCTAATTTCTGGATGGCATGAGCCAAAAAGCTTGGATTGGCAAACACTTCAGGGTGACGTTCAGCCTCTGTCAAAATCGGTAAAACACCGATATTAAACACCAAAGAAGCCAACGTGATTGTATCTTTGTTAAGCGATGTATGCTTGTTGACGCGAAGATAAAAATCCATCGTTGTTATCGCTTGGCAAGCAACTTTTAGCGTTTTCTGCCAAGCTTTGTCCATGTAAGTCTTGATAAGCTTGTTATTAGAAACAAATAGCTGCTCCATCGCCATTGCAGTCGCTATATTCTTGATTTGTCTGAGACCGATACGAGTTACTGCTTGGTTTAAGGTGTTTACCTTCACCGAACGGCCCATAAAAGCGCTGTTGGCAACTTTGATCATACGTGCTGCAAGGGCTGGGTCGTGAGAAATAACATCTGCCATCTGCATCAAGTTAATTTCAGGGTCATCTGCCGCCTGCCTAACTCGCACTGCGATTTCAGGTAATGTCGGCAATACCAAGGTGTCGTTATTAATTCTGTCAGTTAGAATCGTGAGCAAAGCATTTTCTGTAGACATGAAACCAAATCCCTTAATAACTGAATAAAAGACCCGACTACAAGCATAAGCTTATGGCAAAAGTAAGCACTTGCTTGCTGGAGGTCACACTGCTGATTTTTAGTATCTATGACGTAAGTATTGTCTAACTTTCGGATAAAGTTAAGAAAATCTAAAAAAATAATATTTTATTTATATACCCTCAATAATTAGCAAGTTAGAATTCATAGCATACGGTGTATTGTGGCAAACTTTGCCGCAAAAATACTGAAAATGACCCACAGCTGGACACAAATGATGACCTTTCACGTTAACAGCGGCTTACGTACCACATGCTAAACTAAGTTAACTAAGTATTGTGATACAAAATCGTGTAAGGTGATCGCCACATAATTAAGACAACAAGGGAGCATTATGAAACACTCTATGATTTCAGTTGCAATCGCGCTTGCAACAGGTCTCACCCTAACAGGCTGCTCTGAGCCATCAACCTCTTCAGAGAAACCTAGTGCACAAACTGAGCAAGCACAAGTTGATACTAAACAATCAGGCTATAAGCTAGTTAATGCATCTCAAGACCGGCTAGATATTTATACCCCAGTAACGCTAGAAACAGACTTGAGTCACTTAAACGATAACCAGAAAAAGATGTTAGCTTTACTCATCGACGCTTCGGTTATTATGGATGATTTATTTTGGCAGCAAGCGTTCGGCGAAGACAAAGCAACATTCCTAAGCAAAATCTCAGACGAAAAAGTACGCCAATTCGCGGACATTAACTATGGGCCTTGGGATCGTTTAAATGGCGACCAAGTTTTTCTTTCTGGCTTTGAAGAAAAAGCACTGGGTGCAGAATTTTATCCAAGCGACATCACCAAAGACGAGCTAAATAACGCCGATGTAAAAGATAAAACAGGACTGTATTCTGTTATCCGCCGCGATGAAAGCGGCAAGCTATACAGCACTTCTTACTCATCCGCGTATAAATCAGAATTGGATAAAGCCGCAGAGCTTTTACGCCAAGCAAGTAAACTGGCACAAGACAAAGAGTTTGCAAACTACTTAAACTTGCGCGCAGATGCATTAGTCAATAATAGCTACCAAGCGTCTGATTTCGCTTGGATGGACATGAAGAATAACCCGATTGATGTGGTAATTGGCCCAATTGAAACCTATGAAGACCAGCTATTTGGCTATCGCGCCGCTTTTGAGTCTTACGTTCTGGTTAAAGACTTAGCGTGGAGTGAGCGTCTCGCTAAATTTGCCGCTTTTTTACCTGAGCTACAAACCGGCTTGCCAGTTGACGATAAATACAAGCAAGAAGTGCCTGGATCTGATGCTGACTTAAACGCATATGACGTCATTTATTATGCAGGCCATTCAAACGCGGGTAGTAAAACCATTGCGATTAACCTGCCAAATGACGAAGAAGTGCAACTCCAAAAAGGTACGCGTCGCCTACAGCTTAAAAACGCCATGCGCGCAAAATTCGATAAGATCTTAGTACCAATTGCTGACCAACTTATCGTCCCTGAGCAACGTAAGCACATCACCTTTGATGCTTTCTTTGCTAATACCATGTTCCATGAGGTGGCCCATGGTCTAGGCATTAAAAATACTATTACAGGTAAAGGTACTGTGCGCCAATCACTGCAAGAACACGCCAGTGCGCTTGAAGAAGGCAAAGCAGATATCCTAGGCCTATATATGGTTGAGCAACTACTTAAAAAAGGCGAGATCACCGAAGGTACGCTTGAGGATTACTACATCACCTTTATGGCTGGTATCTTCCGCTCAGTACGTTTTGGCGCATCCAGTGCACATGGTAAAGCGAACATGATCCGCTTTAACTTCTTTAAAGAAGAAGGCGCATTTTCTAAGAACACGGATGGTTTATATCAAGTGAATATGGAGAAGATGGGCGCAGCGATGGAGAAACTGTCTAACCTTATCCTAACGCTACAAGGTGACGGCGACTATCAAAAAGTCGATCAACTGATCGCCACACACGGCGATATCAAAGCGGAACTACAAAAAGATCTAGATAAGCTTTCCAAAGCGAACATTCCTGTTGATGTTACCTTTAAGCAAGGTAAGCAGGTGCTAGGACTGTAATTACCGAGCACACCATGGTAGTGCTTACTACCATGGTGTAATTAATCCTAGATACAATAATCTTCGATTTCTCTTTGGTGTTTTTTGATGGCTTTTGTGGCTTTGTCAGATTTAGCAATCGCTAAATTTACTTTCGCATCATCGCATTTGTCTTGTAGCTCTTTGCGCATCAAATAGTTTTGATCCTGCTGTTGCTGCGCCAACCCTTCCACACCACTATATTCAGTTCTGGATTCTGGTTCACGATCTTTTTGATAAGGCTCTGGCACAGTCGCCTTACAGGCGGATAATAATGATACTGCCAAAATAACAACTAAACTTTTATTCATATCGCGTACTCCTTGATTTAAAACGGCAAAAGTCAATTTCAGTTATAACAGTTTCAGCTATAAACACAAAACACGTAGAGCTTAAAAGTTTGTAAAGCGCTTGATGTGTTTACAGTCTAATGGCCTTTTTGAGGCTTTAAGCAAAACTCGCTTTTAGCTGCTCAACTTCCTCATCACTATAGGGTTTTGCTGGATAGAGCCCCCAAACCGGTTTTGGCCATGCAATATCGGTTTTAAATCGTGCGATGTGGTGCACATGTAGTTGCGGCACCATATTACCAAGCGCAGCCACATTTAATTTATCTGGGATAAAGGTGTCTTGTAACAAACGACTCAGCTTGGCCGATTCTTGCCAAAATTGAACTTGCTGCGACTCAGGTAAATCAATAATTTCTTTCGCGCCCACAACCCTAGGTACTAAGATAAACCAAGGGTATTGTGAGTCATTCATTAACAATACGCTACACAGCGGCCACTCGGTAATTAAGATACAGTCTCGTTGTAATTCTTTAGCTAATTCAAATGACATAGTGAAACTCTTTAAATCCTATTTACTCGGCACTCTATCCGAATTTGTTGCTATTGCAAAGCGGCTTCATTACCATCCGATCAGACTTTAAAAATATAACAAGGTGGCTACCGTGCACTCTCGCATTAAACACTACACCATCGCCCTTCCGTTAGCGCTTGCCTCTGTCACCGTTAGCGCAGAGCAACTAACGCTAGAGCGACTTTTTGACGACCCGTCTCTTTCAGGTAAAGCGCCTGTAAAACTACAATTTTCTCCTGACGGTTCTCGTGTTACTTATCTTCAAGGTAAAAAAGAAGACTATAACCGTTACGACCTTTGGGAATACAATCTAAAAGACAATACCAACCGCTTGTTGGTAGATTCTGCGGCGCTATTTTCTGGCCCAGAGAACCTCTCAGATGAAGAAAAAGCACGTCGTGAGCGTCAACGTATTTTTGGCCGTGGTATTTTAGAATACAAATGGTCAAAAGATGGCAAAGCGCTACTTTTCCCACTCAATGGCGACTTGTACTACTATGAAATCGCTTCTGGTAAGAGCAAGAAACTAACGGAAACGGAAGCATTCGAAACCGACGCTCGCTTCTCACCAAAAGGTAACTTTGTTTCTTTTATTCGTGAGCAAAACCTCTATGCCATTGACCTTAAATCGGGTAAAGAAACGCAATTAACTAAAGACGGCGGTGGCGTAATTAAAAACGGCATGGCTGAGTTCGTTGCTCAAGAAGAGATGAGCCGTATGACGGGCTATTGGTGGTCGGGTGATGAGCAACAAATCGCCTTCACACGCATTGATGAAAGCCCTGTTCAAGAAGCCATTCGTAACGAAATCTATGCCGAAGAGGTCAAGTTATTCAATCAACGCTATCCATATACGGGTACTGCTAACGTTGAAATTGAACTGGGTGTTGTAAAGATCAATGACCAAAAGGTGGATTGGATTGATTTAGGCGACGATAAAGATATCTATATTGCCCGTGCAAATTGGTTAAAAGACAACAAAACATTGTCATACCAGTGGCAAAATCGCTCACAGCAAAAACTGGAACTGCGCTTTTACGATACTAAAAGCAAAAAACAGCAGGTTGCCCTGACCGAAACCAGTGATACTTGGATTAACCTACACTTTGACCTTGAATTCCTAAAGGACAAAAAGCATTTCGTTTGGGCATCTGAGCGCGATGGCTTTAAACACCTTTACCTGTACAGAACCAATGGCCAACTTGTCCGCCAAATTACTAAAGGCGATTGGATTGTTGAAAGCCTTCAGGGCATCGATGAGAAAAAAGGTATCGTATACTTCTCCGGCCGCAAAGACACACCGCTTGAAAGCCACCTATACAGCGTACCACTTTTTAAAGATGGTGATGCAAAACGTATTACCGAAAAAGGCAGCTATCATAGTGTCGTACTGGCGAAAGATAACCGCACCTTTATCGATAAAAGCTCTTCTGTAAACCGTCCACCAGCCGTTGCGTTACGAAAAGTGAATGGTGACTTTGTGACTTGGCTTGAAGAAAATGCGCTGAATAACGAACATCCGTTAACGCCTTATTTGAGCAATCTAGCTACGCCAGAATATGGCACGCTTAAAGCGGAAGATGGTCAAACCATGTATTACCGCTTATTTAAGCCAGCAAAGCTTGAAAACGGTAAGAAATATCCGGTTATTGTGAACGTGTATGGCGGACCTCATGCACAACGCGTGACCAACAGCTGGCGTAGCAAAAACTTGTATTTCCAATATCTTGCACAACAAGGCTATGTGATTTTCCAATTAGATAACCGAGGTTCATACAACCGTGGTAAAAAGTTTGAAGATCCAATCTACAAGCACTTAGGTGTAGTGGAAGTGGCTGACCAAATTAAAGGCGTTGAGTTCTTACGTACACTAGAGTACGTCGACCCTGAGCGTATTGGTATTTATGGTCACAGCTATGGTGGTTACATGGCGCTGATGACAATGTTTAAAGCAGGCGACTACTTTAAAGCTGGTGTCTCTGGTGCGCCAGTAACAGATTGGGCTCTATATGACACGCATTACACTGAGCGTTACTTGGGTCACCCAGATACAAATGCTAAGGGCTATGAGCAAAGCGCGGTGTTCCCTTATGCTGATGGACTAAAAGGCCCGCTGATGATTTATCACGGTATGGCGGACGATAACGTACTATTTACCCATGCAACGAAACTATTTAAGCAGTTGCAGGACGAGGTTAAGCCATTTGAAATGATGACTTATCCAGGCTCGAAGCACAGCTTGCGTGGCAAAAAAGTACAAACCCACTTGCATCAAACCATTACTGACTTCTTTAATCGTCATTTTGACGTTGAAGCTAAGTAAACACTTAATAGCGCCCAGCTTCCTATGAGCTGGGCACTTCTTCTTTTCTCTCCATTTAGTTCTAGTCCATTGGTCTAATTGTTTATTCTTCTAGACTAAGAAAAACTGAAATTATTGTTCTATCCAAGTTATATATCAATTGCATTAAGTAAATGAGCTATTTGAAGCGGAGAAATAGCTTTAGTAGCAAGGCAAAAATTTTGCTATTTAGTTGTTCTAAATGAGAAATTTTTAACGAAGCTAATATGGTATTTCACCCTTCAAATTGGTTGGAGAATTAACGCAATTGGTATTACTACTAAGATTAATTAGTATGAATTGATGAGGCGTTTGCGCTTCTACTTTCAATAATAAAAACGACATAAGGATTGCGTTATGTCCAAACAGTTTTTTCGAAATCTCACCATTTTCCAGCGCCTCGCGTTACTTATCATTGTAGTTATTATCGGCGTTATCCTTCAAAGCGCAGTAAGCTTATCGCAACAGTATGATGCTCTCGAAAAGCAGCAATATCATAAAACTCAAAACCTTGTTGAAAATACCTATAGTTTAGTGGCTTACTTTCATCAACAATATGTATCTGGGAAACTCCCAGAGGCGCAAGCGAAATCCGCAGCCCTTGATGCCGTTGCCGCTTTACGATACGAAGGTAATAATTACTTTTGGATCAACGACTATCACCCAAAAATGGTGATGCACCCATTTAAAAGCGAGCTCAACGGCAAAGATCTCAGCCAATCAAAAGATCCCACTGGCAAGCGCTTATTCGTTGAAATGGTACAAGTGGCAGAAAAAAGTGGTGCGGGGTTTGTTCCCTACCTTTGGCCAAAGCCCGGTAAAGAAGCCCCTGTCGAAAAAATATCTTACGTCAAAGCGTTTACACCTTGGGGCTGGATCATCGGCTCCGGTGTGTACCTCGACACTATCGAAGCTGAGTTTGCACACATTCGAAATTTGCTATTAATTGAGATGGCGGTGCTTATTATTTTGCTATTCCCATTTAGTGCAATCATAGGTAAGAGCATCATCACCCCCATTCAACAAGCCAAAGACATGATGAAAGATATCGCTCAAGGCGAAGGCGATTTGACTCGACAACTCGACGAAAGCGGTAAAGATGAGATAACCGCGCTTGCCAAATACTTTAACTTGTATACTGAGAAGATGCGTCATTCCATCGCGACAGTGGCCCATAACGCTAAAGAAGTTGAAACCCTGGCCAATCAGGTAAAAGCGGCTGGCGAAGAAAACTTGGCATTTATTGAGTCGCAAAATGACAATAGCCGCCAAGTCGCCACGGCTGCTGAACAAATGACCATGCAAGTTCGTGAGATCAGTAGCAATGCAGACACTGCAGAGCATTCTGCCGCAGACGCGCGCAATTACAGTGAAAAAGGCAAACAAACTATTTCTCAAACTATTGCCGCCATTAAAAAACTGTCGGAGCAAATTCAATCTGTGAGCGTGACCACAACGAGCCTTGCGCAAGAGAGTCAACATATAGGGTCAGTGCTCGATGTTATTCGAGGTATTGCGGAGCAAACCAATTTACTTGCATTAAACGCGGCAATAGAAGCCGCTCGAGCAGGTGAACAAGGACGAGGCTTTGCTGTTGTTGCAGATGAAGTACGCACCCTTGCAAGTCGTACAGGTCAAAGCACAGATGAAATCCACAACATGATCGAGCGACTGCAAAAAGAAGCGCAGCAGGCCGTAGCAGCTGTTAAAATTAGCCAACAAATCTCGGAGCAAACGGTTGAACAGGTACAGCTTGCCGATATCGCATTAACCGAAATTGAGCGCCTTATTGACGCTATCTCGGATATGAGTACCCACATCGCCAAAGCCACCGACGAGCAGAGTCTTGCAGCACAAGAAGTTAATGAGCGAATAGCTCAGCTTTCTGACTCCACCCATCACTCTCTGGATACCACACATTCACTCAACAACACCAGTGAGCAACTAACACGAGCAAGTCACGAATTGAGTGACATAGTTAACCGCTTTAGAGTATGATATCCACCTTGCAGAGCACCTGTCAGTGCTCTGCTTCTTGCCCAATAGATGATTGATATTCCTTATCTTGTCGATAAAAATAATCCGTGAGCGTCTAAGCTATTTTACCGCTATATTGCCAATTTATTTGCTGAGCAAAAATAGCCCGTGAAAATCTGTTTTATTATGTACCCTTGGGAGCGTGTAGAAGCTGAAAACGACAGCACGCTAAGACTTATCCACGAAGCCGTATCGCGCGGTCACGTCGTTGCCATCACCACCGTAAACAACCTCACTATTCGTGAAAGTGTTGCTAGTGCCTTCTGTGATGTATTTGTTGCGGGCCAAAAAGTATCTGATAACTTCGTGAGCTTTTACAACAAAGCTGAGTTTAAAAAAGTACAGCTTCCTTTGGCAGGTTTTGACGCAATATTTATGCGCGCTAATCCGCCGCTTGATACCTTAGCGATGAACTTTTTAGACTCTGTTCGTGATGATACTTTCATCATCAACGACATTGATGGCCTGCGCATTGCTAATAACAAGCTATACACGGCATCCTTCCAAGGCATCGCGAGAGAATTTATTCCAAATACGCATGTATCTAAAAACAAAGAGTATTTAGAGCGTATATTCTCTGAGTCAGAGCAAGAGAAAATGATCTTAAAGCCGCTTGATGGTTTTGGTGGTCGCGGTGTTATCGTCGTTGAGAAACGCGCGAAGCAAAGCTTTAGCTCACTCCTTGAGTTTTATATTGGTGGCGACGAGGCTGGTAAAGGCAGCAACTACGTCATTTTACAAGATTATGTTGAAGGTGCCGACGAGGGTGATGTTCGCATCCTAATGCTTAACGGCGAACCGATTGGTGCCATGAAACGTGTGCCTGCAGCAAATGAAGTGCGTGCCAACGTACATGCCGGTGGCAAAGTGGTGAAACACAAACTCACTAACCAAGAAAAAGCGCTATGTAAGCATATCGGTCCTAAGCTTGTGCGTGATGGTTTGTATTTTGTTGGCATTGACGTAATAGGCGGCAAGCTTATCGAAGTTAATGTACTCTCGCCTGGCGGGATAACCCGTATTAACCGTTTAAACCGCTGTAAGCTGCAAGTGCAAGTTATCGATTTTGTAGAGAGTGTGGTGCACGCCAAAGAGCTAGTAACGCATCGCAAAAACCAATTCCGTCAAGTAATAGAAGATGCTCATGCTATCTGAACAAGCCATCATTGCCGCGCTTGAAGCCGGCAAACCCATCAGTGGACAATTTGCTGAAGGTGCTTTTCACCTCGAAGTGAGGGAATACGTGCCTTATGTCGCCACTGCTGTACACGCAGGCCACCGCACCCGTGCTAGCCTAAAAGGCTTGTTCGCCATTAGCGATGCTGAGCGTTTACAAGAGGAAGATCCGTTTACCGACGGCATGATTGAATCATTACCCATCACGCTTATCGCGCGTGACTCACGTTACGAATACGATCTTAACCGTGCGCCAGAGCTTGCGATATACAAAGAAGCATGGGGTAAACAAGTGTGGAGCCAAGCGCTACCAAATGCAGACATAGATGTTAGCTTGTCAAAGCATGCAGCCTATTACCGTGTGCTCAGTGCACTGTTAACCACGCTTGAGCGTAAGTTTGGTGCCTGCTTGCTATTTGATGTGCACAGCTATAATTATCAAATTCGTAGCTACCCTTATGCACCAACCTTTAATATTGGCACTGCACAACTTGATACCTTGCGTTTTCGCGCCGTATTAGATGAGCTGAAAAAGCAGCTAGGACTGAAAAAACTGGCAGGCCAGCTGGTGGATTGTGCTGAAAATACCGTCTTTCAGGGCCATGGTTATCAAGCGCAATATATTACCAGCCACTTTGATAACACCTTAGTGGTACCGCTGGAAGTCAAAAAAGTCTTTATGGACGAAAACAGTGGCGAATTATTCCCTGTGGTGTTTGAAAAACTACAGCGCAACATGCATGTTGCTTTGAGTAAAACGGCAAAAACATTTGCTAAAAATCACTGCTATAAGCCACTTCGCAAAGCAAAATCAACGTCGCAGCTTGACCCTGCGCTGATTAACGTGGACTCAGCGCTATACCGCATAGCCAGAAACCTTGAAACGCTGCATTACGTTAACCCAAGTAATATCGCACAAGAGAAACGTCGCTTTTTCTCGAAACGTCATTATCAACCTGCGTTTAAATATCGCCCGCTGAAAATTGACCCGTATGAGTTTAAAGAGCAACTCTATCGCTTGCCCGTTGGAAAAATCCAAGATCCGATCGTAAAAGATTTATATCGTAAAGTGATCGACAGCTACGCCACAAAAATCGAACTGATCACCCAAATTGGTCGCGAAGCCTTTTTGTATAACTCGCTACGCTATTATGGTGAGCCGGATTACAACGATATAAATAATGCGACCTTCTTGCTGCACGCACGCGAAACCGAAACCTTGCCAAAAAAAGACATTACCGCCGAGCAGGCCCTAGTACGTTTTAATCAAGCGATTGAGACCATGGGCTTACCTTGTAAGGTCGCTATATCAAGCAAGCTTGTTGCCAAAGCAATGGTCGACAATAGTAAGCGTCTTCTGCTTGTAAATAGCAGTGCAATGTTATCTGAGCTTGATATCAATGCCTTGATAGAGCATGAAATAGGCGTGCACTTGCTCACGACCTTAAATGCTGACGCCCAGCAACTTAAAGTGCTGCACTTAGGTCTACCCGGCAATACCTATACTCAAGAAGGCCTTGCCATCTATCGTGAGTATCAATCTGGGCAAATAAATTTGACACGATTGAAAGTATTGGCGCTCAGGGTGATTGCGGTCAACATGCTGCTTAAAGGCGACAAATTCTATCAAGTGTATGAATTTTTGGCTGACTCAGGTGTATTAAACGTCAATGAAGCCTTTGCGCTGACCACGCGTATCTTCCGTGGTGGCGGATTTACTAAAGATCACCTCTACTTAAAAGGCTTTAAAGACATAGTGCAGCTTGCCAATACCCGCAGCTTAGATAATTTATATCTCGGTAAAACGGGCATTGCGCACTTAGATGCACTGGACGCGTTAGTAGAGCAAGGTATATTCACAAGGCCTAAATATCTGCCGGATACGAGCCGAGATCCTAAGCCAGATGCAATCCTAAGTTATTTAATTTCTTCAATTAAATAGGCCAAATTCGCCACTGTGGTTATACTAGTGCCATCTAGTATCTACCCAGTGGCTTTGTTTTGACACAACAGGAAATAGATTTACTCGCTTTTGAGCTGGCAAACCTTCGTCTCAAAGCCGATCTTGCGCTTGCACCAAAGTACAGTTATTTTTCAGATAAACCCTACCCGCTTGGTCGCTGCCTAGAAATTCGCGATGAAATGTTTAAACTCGTCACCACGGAGCTCAAGCAAAATTCAGAACGTTTATCTGTGCTCAGAAATTACATGCTTAAAGAGAATGCCGAGCTCAAAAAAGTATGGGGTTCGCTACGCGATGAGTACTTTCAAAATGCGATGTTGGTGGGAGATTGGTATATAGATACCGCAAACGATACGGTGAATGCAAACAAACCCAGAGTTGAAATCAAACCCATCGCACAATCAGGCTTTTCAGCCATCACTAATTTCGAGCAGTTTGTGAAGATTGCTCGCGCTTACTGGCAAGTGGAGGTGTTTAAAAACACAGCCTTTCCAGCCATCGCGCCTTATTTACCGTTAATTTGTGTCAACGCAAAAGGCGCTACTTGGTTAGCTGCGGCCAATGACGATATGATCAAAGTCGCTACCAACAGTGAGTTTAGGTTATCTGAGCAAATCCTCTGTCAGCTGCCAGAGCCTGACACTAACCTAGTATCTCGCTGGCAGCAGACCCTAACTGGCATCGATGCTTTAGATGACATCTTATTGCAGACAGGAAAGCCCGAGGGGTTTTGCCAACTTTACAGAGCTGCCGAAAAAGCAGCGGATTTAGCATTTAGAGACAGAGTTGTACGCGCCTATATGAGCTTACCCAAAGGCGCGTAGCGTAGTGAATTAGAAGGAAGCGGGATAAGTCGGTTTTTCGTCCGTAATTTCCCATTTATCTTCTGTTGGTCTATCCACTCGACATTGATTTTGCTGTTGAAAACACCTGTCCTCACAGTTTTGTACTTGCATCGGATCTGAGTAATCTCTGCGACAGCTCATAGAACACGAACGTGAATCACCTTCGCAATCGACCGGCACATTGCTGACTCTAGTTGTAAAATGTCCACTACAGCCGCTAACAAACACAGCGGCGAACACTGCTGCTACCCATAATTTTGTTGTCATTGTTCTGCTCTCAAAAACACCGGTTCTTGGGCCTTTTGCGTTGCTTCTTCACTAAAGCGGTATCCTGCAATATCAAACGCTTTCAGGCTTTCCAAATCCGATACTTGGTTCTCAATGATATACCTTGCCATCATACCGCGCGCTTTTTTCGCGTAAAAACTGATGACTTTGTATTGACCATTTTTACAATCTTTAAAGATAGGAGTGATAATGTCGCCTTTCAGCGCTTTCTTATCTACCGCTTTAAAGTACTCATTTGAAGCTAAGTTTACCAAGTATTGTGTTTGTGCCTCTTCCATGACCTTATTCAGTTTTTCAGCGATAATCGTGCCCCAAAACTCATACAGGTTTTTGCCACGCGGGTTACTTAACTTTGTACCCATTTCTAAACGATAGGCCTGCATTAAGTCAAGTGGTTTTAGGATGCCATACAGCCCAGATAAGATACGTAAATGATTTTGCGCATAATTTAAATTAGCCTCAGTTAGGCTTTGCGCTTCTAAACCGACATACACATCGCCATTAAAAGCAAAAATAGCTTGCTTAGCATTGTCTTGTGTAAAAGGCTCTGACCACTCGGCAAACCTTGCCGCATTTAAGCCCGCGAGCTTGTCGCTTATCTTCATTAAGCTACCGATCTGCTGTGGTGATAAATCGCGACAAACTTGAATAAGTGACTCGCTATGCTCCAGCAGCTCTGGCTGTGTGTGCATCTTGGTTGGTGCGGGTGTTTCATAGTCTAGGTTTTTCGCTGGAGAGATAACTGTGATCATGGTTTGCCTATTGACTTAGCTAGTAATTAATGTCAATTTCAACACTATCCCCAAGTAACTTCAAGTGTTTGTCCGCTTTCACTTGGGCTTAAGCAATTCGCTGTTAAAGTACAGCTTCGCTTTACAACTCGACCTTATATAACAATAACCCTAAATAACGAGTGTGATATGTCGCCCGATACGGACATATGACCTATTCAGCTATTTAATGGTGTTGCAACATAAGGCGTCTAATATCACTTCGCTGTTATCAATATTGGAATGAGGAACACATGACTTCAGCATTAGATAGGCTAAAACAACATTCATCAATCGTCGCTGACACCGGTGACATTGAAGCCATCCGCAAGCTACAGCCAGAGGATGCAACAACTAACCCTTCTCTTTTACTTAAAGCGGCAGAGACGCCTGCTTATCAGCCTTATCTAACAGAAGCTTGGGATTATGCCAAAGCCAATGAAAGTGACGCTGAAAAGCAATTAGCGCTGGCTTGTGACTATTTTGCCGTTGTGATTGGTAAAGAAATCGCAAACTCTGTGCCGGGATATATCTCAACAGAAGTAGACGCACGTTTATCTTTTGATACCGAAGCGACTATCGCAAAAGCAAAAACGCTATTAAATTTATATGAAGCGCAAGGCGTAAGCAAAGACAAAATCTTGATTAAGATTGCATCGACTTGGGAAGGTATTAAAGCCGCTGAAGCACTGGAAAAAGAAGGTGTTAAGTGTAACCTAACGTTGCTATTTAGCGAAGCGCAAGCACGTGCATGTGCCGATGCAAACGTATTTTTAATTTCACCATTTGTTGGGCGTATTCTAGATTGGCACGTTGCCAACGGCCTAGAAAAACCAACTGACCCACTACAAGATCCGGGTGTACAATCTGTTCGTAGTATTTTTGAATTCTATAAGCAGCACGGTTATAAAACCGTTGTAATGGGCGCCAGCTTCAGAAATACAGGTGAAATTCTAGCCCTAACGGGTTGTGATAAGCTCACGATTAGCCCTTCTCTATTAGAAGAGCTTGCTGCAATGCCTGCAAACGAAGATTACCTACTTGAGGCTGACTTTGCGCCTAAAGCAAAACCTGCTGCGCTTAGCGAAAGTGAGTTCCGTTGGTTACATAACCAAGACGCAATGGCCACAGAAAAGCTTGCAGAAGGTATTCGCTCATTTGCCGATGCACAAGAAACATTAGTCGCACGCTTTAAAGCACTGTAAGTGCCTTAAACATTCGATTTCGAAACGCCGCATATTGCGGCGTTTTTGTTATCGCTCTCAATACAAACCTTTCTGACACCTCCTAGATATCACCCGAATTGACCTTCATCAAACTGTCACTTGGTTTTAACCCAAAAGACACAATTGTGTTTTATTTTTATCCCGTCTGTGGTATATCAATATCACTTGAAGTGAAAATTGATGCCGCTACTTTCTGGTTTTGGTACAAAAAGCAAGCAACGCGGGGTTGTTTGTAGCGTACTTTAGCTATCAGACTTTTATCGGTTCCTCATATTGAGGTTTGCCAAATAGTATGAAGAAATCAACGGTGTCATTGCAGTTGTAGTGCTAACAACAGCCGAAGCAAATGCCACTTTAGGTTGTTTTTATCAATAGGAGATTTTCATGGATACCCTAGACGAGTTATTAGAATTATTAGAAAGTCCGGATACTAGGAAAAAAACTTCATCTAAGGGCAAAAAAAGAAAATGGCGTGAAATTGAAGCGCTAAAAGATAAACAGCGACTACGCAAAGAACTACAGGAATTGGATATTTTCGCAGACAGTGTTGATTTAGACGAATTTGATTTTAACTAAAAAGAGCGCCCTTCACGGCGCTCTTTTTTGTTGTTATACCAATTCGCTTAATTAAGTGGTCTATTTTGAGGCGAGAAAATCTTGTCGATAACAAGGCAAAAATTTTGCTATTTAGTTGTTCTAAATAATAAATTTTTAACGCAGTTAGCGTCAGATTTACTCCTTCAAATTGCGCAAGTATTAAGACTAATTGGTATTATAACTCGGCCAATCGCCAATCGATTGGCTGCTTACCCATTTGGGTGAGCAGCTGATTAGTTTTGCTAAAATGGCCACTACCAAAAAAGCCGCGATGTGCTGAGAGCGGCGAAGGGTGTGGTGCGTGTAAAACATGGTGACGGTTTGTGTCTATGCTCTTACCCTTTTTCTGGGCGTGTGAGCCCCAGAGTAAGAAAATCACACCTTCGCTGTGGGCATTCAGCCTTTCAATCACTACATCTGTAAAGCGCTCCCAGCCCAAATGCTTATGTGAATGGGCTTGGCCTTGTTCTACCGTCAACACCGTATTTAACAGCAGTACGCCCTGTTTAGCCCAGTCAATTAGGTAGCCGTGATTAGGTATGCGAAAGCCGTCAATATCCTGCACCAACTCTTTATACATATTATTTAACGACGGTGGCGGCTTAATCCCTGGTAACACAGAGAAACATAGACCATGAGCTTGATTGGGGCCGTGATAGGGATCTTGCCCTAAAATCACCACTTTAACCTGATCAAAAGGCGTGACTTTGAACGCGTCAAATACCTGTTCATGGGGCGGAAACACATTTATACCTTGAGCGCGACGCTCTGCCACGTAATCCATGGTTTGCTTAAAGTAATCTTGTTGTTTTTCCTGACCTAACACGTCACTCCACGTTGTCATGCTTCACCTTTTTTCATCATATTATAATGGCTTCGAGAAGCGTCGAGTTTACCACATAAATCCGATATTCCCTCGAGCATACGATAGCTATAACGATGGAGCAGATCGGCATCTACCGAAATAGTTTGTTGGTACTTTACCGCAGGGATCGACGGCCATTGCTGCCATGCAATTGCTTTAACTTCTTGTTTGGTCTTTTCTTCAGGGATCACAATCACTTGTGGTGACTTCAACAGAACATTTTCAATGCTAATTTGCGGATAGTCCGTGGTGGCGTCGGCAAAAACATTTTTCACATTACACACAGTAAATACTTGCTGTAACCAACTTTCGCCTCCCACTGTCATTAGCGGTGATGGCCACAATTGATAAAATACAGCTAAGCTAGCGCTTTGTTTATACAGGGCTTTTAGCTCATTTAAACGTTTAGTAAATAAATCCGCCTGTTGCTGAGCTTGGGCTCCAAAGCCAGTAATTTTACCTAGGCGTAGCAACTCCTCGGGTAGTTTATCGAGATATTTCGCTTCACTATAAATCACGTCAACACCAAAGCTTTCGAGCTTTTCAAGCATAGGAACGTGACTTGCATTTTTCCACGCGATTATCAGATCAGGCTTAAGTGCCAAAATTTTCTCAACCGAAATGCCTTGATAGTCACCAACTTGGGGCAGTTGCTTGGCTGATTCTGGATAATCTGCATAGGCTACCGTGCCTACAATCCGCTCCCCAGCTCCTATTGCATAAAGATTTTCGACAATATGAGGCGCAAGCGCGATGATCCGCTCTGCGGGCTTAGCACTAACGCTAAAGGCAAAACCTAGAACAATAAATAAGGCGAATTTTCGCATCAGTAGTCAAACCCTTTTTGCGCCTTAATGCCGGCCTCAAACGCATGCTTCACATTACGCACTTCGCTCACGGTATCTGCAAGCTCGGTCAGGCGTCGATGTGCACCGCGCCCAGTTACAATCACTGATTGCATGGTAGGACGGTTTTCTAGCGCCGTTATGACTTCGTCCAAATCTAGATAGTCATAGCTCAACATATACGTAATTTCGTCAAGCAATACCAAATCGATGCTTTCATCTTGTAGCCATACTTTTGCTTGCTGCCACGTCGCCTGCGCAGCAGCAGTGTCAGTTTCACGGTTTTGTGTTTCCCATGTAAAGCCCGTTTTCATGACCGCAAATGGCACGCCGACTTTTTCGAGCAAATTGCGTTCACCGCAATCCCAGGTTCCTTTAATAAATTGTACAACCGCAGCGTTCATACCATGACCGACACAGCGTGCAACGGTGCCAAAACCAGATGTTGACTTACCTTTACCGTTACCCGTGATCACTTGTAAAATGCCCTGCTCTTGCTGCGCTGCGGCAATTTTTTCATCAACTTGTTGTTTTACTTTTTGCTGTCGTTGCTGATACTTATCTTGTTGTTCGCTCATGTTATTCCTCAATTATTTTCATCAATTTTTGCCAATCTAAATGTGCTTCACAGCTGTCGGCAAGACGCGTAATTTGCTGCTCTCTGTGCTTCGCTAAATCAATCGCGGCAGTGCCCGCTTGCTTACTACCGGCCCAAGACAAGATAGCCTGTGTGGCGGCGACCGTATCAAATAAACCATGTAAATAGGTGGCTGCAATTTGATTATCTCGAGAGATAAAACCATCTTTCACACTGTTATTTGGATGTGTGTTAAATCGCAAGAATGGCACCTCTAGTGCCGCTCCAGAAGAAACCCCTGCATGGATCTCGTAACCACAAATTTCAGCACTTTGCTCATTCAATTGGCAAATGCCAGATACTTGCGTCAGTACTTTTTGCTCTGAGAGTGTGGTCTCAAAGTCAGCCAGACCAAGTCCAGCGACTTCACCGAGTGTTGATTCCACCGCATTTGGATCTCTGATGAACTTACCTAACATTTGCAAACCGCCACACACACCTAGTACCTTACCACCGTACCTCAGGTGCCGTTTGATTTCTTCTGCCCAACCCTGTTTGCGTAAGAAGGTTAAATCGCTCAACACATTTTTGCTGCCAGGCAGAATGATTAAGTCACAAGGACCGATAGATTCTTGATAGCGTACATAACGCAAATCCACTTCAGGGTTTAAGCGCAAGGTGTCAAAGTCGGTGTGATTGCTAATATGAGGAAGTAGTAAAACCCTGACGCTTAACGATCCCCGTTCACAGATATTGTCCACCGTCACCGCATCTTCTGCATCAAGCGCTAAGCCATGCAAATAGGGCAATACACCAAGTACAGGCTTACCCGTTTTTTGCTCGAGCCAGTCAAGTCCAGATTGCAATAACGCAATATCACCACGGAAGCGATTGATCACAAACCCTTTAACTAAGCTTTGTTCATAGTCACTTAATAGCGCAAGTGTGCCAACCAAGTGTGCGAACACCCCGCCTTTGTCGATATCAGCGATAATGATCACGGGGCATGCAACTTCACAGGCAAACCCCATATTGGCAATGTCATTTTCACGCAGATTGATCTCAGCAGGGCTCCCCGCCCCTTCCACTATGCACAGCTCAAATTGTTCGCTGAGGCGTTGATGTGAGGAAAGTACGGCCTCCATCGCTACCTTTTTGTAGTCATGATAAGCGGCTGCTTCCATATTGCTAATGGCTTTGCCGTGAATGATCACTTGAGCGCCAGTGTCAGAGTTTGGCTTAAGCAAAATAGGATTAAAGTCTGTGGATAGCGGAACTTTTGCGGCCTCGGCTTGGAGTGCTTGCGCCCGACCAATTTCACCGCCGCAAGGTGTGACCGCACTATTTAGTGCCATATTTTGCGGCTTAAAAGGCGCAACCGATAAGCCTTTTCGTTGCAGCACCCGGCAAAGTCCCGCAACCAGTGTACTTTTACCGGCATCCGACGTGGTGCCCTGCACCATTAAGGTTTTCATACGTCTTGACCTTTTAAACATTGTGGCAAGCCTGCAATAACAAAATCGACTCTGTCGGCTACTTTAGCAATGTCTTGATGGAGCCAACCAGACTCATCAACAAACTCACGGCTTAGCTCGCCCAGCGGAATTATCCCATGCCCCACTTCGTTACTCACCAAAATAACAGTGGCAGCACAGCTTTCTAGTGCCGCCAGCAAATGTTCTTTTTTGTCTACGGTCGCGGCCTTACCCATTTCGCATAAGCCAAAACTCAGCCATAAGGTCAAACAATCGATAAGTAACAGCGCACCTTCGCGTGCAGTAGCAATAAGCTTATCAATATGCCACGGCTCTTCCACTAGCTGCCAGCGGCTATCGCGCTGCATCTGGTGAGCAAACACTCGGCTTTTCATTTCTTCATCTTGGGCTTTTGCAGTTGCAACATAGTAAAGTTCGTTCACCGCACCTTGCTCTAACAATAGAATAGCGCGCTGCTCTGCCAAGCGACTCTTACCTGAGCGAGCACCGCCCAGTATTAACTGTATTTGTGCCATTAGAGATGACCCACAATAAAAAGCAAAATAACAAGCTCAGCAAGTTGTTGCGCAGCCCCTAAACAGTCTCCGGTGTAACCACCAAGTTGCGCGTTAAACCATTTAATGCACACAAGTCTTAACACAAATAAGCAAGTACACAGCATCAGCAAGTCGAACAGTGAAAGCGCAAGCCATGGCCAACAGAAAATTAAAATCGCGGTGGTAGTGAGCGTAAGGCGAGTCGCCGCAGCACTTGATAGATGTTTCGCTACCGGCTTAACTTTGCTCAGCTCATCAGCCTGTACATAGTTAAGTGTACCGATTAAAGACACCGCAAAGGCACGGCTTAGACTATGGGCTAAAATAAGTGCAGCGAGTGTCACTGCAAATTCATTAAAGAGCATGGTCAAAAGCGAAAATTTGGCCAATAACAGCAATATCAGCGCACAACTACCGTATGTACCAAGACGGCTATCTTTCATGATCTCAAGCTTTTGTTCACGGCTCCAGCCACCGCCAAAACCGTCAAAAACATCGGCAAGACCATCTTCATGGAAAGCGCCGGTAAGTAAAATACTCGCAGCCAGTGCAACGACGGCGCCGAACATTAGCGACACACTACTACTGGCAACATAGCCAAGTATGGCCGAGAAGCCACCAACAAATAAACCAACTAAAGCAAAGTAACCACTCACTTCGTTAAGTTCATCAGATGAAGGGGCAGGTTCCAAACGAATTGGCACCCGCGTTAAAAACACCACGGCAAGCTTAAACAGTCGCCACTCTTGTTGCCACTGCATTATGCGTCTACCACTTGCGTAACATGGGCATCGGCAAAGCTTGCCATTTCGCAAAAAAAGCCTAGCGCAGCTTGTAATAATGGTAGCGCTAGAGCGGCGCCCGTTCCCTCACCCAAGCGCATATCTAAATGTAGTAATGGCTCAGCGTTTAACTGCTCTAACATTAACTTATGACCTTGCTCCATAGAGCCGTGAGCAAACACCATATATTGCTTACTATGCGGTGCTATTCTACTTGCCAACATAGCCGCTGCGGTGGAGATAAAGCCATCCACTATGATTACTTTTTGTGCCCGAGCAACCGCCTGCATGGCACCAACCATTTGCACAATTTCAAAGCCACCCAGGCGCTGTAAAATTTGTTCTGGTGTCTTAAGCTTATCTTGATGATATTCCAGAGCCTGTTTGATAAGTGCCCGTTTTTTGCAAAGCGTTTCATCGTCAATGCCTGTACCGCGCCCCACACATAATTCCACACTCGCCCCGCTGAGCGCCGCTAAAATTGCAGCTGCGGAACTGGTATTGCCAATCCCCATTTCACCAAAAGCAATCACGTTGCTACCCGCTTCAATAGCGGACATCACCACTTGCTCTCCATATTCAAGTCCTTGCTTGAGCTGCATTTCGCTCATCGCGGACTGTTTATGGAAGGCATGAGTAATATCGCCAAGTCGCTGTGAGCGCAAATGCGGCGCAGGCTCGCATGGCACTAATGTGCCACAGTCTACTACGGTTAACTGCCAACCAAGTTGCCGACAAAAGACGTTGATCGCGGCCCCCCCCTGCACAAAGTTTGCAACCATTTGCCCAGTCACTTCGCTTGGCGCAATAGAAACCCCATGGCTTGCAATACCATGGTCACCCGCAAAAACAAACATTGCAGGGCGTGTTATTGCTAACTGCTCTATGTCTAATTGCGTCTGCCCTTGTGAGAAGATCTGTACTAGCTGCGCAGCCAAGGCTTCAAGCTTACCTAGCGCACCTAGCGGTTTGGTTTTTAAGTCAATGCGCTGTTGAATAAGCGTGTTTAAGCGAGTATCTAACGGTTTAACCATGGGTAACTCCGACGCCTCCAGAGCGGCGATTTTTGAAAATAAGCAATGCTAAGAAGAACACGCTGCCAATGGCGGCGGTGATCACACCCACAGGAAGTTCCTGATTATCGATAAGCGTGCGCGACAATACGTCCACCCATAGCATCAAAAGCGAACCGCACAGCGCGGTGGCCACAAGCCCAATCACCTTTGCTTGCGAGATAAAAAAGCGCACGATATGCGGGATCATCAAGCCTACAAATCCGACTCCGCCGCACGCAGCCACAAGTACTGCGGTGAGTAAGGAGCTCAATAACAACATACCTATTCGCACTCGTCCTACATTCACGCCAAGCGTGGTGGCACTCTCATCTCCGAGCAACAAGGCGTTGAGTGGCCGACGCATCACTAAAAGCGTGATAAAACTCAGTAGCACGACCAAACATGGAAGCCATAGCCATTGCCAGCTCGCCCTTGCAAACGAGCCTAGATTCCAAAACAAGATTGCACTGATGGCTTGAGGATCACTCCAATAAAGCAATAAGCTGGTA
Organism: Pseudoalteromonas sp. BMB; assembly: GCF_001709235.1. NCBI lineage: Bacteria > Pseudomonadati > Pseudomonadota > Gammaproteobacteria > Alteromonadales > Pseudoalteromonadaceae > Pseudoalteromonas > Pseudoalteromonas sp. BMB. The sequence goes on from NZ_MBQA01000204.1 coordinate 53,327, forward strand.
AAGGCACTGAACAGAAAAGAAAGTGCGACGCCCGCCAAGAGCATAGTTTCCACCTGCTGTAGCGCATTGCGATTTGCCACAAATAAAAGTAGCAAGATAGACAGCAAACTTCCGACAAATGCAGCCCCAGACATCATTAGGCTAGACTGTGCACCAAATAGCGCGATAAGCACCACCACACCAAATGAAGCACCTGAAGAAATACCAAATAAATAAGGATCAGCTAGAGGGTTACGCGTCACGGTTTGCAAAATAAGACCCGCTATCGCCAGTCCTGCTCCCGCGCTCATCGCCAGTAACGTCCGTGGCAGACGAAGTTCAACTACCACCCGCTGTTGAAGTACGTTGGGATCGAAATTAATAATCGCTTGTATAACCGTATGCCAAGATAAATCAATCGCACCGATCTTAAGTGCCATCAGCATGCTAAAACAGCACAAGCTCAATAGCAGTATCGATATCAACGCGATCCGCTTTGCGGCAATCATAATTGATACCCGTAATAAAAGCGTATATGTGGGATCTCACTGTTATTTGGCGGATGGCAGACAGTAGAAACCTCTGCGCATACCCCAAAAACTTGGCTTAATAGGCTTTCGGTAATGACTTCAAGTGGCGACCCATCTGCAACAAGCTCACCGTTATTTAATACTAATAAGCGGTCGCACAAGGCGCTAGCCAAATTTAAGTCGTGAAAAGACGCAATAATAGTAACACCAAGCTGTTTGGCCAGCTCCATAATTTGGATTTGATATTTAATGTCCAAATGGCTGGTGGGCTCATCCATTATCAATACTTGAGGCGCTTGCACCATGGCACGTGCGATCATTGCTCTTTGCTTCTCCCCACCAGACAAGGAGCTAAAACATTGCTCTAACTTATGGCTCAATCCAACTTGCTCAATGGCATGTAAGATTGCCTGTTTTTCAGCAGCCGTCGTTGTCGCGAGCAGTGATTTGTTCGGTGTTAGCCCCATCAATACCATATCAAATAATGGCAGAGTAAACTCAGCGGAGATCTCTTGTAGCACCACAGCAACATGTCTCGCGTAGGCTTTACGTCCATAACTAGCTAGCGGCTTATCATTGAAAAGTAGCGCCCCAGAACTTGGTGCTGTGTATTGATATAAAGTGCGCAGCAAAGTCGACTTTCCAGCACCATTCGGTCCGAGCAAACCAATAAATTCACCCGAATTAATAGCAAAGCTGAGTGCCTTTAAGATGGCTTTACCACCAAGCTGTACGCTAAGTTTATCGACTTGAAATTGTGGAGTGACTGCCATAGCACCTCTGATTGGGCACGGCAAAGTAGTAGCTTATAGAGAAGCGACAACTTTGACTTAAGTCTGCCCGCTTAAGTATATGGATAGGCCTTGGTATCTGACTTATGCAAGAGACAAGGCTCATACACTTACAGTTGCGGGGACAGTTGAGGACTCACACCTCATTCCCAATATCTGCCTATCACGAAATTTGCAACATTATGAAGTCTAGACGTCTAAAATACAACTTTTGGCCAAGCAGTTTGGCAGCTGTCGTAAAACACCTCAACTTTTACTATACCCGCATAAGGAATATCTATCTTCGATTGGTATGCAGTAAGCTCAGGCGATAGGTCAAGAATAAGTGCTACAAGCGCTTTTATTACTCCAGCATGTGCTACGACGGCGGTACACTCTTCACTTGGCGACGCCAAAATGCTGTGCCACCATGTGGCAACCCGATGATGAAAATCATACATAGACTCACCCTCAGGAGGCGTGTGCAGCCAAGGGTTGTGCCAAAAATCGCCAATACTTGGAGATTGGGTTTCTCGCCAAAGCGTATCATAGGATTGTCCATCCCATAATCCAAAATCAAATTCGGCGAGATTTGGCTCCACGTCAACGGGGAGTTGATACTGCTTTGCAAAGGCTTTAGCTGTATTCAGACAGCGCTTCCTTGGAGAGCTAATAATACGCCGCAGGCCACTTAGACTCGTTAACGATTGCAGCAATTGCTGAGCGCCTATGGTACTGAGTTCGGGATCTGTCACTCCAAGTAAATGGCCTGATAGGGTCGTTTCACCATGACGAACAAAATATAGCTGCCGCTGCATTTTTACTTAACCTAAGGTTTGTTACCCAAAAAGCAAAAACGCAAGCTAAGCTTGCGTTTTCAATTAATATCATTCTACGGCTACAGGATCTGGTTTTCTTTCCACATCTCTTCTTTCGCTAACCGCTTTTTGCGTTTGTCGCATGGATCGTCGCAATCACAAATTTTGTCAATGCCCATTGAGCCCAAACCACCACAGCTACTGGCCATGGATTTCTTTTGTACGATAACGCCTACAGCCATCGCAACAGCGATAAGCATAAGTAAACCGAAAGTAAGGAGGAATAAAGACATTATCTAGCCCCTTTTATTGCTACATTGAATTGAGTGACGACGCGCAAATTATACGCTTTCATGACGTCACTCACAATTAAATTATGGGGTGTTGTACAGCTTAATTCAAGTACGGCTGAAAAGCTTCACTCGCGTAACTCTTGATCCCTTCAGGACTTTTATACATCAAATACACGGGGAGTTGATGCTCAGTAGCATACGCCTTTGCACGCTCGGTGCCCATCACAGTCAATGCCGTCGCTAGGCCATCAGCCGTCATCGCAGATGGATGTAGTACCGTTACCGATACCAGCTCATGTTTAACTGGGCGACCCGTTGTAGGGTCAATAAGGTGTGTAAAGGTTTCACCGTCCATTTCATAAAAAATACGGTAGTCTCCTGAAGTTGCAATACCATTTTTGCCGGGCTCTATCACGCGGTGAATTTGGCGTTGACCAACAGGCGCATCGGGTTTCTCGATAGCAATACGCCACTCACCATCCGGCTTCTTGCCAGAAACGCGAAGCTCGCCACCGATTTCAACCATATAGTCATGAATATCATGACTCTCAATCACCTCAGCGACCTTATCTATGCCATAACCTTTAGCGGTTGCAGAGAATGATAATTCAAGCCCCGCAACTGTTTTCGCAAGACCACGGTCATTTACAATAAGCTTATCAACACCGATACGAGTGCGCATATCGTCTAACTCTGCCTGTGACGGACGCATTGTTGGCCTTTTGTCAGGACCAAACCCCCACAAGTCGATAAGCGGTCCCATCGTAACATCAAGCGTTTTGGTCGACTTTCCAAGGCGGATAGATTCAGCAACTACCAAGCGAAAGTCTTCACTGATAGGCATAACGGTATTTGCGGCTAAACGATTGAACTGATTAATCTCAGAATCTGGGATATAGGTGGACATAGATTGATTAACAACCTTTAATGCTTGCTCAACCTCATCGTGCAACTGCGCTTGTTCGAGCGGCTTTTCACCGGGGAATACCTTGATGTTGTAAGTCGTGCCCATGGTTTTACCAGTCAGCACGATTTCCTTGGCTTCAGGTTTAGCGTCTTGGCACCCTGTTAAAAAAACGAATAAAAACGAAATAATAAAAAATCTAGATAAAAAAGCGTAACTTGCTTGCATCAGAATTCCCTGAGTTTAGTACCAACGGGTATAAAAAAGCCCTCGAGCAAAGCATTTTGCTGGAGGGCTTATATTCTAACTTAAGTTCATTGTTAGACCGAAACCTAATTAACCACCGAAGTCATCAAGTAGGATGTTTTCGTCTTCAACACCTAAGTCTTTAAGCATGTTAATAACTGCCGCGTTCATCATTGGAGGACCACACATGTAGAACTCACAATCTTCTGGCGCTTCATGGTCTTTAAGATAGTTTTCAAAAAGTACGTTATGAATGAAGCCCGTGTAACCTTCCCAGTTATCCTCTGGTTGAGGATCTGAAAGGGCAACATGCCATTGGAAGTTATCATTTTCTTCAGCTAGACCGTCAAAGTCTTCCACGTAGAACATTTCACGCTTAGAACGTGCACCGTACCAGAAAGACATCTTACGTTTAGAGTTAAGACGCTTAAGCTGATCGAAGATGTGTGAACGCATTGGCGCCATACCAGCACCACCACCAACAAATACCATTTCTGCATCTGTGTCTTTCGCGAAGAATTCACCGAATGGACCAGAAATAGTAACCTTATCACCTTCTTTAAGTGACCAGATGTATGATGACATCTTACCACAAGGTAATGTTAGGTTATTTGGCGGCGGAGTTGCGATACGTACGTTTAGCATGATGATGCCAAACTCTTCTGGGTAGTTAGCCATTGAGTACGCACGGATCGTTTCGTCGTCAACTTTAGACTCTAGCTTAAAGAAACCAAAACGTTCCCAGTCAGCACGATATTCTTCAGGAATATCATAGTCTGCATATTTAACATGGTGAGCTGGTGCTTCAATCTGAATGTAACCACCGGCACGGAAAGGTACAACTTCACCTTCAGGGATGCCTAGTTTTAGCTCCTTGATGAAAGTTGCTTTATTATCGTTAGAGATAACAGTACATTCCCACTTTTTAACACCGAAGATTGATTCTTCAACTTCGATTTCCATGTCGTTTTTAACGTTAACCTGACACGCTAGACGACAGCCTTCACGTGCTTCACCTTTAGAGATGTGGTCAAGTTCGGTTGGCAGAATATCACCACCACCCTCTTTAATATGTACGCGACACTGACCACATGAGCCACCGCCACCACATGCAGACGATACGAAAATACCCGCGTTTGCAAGTGCACCTAGTAGCTTACCGCCAGCAGGAGTCTTGATCGCTTTTTCAGGATCGCCGTTAATATCAATTGTAACGTCACCGCTTGCTACAAGCTTCGATTTCGCTGCAATGATGATAAGCACTAGCATCACAACGATAGCGATGAACATGCTTACGCCTAATACAATAGTTTCCATCGTATAGTTTCCTCGCTACCTTACAGTGAAATACCAGAGAATGACATGAAGCCAAAGCCCATTAGACCTACAGTAACAAAGGTAATACCTAAGCCACGTAAACCATCAGGAACGTCTGCATACTTCATCTTCTCACGAATACCTGCTAACAATACGATAGCAAGTGCCCAGCCCACACCTGAACCTAGACCATAAACTACAGATTCACCGAAGTTTAAGTTACGCTCAACCATGAATGATACCGCACCGAAAATCGCACAGTTAACTGTGATTAGCGGTAGGAAGATACCTAGTGCGTTATATAGCGCAGGGAAGAACTTATCTAACGTCATTTCTAGAATTTGAACTAGCGCTGCGATTACACCGATAAACGTCAAGAAGCGTAGGAAGCTAAGATCTACTTCTGCAAAACCTAACCACTCTAATGCACCCGGCGCTAGCACTGCGTGATAAACTAAGTTGTTCACTGGTACAGAGATACCAAGTACTACAACTACCGCAATACCTAGACCTAGCGACGTTGTTACTTTCTTAGATACCGCCAAGAAAGTACACATACCTAAGAAGAAAGATAAAGCTAAGTTTTCAATGAAAACCGCTTTAACGAATAAACTAATATACTGTTCCATCTCTCTCCCCTTATGCCTTCGCTTCTACTTGCTCTTTCTTCCAAGTACGAAGTACCCAAATGAAAGAACCAACAATAAAGAACGAGCTGAATGGCATAACTAGTAGACCCATAGGCTGATACCAACCACCTTCAGAAATAAGTGGAAGGATTTCAACGCCAAACAATGTACCTGCACCAAATAGTTCACGGATAAAGCCAACTGTTAGAAGTACAACAGAGTAACCTAAGCCGTTACCAATACCGTCAAGGAATGACATTGTTGGTGGCGACTTCATTGCATATGCTTCTGCACGACCCATTACGATACAGTTAGTAATGATAAGGCCGATGAACGTTGATAGTTCTTTTGCTGTTGAGTAAACAACGGCTTGAAGCACTTGGTCTACAACGATTACTAAAGATGCAATAATCGTCATTTGGACAATGATACGCACACTTGAAGGAATGTGATTACGGATCATTGAGATAAATAAACTTGAAAACGCAGTAACCAATGTCAACGCGATTGACATGATAAGTGCATTTTTAAGGCTTGATGTTACCGCTAATGCAGAACAGATACCCAACACTTGTAGTGCAATCGGGTTGTTCGCAAAAACAGGACCAAACAAGACTTCCTTCATTTCTTTTGCATTAGCCATTAGTTCAATGCTCCTTTACGTACTTTCGCAAGGAATGGACCAAACGCTTTGTCGCTTGTCCAGAAATCAACTGTGTGATCAACACCGTTAGAAGTAAGTGTTGCACCAGATAGACCATCTACCTTGTGTTCGTTACCGCCAGCACTACCTTTAACTACGTCGATAGGAAGCTCTTTACCATCCCAAAGTGCAGTCCACTTAGGATTTTGGATTTCACCACCAAGACCTGGAGTTTCGCTGTGCTTATAAAAGTTGATTGACTTAATCGTCTCACCATCAGCTTCTAGCGCAAGGAAGCCATACATCACACCCCAAAGGCCGTAACCTTGAATTGGTAGAATGATAGTAGACACTTTACCTTGGTCATCTTTTGCGAAATAAACTGGAGAGTTATTCGTGATACGTTGAATACCCGCTTTGTCTTCTGCTTTTGAAAGTTTGTAACTACGTTTGGCATCAAACTTAGTCGCTTCAAAGTCAAAAGATTCCGCTTTAACGTCTTCTACAAACTCACCTGTTTTAAGACTAACAACACGTGATTCGATATTTTGGTTAAAAACTTCAGACACGTTTTTAACTTTATCGTAGCCAGCAACGGCTAAAATGTTACGTTGAATATCTTCGTTTTTGTTTGCTTGCTGCATAGGGCGAAGCTGAACCGAAGCAAAAGATACTACGATTGCACACACTAAACATAAGCCAACAACTACGCCGAGCGTTTTGCCCATTGATTCATTCTTAGTTGACACGTGCCAATCTCCTCTTCACATTAGACTGCACTACGAAGTGGTCGAATAGTGGAGCAAAAAGGTTAGCGAATAGGATTGCCAACATCATGCCCTCTGGATATGCCGGGTTAACAACACGGATAAGCACAACCATTACACCGATTAGCGCACCGTATAACCACTTACCTTTGTCTGTGAAAGACGCAGATACAGGGTCTGTTGCCATAAAGAACATACCAAATGCGAAACCACCAAGTACTAAGTGCCAATGCCAAGGCATTGCAAACGCAGCATTAGTTTCAGAACCGATTGCATTTAGAACAAATGACATCACAACCATACCGATGAATGTGCCCAGTACAATGCGCCATGATGCAATACGAACATAAATGAGGAACAAACCACCCAATAAAATAGCTAAGGTCGACGTTTCACCAACAGAACCTTGGATAAAGCCATAAAACGCATTAAACCAAAGGTCCATATTGCTGTAGTCTAGTGAACCTGCGCTAGCTTGACCTAGATAAGTTGCACCAGAGAATGAGTCAACAGCAGTCCACACTGTGTCACCAGAGATATCAGCTGGGTATGCGAAGAATAAGAACGCACGACCTGCAAGCGCTGGGTTTAAGAAGTTACGACCTGTACCACCGAAGATCTCTTTCGCAACAACTACACCGAACGTAATACCTAAAGCAGCTTGCCATAACGGAATTGTTGCAGGCAGGATAAGCGCAAATAGAACCGAGGTTACAAAGAAGCCTTCGTTTACTTCGTGCTTACGAACTGACGCGAATAACACTTCCCAGAAGCCACCAACCGCAAACACGGTTGCATAGATAGGCAAGAAGAAGCACGCACCGTAGAACGTTTTGGCGCCCCACCCGGCATCAGCGGTTAATTCACCACCAAGTGCTTGGAAGATAGCTACCTGCCAAGTATTAGCAAGCTCAAAACCGTTACCTAGTGCAAGCGCAGCTTGGTGACCGATGTTGAACATACCAAAGAACATTGCTGGGAACGTCGCCATCCACACTAAAATCATAATACGTTTTAGGTCGATGTTATCGCGAACGTGCGTTGCACCTTTGTTTACATAACCAGGAGTATAGAAGATAGTTGCTACGGCTTCATAAAGCGCGTACCACTTCTCGTGTTTACCACCAGGTTCAAAGTGAGGTTCAATGTCTTCTAAAAATTTCTTTAAGGCCATTTTTAACCTTCCTTCTCGATAGTAGTCAGGCAATCGCGCAGGATTGAACCGTACTCATATTTGCCCGGACATACGTAAGTACATAGTGCTAAATCTTCTTCATCTAGCTCTAGTGCACCCAACGAAATCGCAGAATCTAGATCACGTGAAATAAGGTCACGTAATAATAGCGTTGGCAAAATATCGAGTGGCATAACACGCTCATAGTTACCGATTGGTACCATCGCACGCTTAGAACCACCAGTAGACGTTGTCATCTTGAACAAACGGCTAGGTGTTAAGTGTGAAATGAATGTACGTGTTACTGAGAATTTGTCACTACCCGGAGCGATCCAGCCAAATAGCTCTTTCTCGCGACCTTCAAGTAAAACTGATACTTGAGTATGGTAACGACCAAGGTAAGCATGAGGGCCAGTTGCTGTTTTACCAGCTAACACAGAGCCAGAAATGACTCGGTTATCACCGTCTTCAAGCTCGCCTGCAACTAAATCTGTTAGCGACGCACCGACATGAGTTTTTACTAAGCGAGGGTTCTTAACTCGAGGACCTGCTAGAGCAATAACTCTGTCTGAGTAGATTTCACCTGTCAGGAACAACTTACCAAACGCGATGACATCTTGGTAACCAATGTGCCAAACTTGCTTGTTTGTACCTACAGAATCTAGGAAGTGAATGTGAGTACCCACGTTACCTGCTGGGTGCACACCTGCAAACTCATGAACTTCTACTTGTGAGATAGAAGAGCTAGGTACGTTAGCACCCGCTTTCTTACACACAAATACTTTGCCTTCAGTCAAACGAGATACAACCGCTAGACCCGCTTCAAACGCTTCCACGTTTTCTGCGATGATAACAGCAGGATCTGCTGCTAACGGATTAGTATCTGTTGCTGTCACAAAGATTGAGCTAGGTGTTGCACTCGGCACAGCGACACGGCTGAATGGACGTGCACGAAGCGCTGGCCATTGACCAGACTCGATTAGCACTTCCTTCACTTTTTCAGAGTCTAAGTTGCTTAAATCAGCAGCTGAAAACTTCTCGAAAGTGATTTGCTCGTCGCCTTGAACTTCGATCACAACGGATTGAAGTACACGCTTAGCACCACGGTTAATTTCTTTAACTACACCAGAAGCTGGCGCAGTAAACTTGACGCCTGGGTTCTTTTTATCTTCAAAAAGAACTTGGCCTTTTTTGACTTGGTCATCCACACGAATATGCATGGTAGGACGCATACCGATGAATTCTTCACCTAGCACAGCTACTCGTTTGACAGCAGAACCATCATGAATAACTTGCTGAGGTGCGCCCTCTATTGGTAAGTCCAGACCTTTTTTTATGTTGATCATACGCACTTGCATTACATTAACGGAAAGAAACTGAAAATATCTTTAGTCACCACAGCGCCACCTCGTTTGTACTAAGTATTAGGTATAAAGAGCAGAAAGTTATGAGTCCGGATAGGGTTCCCAAACAAGCCCCTTTAAAATACCTCTCAACGCGCACAAAAAAGCAGCGTCGTGATAAAAGTCCTCACATATTTCTCTGATTTTAACATTAATCGTACTGAGTATGCGAGTGGAATTATGAAATTAATACGACTTTAACGTGGATTTAGATTAGTTGAAAAATCCATCACTGGAAGGAGTATAGACCAAAGTTGCATAGATAAAATTTTTCTTACCCTGATCTGCAAAATAAGTAAAAATTCACGGTCAAACAAAAACGGGCAAAGTACCAATTCGCACTTTGCCCGCAAAATCAAAAACAGTGAGATTAAAAACCGTGAAATTAAACGAGGTGACTAATTTCTACCGTTGCATCCACATCAGCTTCGTAATCTACGCCGTCAACTCCGAAGCCGAATAGCTTCAAGAATTCGTTGTGATAACCAACATAATCCGTCAATTCATCAATTGTATCGGTATCAACAGTATCCCAAATAGTTTGTACACGAGCTTGAACGCCGTCTTCTAGTTCCTTATAGTTTTGGAACAAGTGACCGCCATCATCAAAGCGCGGTGATTGGCCATATAGGTTTTCAGTAAACAATCCATGGATTTGCTCGATTGTCCCTTCATATGTGCCATCACCTTTCATCACTTTAAATAGTGCAGAGATATAAAGAGGCATAATTGGAATAGCAGAGCTTGCCTGCGTCACTACTGCATTCAGTGAAGACACATAAGCTTCGCCATTAATATCAGCAGTGGTTTCGCGAATTGCCAGCGTCGCACGGTCCAAGTCTTCTTTTGCTTTACCTATCGTTGCGTGGCCGTATATTGGCCAAGTCAACTCTTTACCGATATAAGTGTATGCCGTTGTTTTGAAACCATCAGCTAACACATCTGCTTGCTTAAGTGCATCAATCCAAAGTTCCCAGTCTTCACCACCCATCACTTTAACCGTATTGGCGATTTCGTCTTCGTTAGCAGCTTCAACTGTCATTTCATCAATGACGCGCTTTGAAGTATTTAGGTTTTTAGTTGTGATAGCTGAGCCAATTGGCTTAAGTGTTGAAGAATAAACTTCATCTGATTTAGGGTCTTTACGACGAGGAGACGCAAGGCTATATACCACTAAATCTACTTTACCCAATTCAGCTTTGATGGTGTCGATGGTTTTTTGCTTCAACTCATCAGAAAACGCATCGCCATTGATATTTTTAGACCACAAACCCGCTTCTTCTGCAGCTTGCTGGAATGCAGCCGTATTATACCAACCCGCTGATGCTGTTTTCTTCTCTGAGCCTTCTTTTTCAAAGAAGATACCTAGCGTTTTCGCACCGGCACCAAATGCAGCGGTGATACGCGACGCCAAGCCATAGCCTGTCGATGCACCAATTACTAATACATTCTTAGGACCATTTTCGATTTGGCCTTGTTGTTTTACGTATTCAATCTGTTCTTGAACGTGTGCAGCACAGCCTACTGGATGCGCATTAGTACAAATAAATCCACGAATTTTTGGTTTGATGACCATAAGAGATCCTATCCATTGATTTGATACAAAATAAAAGTGAGATTGCTCTCACTTTATTAAAATTACTGCGTAGTGTACTGGCAGATATGTAAAACACACATCTGATCAGCTATCGAACTTAGAGCCACCCAAGCATTTTGGTGACTCTGGCGTTTGACCTTCTTTGTCTGAAAACTCTTCTGGTGTATAGGCATGAATGGCCAAAGCGTGAATATGGTTTTGTAATTCATCTTTTAGCACTTCATTGATCTTTCGGTGACGTTGCAGCAGCCTCTGGCCGACAAATTGTTCGCTTACAACAATGACTTTAAAGTGAGACTCTTCGCCACGGCTGTGCATATGGCTTTCATTGATAACGTTCAGATGCTTGCACGCAACGGCTTCAGCTATTTTGTCATAAATCTGTGATTGCATTGACATTATACTTTGTCTCCTAGAGCAATTCGTGACGCTACTATACGCCGTTCAGCGCGTATTTCCAACACTTCGAAAGGTGAGATTAATACGCCCCTGAGTCACCTTGGCCTGCTTTGGCAAAGCATGTTGATAGTCACGCTGACTATCACCTTGCATTACCAATAAGCTGCCCGTTTCCAATAAAATGTCGGTTACAGAGAGACTTACTTTGTGGCGTATTTTAAATTTGCGGGTCGCGCCAAGCGACAGTGAAGCAATTATGGGCGTCAAACCGAGTTCGGGTTCATCATCACTGTGCCAGCCCATACTGTCTTGACCATTACGATAATAATTGGCCAATACCGCATTAAAAGGAATATTAAATCTGCGTTCTAGCGTTTGTCTGATCCCAAGCAATACCGAAGGCCAAGGAGCATTTTCGAGTCGCTTTCCCGAATAACTATAATGCACGTCTGGGTCGGCAATAAAGCGTTCAAGTCGAGGCGTTTGATGGGTCTTACCAAATAAGGTGATGGTATTTTGCTGCCACGCAAGGCTATTCAGTAGTACATTATATAGCGCTAGACTTTTGTCGAAGCTAATAGCCTGTGCTTGATAGCTAAAACCGCTCGGCAAGTTCCGTGCTTTGTCTACTGCTCTCATGTTAAACTACCCGCTGCTTTTATTTATAGAACATTCACATGACGACTGATGCAATTCTAGCCGGAAACCCTTTTACGCTACATAGGTTTCCACTCGATCAAAAAAATCGCAGCTTACAAGCTTGGGATTCAGCCGACGAATACCTGTTAGATTATGTCTTTGAACATCACCGCGATGCAAACCGTATTCTCATTCTCAACGATAGTTTTGGCGCATTATGCTGTGCACTTGCTGACAAGCACTGCACAGTAGTCACCGACTCTTATGTAAGTACCCTCGCCTATGAGTATAATTTAGAGGCCAACGAACTGGCGGACGCTCAGGTTGATGTACTCACTAGCATGGATGAGCTGCCAAAAGATATCGATCTGATATTAATAAAAATTCCCAAAAATTCAGGGCTATTGCAAGCGCAACTTGCACAGTTAAGTAAACTGACTACAGACATTCCCGTAATTGCGGCTGGCAAAGCAAAAGAAATTCACACCTCAACATTAAAAAGCTTTAGCCACTTTTTGACTGAGCCAACGACTAGCTTAGCGGTAAAAAAATCGCGTTTAGTGTTCAGCAAGACGTCAGCCAAAGCCATTGATAGTAAATTCCCGGTGTCTTGGCCGCTGGAAAAAACCGATTTTATCTTGTCGAATGAAGCAAATGTCTTCTCACGAGATTCTCTTGATATAGGCGCTCGTTTTTTTATCAATTACCTTCCTATGGGTAAAAAACCATTGAAGGTCATTGATCTCGGCTGTGGTAATGGTGTCATCGGATTGATGACGCTCGCAAAAATGCCAAATGCCACCGTCACCTTTATCGACGAGTCGGCGATGGCGGTGCATAGCGCGGAGCAAAATATCGTGAATAACCTACCCGAGCGTGTTGCTGATTGTCAGTTCGTTCAAAACGACTGCCTTACGAGTTTTGAAAATTACGGTGCGGATCTGATACTGTGTAACCCGCCATTCCATCAGGCCAACGCAATCACCGATCACATTGCTTGGCAGATGTTTTTACAAGCTAAGGCTGCGCTTCGCCAAGGGGGAGAGTTAAGAATTATCGGTAACCGCCACTTGGAATACGACGACAAACTCAAGCGTTTGTTCGGTAACAGCAAGACACTAGGCAACAACAAAAAATTCACTGTTTTAAGTGCAATAAAGAGGAGCTAACTTCATGCGTTTTTCATTGCTGATTATTCTGCTAACCTTGATACTCGTGGGCTGTGAAAGCTCACCACGCAGTGTCATTCTTCATCCGGAGTATCAAGGACCTTCGTCAAACGCGCTTGCCGCCAATGTGGCGGTCAAAGTAAACGACCTGCGGACCACAAAATACACCATTCGCGTGAAAAACCAAGAACCCGCACTATACGTACCTGATGCTAATTTACCGGTTAACTTCAATCAGGTATTGACGCAAGCACTCACTGCACATGGCGCGCAAATAACACCGGTTGCAGCAACGCAAGTCACTGTGGATATCAATCGCTTTAAAGCCATTATTGAAGAGTCTTTCTCGACTCACCAAAGTGATGCTGAAGCTGACGTCACCGTACTAATAAAGCAAGGCACTCGCAGTTTCAAAAAGCAATATAAAGGTAGCGCTAATTTAAATGGTCCACTAAAACACGACCAAGCCAAAATCGAAGAGCAGCTCAACAATCTAGCTCAACAGGTTGTGACTCGAATCGTTCAAGATCCTGAATTTATTCAATTTGTGAGAGGAAGTTAATGAAAAAAATAATTCTAAGCTTAACCATCCTATTATTAAGTATGAATGTATTTGCCGAAATGAACGGTAAATTCGTACAAAAGAATAATCTATTCCCTCGAGTTCAAATCAATACTAGTAAAGGGCCGATTATTGTCGAACTAGACAGATCGAGAGCGCCAATTACAGTAAATAACTTTTTAACTTACGTTATCAACAAAGACTATAACGGCTCTGTCTTTCATCGAGTTGAGCGTGATGAAGCCAATGAAAAAGACTTTGTTATCCAAGGTGGAGGTTACGACAAAGAGTACGATGGTATGTTTGAGCGCGAAGCTATCTTCAATGAAAGCGGTAATGGTTTGAAAAATGATATGTATACCATTGCCATGGCCTACCAAGACAACAAACCACACTCAGGTACCAGACAGTTTTTCTTTAATATGGATGACAACGATCACTTGAACCCAGGTAGAGGCTGGGGTTTTGCCGTGTTCGGGAATGTGTCTGAAGGCTATGAAACACTGGACGCGATTATGAAGGTGGAAACCGGCTACAATGAAAAGCTTGGCTATACCTTTATACCTAAAGAGCCCGTCATTATTCTTTCAGTCGAAGTATTAAAGCAGCCAGAGTAATACCCTTTTATGTTGATATCATCTAGCTTTTCGCAATATCTTGGTTATTACAAAGACAAACGTCTATTAACTGTCTTTGCTTTTGGAATAAGTAGCGGCTTTCCTTGGGTATTGATTGGTTCGGTGATGTCAGCTTGGCTTAAAGATGAGGGGTTAAGCCGCAGCACCATTGGCCTATTTGGCCTAGTATATGGCGCCTATACTATCAACTTTTTGTGGTCCCCACTCGTTGACCGAGTAAAAATCCCTCTGCTGTATAATCGCTTAGGGCAAAGACGAAGCTGGATAGCAAGTTGCCAATTTATTATTATTGTTGCCACCTTTGCATTAGCCACTATTTCAATTAAAGACCACCTTTCGCATGCTGCATTATTGTGCTTTATTATTGCGTTATTTTCAGCTACACAAGATATTGCAATAGATGCTTATCGCATCGACATTTTACCAGAAGATGAAAGTGAAAAGGCAACGGCAGCGGCAGCGATGGCGACTTCAGGTTGGTGGTCTGGCTATGCCTTACTTGGTGCAATTCCGTTCTTTATGGCCGATTTACCCGGCTTTAGTTGGCCCATCATCTATCAGATGCTAAGCGTCATCGTAGTGTGTTTGTTAGTTGTCACTTTGTTGGCAAAAGAGCCAAAATCTCATCGCGAGCAAGTACAGGAACTACTACAGAAGAGTTACGAGCAAAAACTTAACCACAGCGCTTCATCAAGTGCTTCTAAAAAGATCTATGCCTGGCTTGCTGTGACTCTGGTTGAACCCTTTAAGCGGTTTTTTGAAAAGAATGGGGTTAAAACGGCATGTGCCCTACTCGCCTTTATTTTCCTATTTAAGATAGGAGAGGCCTTTTTAGCCCGTATGTCCATCGTATTTTATAAAGAAGTAGGTTTTACAAACACCCAAATTGGGCAATATTCCAAGCTTGGTACCGGTGTGATCACTATCGTATTTGCTTTTCTTGGCAGTATCTTTAACCATAAATACGGTATCGTGAAGGGCTTATTTATTAGTGGTGTTGCTATGGCAGCATCAAATTTAATGTTTTCTTGGATTGCCATAGCAGGCCCTCAAGAACATCTGTACGCGCTAGCAATTGTGGTGGACGGTTTTACCCAAGCTTGGTCACTGGTAGCGATGGTGGCGTTTATTTCTATGCTCTGTGATAGAGCGTTTAGCGCAACCCACTATGCCTTACTTGCATCACTTGGTAGCTTAGGCCGTACCGTGCTATCAGGCTATAGTGGTTTTGTGATAGATGATTTGCTTGGAGGTAATTGGGCACTCTTCTTCACGCTAACTGCGCTTATGGTGCTTCCGTCATTATTGTTTTTATATTTAATTCGGCACAAGCTTTATGCTATTGAGAAGGCGTATCATGCTAACAAAAGCTAGAGGTGCAGGTCCTTGCACCTTTTACGTTCTTGCTAACTAAACGCTTATTGATCTTCTTTGATTAGCTGTAAGCCTTCATAAGGATCAACTTCTAACGCTTCGCAGTAACGTAAAAACTCAATGACATCCAATCGACGCTCTTGGTTTTCAATTTTACCGATGAATGAATGAGGCGTACCTAACACCTGCGCAAGACTACGCATTGTGTGACCTTTCTCGTGGCGCTTTGATTTTAGCCACTTCGTTAGCTTGCCGTTTTCTTCAGAAGAAACCGTTTTACCCATCATAATTAAACATCTCCTACTAGATGAAAGACTAAATTATCTAAATGAAATATGCCCGTCTCATTTAGTTATTATCTAAATATTACAGTTGTAGCTTATCGAGGAACTCTACAATGCAAAATGTTAAGCCTGTATGAACTCAGCATTTTTGCCTTTAGAACTCGATCAAGCTTACAGTTTACCCCGAATGCGGTACAACTTACCAGCTAGCTGCGATAAGTTATGCCAAACCAGTAACACGTAGACAAAATGTTAACTTGTCCCTATGTACCCAATTAGGTATAGACTAAAACACGAGTAACACCTAATTAATTTTTTACTTTTTCTTAATTCATTAAGGGTTGTAATATCCAGTAACACTTTAACAAATTTTTTAAAAAATGTACCAGTATTTGAAATAAATTATTTTTCTTTAAAAAATAAAAACTTACAGCTAACATTTACTGAGTGGTTAAAAAAGAGGCTATTACTAGATGATTCGATTACTGTTTTTACTGCCAATTCTATTGTGCTTAGGCTGGATTTACTTCCTTCGTTCTAACGGCGTGCCGCTTAAGCAAGGGAAAAAAGGCTTTATCTACATCTTAGTATTTTCATCTTTTGTTTTGGGCTTTTTTGTCTTAATGATGTATTTAACAGGGAGTTTGTGACGAATAAAGCAAATTGAGTTGTGATGGGCAGAAACAAAAAGAGCCATGACAAACGCATGACTCTCTAGTGGAACGTAGTGCGAATAATGTCTAGACGCTGAAACTTGCACCACAGCCACAAGTGGTTGTTGCATTGGGGTTGTTCACAAAGAAACGTGCACCCTCAAGTCCTTCAGTATAATCTACGATTCCGTCTATTAGATACTGAATACTCATTGGATCGACAACCATAGTGACACCGTTTTTTACGATTTCCAAATCACCCGGATTTACTTTTTCATCGAAAGTGAAACCATATTGAAAGCCTGAGCAACCGCCACCCGTTACATACACGCGTAGCTTAAGATTGGCATTCTCTTCTTCTTCAATAAGTTCCTTTACGCGGCTTGCGGCAGCGTCAGAAAACTGAATTGGTAATTGTTCAGACATAGATTTAGACCCCTAATCCTGTAATCTGCAAATTATCTAATACCTGAGTATTTTAATCAAGTATAGCGTTTGTACCAATTATCTTTGATAAATGATCCATTTTTGGAACAAAGAACTCGTCGTTCACCTGTCAAAACGGTTCTATTTATTTTTTGTCATTGAGAGATTTTTAACTCTGCACCTAACCTGCTATTGAATGTATATTGGTATCTATAATGCTTAACCAAAGAAAATAAGACTATTGCCTCAGTTAAGTTGCGTTAGCACAAGGACTTAGTGTAAAAAATTTGATATTCTTAAACGGTTTACTATTGTGGAATGACGTTCATGTCGTTGGATACATTAAGACGAAGCCTTGCAAAACCTAAAACTTCAGCGCAACTGTGCCTACTTGGTGCCGGTGCTGGCCTGCTTGCGGCGATACTTATCATTGCTTTTCGTCTTACTATTGAATTAATCCAAGGCACATTTCTCGATAAACCTGATGACTTTACCGAGCTTTCTGAGCTACATCGGCTATTTTTGCCTGTGCTTGCTGCGCTACTCATCGCGGTCTTTGCCGCCTTAACCGGGTTTAAGCATTACCGTTTGGGCATTCCATATGTGATCAACCGGATCAAACACCACTACGGTCATATGCCAATTTGGAATTCTGCTAACCAATTTTTTGGTGGTGCCGTTGCTTTGATCAGTGGCTTTTCTGTTGGTCGAGAAGGACCATCTGTGCACATGGGGGCAACAGCAGCGAGCATTCTATCAGAGCGTTTACATCTACCGCTCAATGCTGCGCGAACTTTGGCCGGTTGCGGTGTAGCAGCAGGTATTGCGGCCTCATTTAACACTCCGCTCGCGGCGGTGATATTCGTTATGGAAGTCGTGCTCAGGGAGTATAAAATCCACATTTTCGTGCCCGTGATGTTGGCTTCAGTGATCGGTGCAATGAGCACGCAATATGTGTTTGGTAATAGTTCCGAGCTGGCGCTCATTCATATCACTCCGTTGAGTTTTTGGCATTACCCTTATTTAATTATTTGTGGTGCAGCATTAGGAGCTGTTGCTTTTGCCTTCAATCAAAATCTAATGCTGATCATCAAAACTTTTAAGCCCATCAGCATGTTTCCTCGCCTTTTATTAGCGGGTTTAATTGCGGGATTAATTGGCTACGCCGTACCGGGTGCCATGGGTTCAGGTATGAGCGCTATCACCCAAGCCGTTGAATCTCCACATAACTTACAGCTACTCACCACAATATTGATTGCTAAGCTGATGGCGACTTTATTTGCTATTGGACTTGGTATTCCCGGTGGTATTATTGGTCCAGTGATTGGGCTTGGGGTTATCATGGGCACCTTGATGTCTTTCTTTGCCCAGTTTATTGAACCCAGCGTCGATGTTGCGGGAACTTATGGTGTACTCGGTATGGCAGGCTTACTTGCGGCAACCTTGCACGCCCCGCTTGCTGCACTCACAGCGGTAATGGAGCTGACTTCCAATCCAAAAATAATCGTTCCAGCTATGCTGGTGATCACCACAGCTTACGTTACGGCTTTACAGGCGTTTGGCAACCGCTCTATTTTTATTCAACAACTAGATTTCCAAGGGCTGCCTTACCAAGTATCCCCGGCAAAAGAGGCATTACAGAAAGTAGGGATAGTGGCTGAGATGGATGAGAATTTTAAACTGCTCTATTCCGATGACAAAGAGCAGATAAAGGAAACCCTATCCGCGGTTGATAGCCAAACACCGCTCATTGTTTATGATGAACAAAGCGGCTACCGCTTAGCCGAATACGATTTAAACTTAATCTCCGAGGGCAGCGTATCGGTCTCTTATATCGAGCTACAAGGACTAAGTACACAAGCGACCTTAGCAGACGCCTTTGATGTGCTAAAAGATAAACGTTCAGGCGCGGTGTATATATATAATCAAAAGGATGATAAACAAATACTTGGGTTATTGCGATGGGATCAAATTCGTCACATACTCACCACCAGAAACAGTTTACTCTAATCTAAAAAGTGGAATTTATAATGAGCTTATTGCTAACGTATAAAGCCTTACATATCTTTTTTATGATTGCCTGGTTTGCAGGGATTTTTTATCTGCCACGTCTCTTTGTGTATCACGCGATGACTGAAGAAAAATCTTGTAGCTCAATGCTCAAAATCATGGAGCGCCGCCTCCTCTATTTTGTAACCCCATTTGCTATTCTCACCGCGGTGTTTGGAGTCTTAACGATTACAGAATATGGACGTGAGTGGTTTAAACACAGTATGTGGCTGCACTACAAACTGACCTTAGTGATTTTACTTTATATTTATCATGGCTATTGCTTTAAATTGCATGCCGATTTTAAACATGATCGTAATCGTAAAAGCGACAAGTTCTATCGTTTTTTCAACGAATTTCCCGTACTCATCCTATTAGCCATTGTCTTTCTTGCCGTTTTAAAACCTGCACTGTAACCGTGCATTATTGGGGGTACTTGGGTATAATATGCGCCCAAGTAACCGCCCACAATCTGCGTGTTATCTGGTTGGGTGAGCGACCCTGCAACCCGGTAGTCAATTTGTCTTTAGGAATCGCCAAATGTTCAGTTTCCAAGGTGAAAACATTCTTTCTGTCAATCAATTAGACAGAGATTCAATTGAACACATCTTCTCCATTGCCAAAAAAATGGAACCCTATGCTAAAAAGCAAAAACGTACCCAAGTACTTAATGGGGCGATTTTGGCAAATCTATTCTTTGAACCAAGTACGAGAACACGGGTAAGTTTCGGCACCGCATTTAACCTGCTGGGCGGCCTAGTCCGTGAAACCACAGGTTTGCAAAGCTCAGCACTGGCAAAAGGCGAATCTTTGTATGATACCGCCCGCGTGATTTCTGCCTATGCTGACGCCGTGGCAATGCGCCACCCAGACGCAGGCTCAGTAGCCGAGTTTGCAACTGGTTCCGATGTTCCTGTCATCAACGGTGGCGATGGTCCTAATGAACACCCAACTCAAGCACTGCTGGACCTACTGACGATTGACCGAGAGCTTAGCCGCTTTGGTACTGGAATTGACGGCATGCACATCGCCCTAGTCGGTGATTTAAAATACGGCCGCACCGTGCATTCTTTATCAAAGTTACTTAGCCACTACAAAGATATCCGCTTTACAATGGTTGCACCGGATGGCTTACAAATGCCTCAGTCTATTTTAGATGTCGTAGACAATGCCGGTCATCGTATTGAAGTCGTGTCTAAGATGGAAGGCAATTTAGCTGCCGATATCGTTTACCAGACTCGTATTCAAGAAGAGCGTTTCCCTTCTCAAGAAGAAGCAAACAAATACCGTGGTGGCTTTAGGATCAGCCAAGCGATTTATGACGCTCACTGTAAACCTAGCTCAGTATTAATGCACCCATTACCTCGCGACAGCCGTAGCGATGCAAACGAGCTAGACAACGACCTAAATAACAACGACAACCTAGCTATCTTCCGCCAAGTTCAAAATGGTGTATTGATCCGTATGGCACTTTTTGCCCTAACGCTAGGTGTTGAAAACCAAGTGGAAAAACACGAGGTAGAAGTACCTTGGTTTAGCCGCAAACGTGAAAGCTAAAAAGGATCGACAATGACAATCAGTCAAGACTTATTCAAACGCGCCCAAGACTCAATCCCTGGAGGCGTTAACTCTCCTGTTCGCGCTTTTAATGGTGTAGGTGGTACGCCACTATTTATCACCAAAGCCGAAGGCGTTCACACCTTTGATGCCGATGGTAAACAGTACATTGATTATGTGGGTTCTTGGGGCCCGATGATCTTAGGTCATAACCATCCTGAGATTAAACAAGCAGTGCTTGAAGCGGTTGAAAATGGCCTATCGTACGGCGCGCCGACAGAAACTGAAATCCTAATGGCGGAAAAAGTAAAAGCGCTAGTACCCTCTATTGAAAAAGTACGTATGGTAAGCTCTGGTACAGAAGCGACCATGAGCGCTATTCGCCTTGCTCGTGGTTACACCGGCCGCGATAAGATCTTAAAGTTTGAAGGCTGTTACCACGGTCACGCTGACTCCTTGCTTGTTAAAGCAGGTTCTGGTGCACTTACCATGGGCGTGCCTAACTCCCCTGGTATTCCTGCAGACTTTGCTAAGCATACGCTAACGGTTTCATTTAATAACCTTGATGAAGTAAAAGCGATTTTTGAGCAGTACAAAGATCAAATTGCCTGTGTGATCATCGAGCCTGTTGCTGGAAACATGAACTGCATTCCACCGGTAGAAGGCTTTTTAGAAGGCCTGCGCGAAGTATGTACTGACAATCAAAGTGTGCTTATCTTTGATGAAGTCATGACGGGTTTCCGTGTTGCACTTGGTGGTGCTCAACAGTACTACAACATCACCCCAGACTTAACCTGTTTAGGTAAAGTGATTGGTGGCGGTATGCCAGTGGGTGCGTTTGGCGGTAAAAAAGAAATCATGGATTACATCGCCCCAGTTGGCCCTGTTTATCAAGCGGGCACGCTATCTGGTAACCCAATTGCCATGGCTGCTGGTTTAAAAGCGCTAGAGCTACTTTCAAAAGAAGGGCTGCACGCAGAGCTTGAAGCTAAGAGTAAAGCCCTGTGTGAAGGCTTCCAAGCGGCTGCTGATGAAGCAGGTATCGCGCTTACGACTAACTATGCAGGTGGTATGTTTGGCTTTTTCTTTACTGACGCTAAGAAAGTAACCAGCTATCAACAAGCAACTGAATGCGATCTAGAGCGCTTCAAAAAGTTCTTCCACCTGATGCTAGATGAAGGCGTTTATTTAGCCCCATCTGCATTCGAAGCGGGTTTCGTGAGCACAATGCATTCTGACGAAGAAATCGCTAACACTATCAATGCTGCAAAGCGTGCATTTGCCAAGTTGTAATCACAGATTACAACCCATATTAGTTTGTATTTAAAAAGCCCGCTCAGGGCTTTTTTTGTTTTTTCAGCTACGCTTTGAATAAGCTTTTCAAAAGCTTCGGTCTATTTAACCTAGGCTCAAGTTATTTAGGCGCACTTAGTTAATAACGCTGTGCAAAGTTAAAACTATCATACAGAGGAAGTGATGGCTGGATTTAATACACTAATTAATCCTGCAACCCGTTTGATGGCGCGGTTGCGATACAAAACCAAAATGGCCGTTGTATTTGGTATTTTATTACTACCGCTAAGCCTCAGCTTGTTTTTTCTAAACAGTGTACTTAACCATTCTATTTCTGTCAGTGAGATGCAGAGGCAAGGGCTCACGCTTTACCCTAGTATGTTGGAAAACATTTTAGCGGGTAAAGCTTCCGATAATTCAATTTTATTGCAACGCGCTAAACTACCTAAAGTGAGCGCCGCTGGCGCAAGCGCCCTTGAGCAGCTCTCTATTGCCTCTCAACTAGCCGTCGATGATGATCTTGGACGCAGTTACCTGAATCGCACGCTTGTTGAGTCTGCGCCAAGACTCATATCGCAAATCAATCAAATTGAGGCGCAGGCACGCGATATCATCAGTAGAGGCAGTTTTACTCCAGATAGTTTTATTGCACTGTCCAATTTAAACAAAGGATTACCTGGCGTCACGACACAATTTTCAGGCAAACTTAACATTGCTATCAATGATAACCAGCAACTCAAAAAGCAGCTTAGTCAGCCCTTAGCTGAGCTTGAGTCTAGCCTCTCTGATTACCAGCAAGCGGTGAAAACAGGCTTGTTAGATCCTGATGAACTGGCACTCTCACAAGCGCAATTTAACCGTTACTACCAAAGTGCAAGTGATGCTATCAAGCAGTTTGTTAATGTTGCAACACCCACGCTTGCCGCGCTTGTCGCTGAAAAACAAAACCAGCAACGGTGGATCAGAAACACCGTTGCCTTGGCTTCACTACTCGCACTGATCATCGCTATTTATCTTATGGTTGGCTTTTACTCCTCGGTCATGGGCACCATCACAACTTTCTCACATGCCGCACAGAGCGCTTCTCGAGGGGATTTAAGTATCAAAGCGCAGACAACTGGCTCCGATGAGCTTAGCCAAATTATTGAACAATTTAATGCGGTACTACATGCCTTTATCTCGTTACTTGGTAACGTTCGATTAAGTAGTGACGAGCTACAGCAAGCAACAAGAACACTCAATAAGATAAGCCAAGATACTGAGAAGGACGTTGCCCAGCAGGAGAATAAAATCCAGTCTATCCACCATTCTCTCGAGAATATGGCACAGTCCGCTCGCTCGGTTGAGGATGCCGCATTTAGCGCAACAGAGCTGGCCTCCGTAGCAGCCAAACAAGTAAAGCAAAGTAGCGTCAATACCACAGCCCTTGCAGAGCAAATGACCGAACTACAAGCTGAGTTTCAACAAAGTCGTGCTGCCTTAGATAAGCTCGCGGAAGACACGCAAAACATTAGTCAGGTGAGCTCCGCGATTAGAGAGATTGCCGAGCAAACCAATTTACTCGCGCTCAATGCCGCAATTGAGGCAGCTCGTGCTGGTGAACAAGGCCGAGGATTTGCGGTGGTAGCGGATGAGGTTAGAACGCTTGCGCAAAGAACACAGCAACAAACGGAAGAAATACACAATATTATTCAATCTTTACAAGCTGCATCCAGAGACACGCAAGACAAAATGCGCAGCAGTGAAGACAATATGGCGCAAAGTGTTATCGCCGCGAATGATACTAATGAAGTCCTACAGCACGCAGAGCAAAGCATGCGAGACATAGACGAGCAAGGGAAACTGATCAGTCAGCTGGTACAGCAACAAACCCAAGCGACCGAACACGCATTGAACGAATCATCTGAGATCAGTAACTTAGCACAACATACTCTGGGTTCCGCAAGAGCGACCCAGAGCGATGCACAAAAACTTGGCAAGCTCTCACAAACTTTAAATAAAGAAATCGATAAATTTAAAGCTTAGAGACTGTGCTAGGGTCAACAACCCCTAGTAACCAAGACTTGGTTCAACATCCAGGTCTTGGTTCGAACATGCTCTCTCTAATAGGTAGCTGCAATACAGGACCACAACTCGGAGGCGACTGCTTACCCGTTTTCGGATTGATAAACGCCCAGCGAATGGACTTTGGACGCTCATCAACAATCGCTTGTGGGTTTAATGGTTTAAGATAACGAATATAGAGCTCAAGCGCACCTTGGCTGCCCGTTAATCCCGTTGGCTTGTTATCATCACGACCAATCCAAGCAACGGTGACCGTATTTTGGTCAAAACCGGCAAACCAGCTGTCTCTTAAATCATTACTCGTCCCTGTTTTCCCCGCAAGTTGAATAGAGGGAAAGTGAAGGTTAAGACGTTTAGCTGTACCTTTTTTGGTCACTCTCTTCATGCCGTATTTCGTCATGTATACCGCATCGCTGTCTAGCGTTTGGCTTTTTTGTACTGGATGTTCGTATACTAGCTTACCCAGTGAATCGGTGATAGCCATGACGCTGGTCAACTCGCTCTGCTTACCATCTGCAGCAAGTGTGGTGTACGCCTCTGCAATATCAAAACTGGATAACTCTAACGCGCCCAATAATAAAGAAGGATAAAGTGGAATCGACTTAGAGACACCAAGCTCATTCAAAGTTTGTGCGACTCGATTAACACCCACATCCAAACCAAGGTTTACTGCTGGAATATTGATGCTATTGCTGAACGCTTCAAACATTGGCACTTGGCCTCTGAATTTATGATCAAAGTTCTCTGGAGACCAAACCTTACCTGAACCGTCTGTCACTTCAAGGGGACTGTCATCAAGCAGCATGCCCAAATGGTAGTTTGGATTTGACAAAGCACTCAAGTAAATAGCGGGCTTGACCAGTGAACCTATATTACGCTCGGTGTCTAATACCCGATTAAAACCTGAAAACTTCAACTGACGACCAGCAACTAACGCCGATACGCCCGCTTTTTCAACATTAACTGACAGCATGGCAGTTTCTAAATCTTCCGTTTTAAAGTGGCGCTCTAAGTAAGGTAAGCCCTTTTTAACGGCATCTTCCATCGCCGTTTGCTTTTGTAAATCGAGATAGGTAAAAATCCGAATTCCAGAGTCGACAATGTCATCATCAGGCACCAGTTTCTTTAACTCGCGATTCACCAACTCCAAATATCCAGGATAAGACTGCATACGGCTCGCTTTTAAAGGCTGTACATCAATCGGCCTTGCCAGCGCTGCGCGATACTCGGGCGTTGTGATAAGGTCATTTTCCACCATTAGCCTCAAGACTAAATCACGCCTTTCCATTACCCGCTCAGGATAGCGTCTTGGGTTATAAAAAGATGGCCCTTTAACCATCGCAACTAGCATAGCAACTTGGTCAAACTCAAGCTCGTCCACTGGCTTACCAAAATAAAAATCGGCCGCAAGCCCCATACCATGAACGCCTTGATTATAGGCTTGTCCCAAAAACACTTCGTTTAAATAGGCTTCGAGGATTTCATCTTTGCTGTAACGGAAATCTAAAATCAATGCGATGAACGCTTCATTCACCTTGCGGATTAAGGTGCGATCTCTGGTGAGATAAAAGTTCTTTGCGAGCTGTTGCGTAAGCGTACTGCCACCTTGCACAGTTCGCCCAGCTTTGATGTTGGCATACAGCGCACGTAAAATAGACAGCGCAGAAACACCATGATGTTGGTAAAAGTCTCTATCTTCTACCACCAGCAGTGTTTCTTTTAAAATATTAGGGAATTTATCGAACGGAACAAACTCTCTGTCTTGACGCGATTCATTGCCGATCCGAGCAATTTGCACCGGTTCTAGGCGAGCCCCAGCTAAGCGCCGACCTTGATTATCGACAATATTGGCAAGCTTTTTACCAGCAAAATTAAGCGTAAAAATACGCGCTGTTTCTGGGCCATCGTAGAATTCGAACGCGCGACGATGAATGGTGATTGTACGACCTTGAACGGTATACTGACCGGTACGGCTGATACGATTTACACGAGAATAGTTAAGCCGCTTCAGCTCCCACAGCACTTCATCCTCATTAAGGAACTGATCAGGAAAAAACTGCATCGATCTGGCATAAACTTGAACGGGAAGTTCCCACTTATTACCCTCAAACTGCCGGCTTATTTTAGCGTCTAAGTAGATGATATAGATTGCAACAAGGAATATCGCCGCAATAGTCCCCTTCCAAAAGAAAGACCACAACGTGCTCAGTACACGGCTTTTAATTCTTTGCATCTTAGAACCGTTTTGCTGGGTATTGTTTTTACGCGAAGTGTTCGCTTTGACGTTTGATTTGTTGGCAGGTGTTCTTTTCTTTTTATCCGTCATGACCCAAGTAAAACTAAAAAATGAATCGCAAGATGGTAGGGTAACCTAAATTAACAACTGCTGAAAGTAGAATAATATTTATAAAGAAAAGTGAGCCCTACTGGACTCACTTTGTTTAGACAACGAGAACTTTACAATATTGACCGAGAGCCAAATTGGTATTACTGTCCGCGAACTGTCACGAACTCGGGATAGGCATCTACGCCACAATCATGTTGATCCATACCGCTTAGCTCTTCTTCTTCGCCAACGCGGATCCCCATGCTCGCTTTCAATACACTCCAGACAATATAAGAAGCAATGAAAACAAAACCTAAAATAGTGATGAGTCCCACAGCCTGACCTTGGAAAGTAGCGTCTGAGTTTGAAAATGGCACCATCATCACACCCAGCGCACCGCATATACCGTGAACAGAGATAGCACCGACAGGATCATCAATTTTTGCCTTATCTAACGCAACGATACTAAACACCACCAATGCACCACCTATGGCACCGAGGATAAGCGCTAGTACAGGTGTTGGAGAGGCAGGCTCTGCGGTAATGGTCACCAGACCTGCTAGTGCACCATTAAGCACCATAGTTAAATCCGCCTTGCCCCACATTAATTTACACACCAACAGCGCAGCAACCGCACCTGCAGCCGCCGCCGCGTTGGTATTTAGCATGATTTGGCTGACCGCGATGGCATTTTCTTTGTCGGCAAGGAACAGTTGAGATCCACCGTTAAAGCCAAACCACCCCATCCACAAAATAAAGGTGCCTAGTGTAGCCAGTGGCATATTGGAACCAGGAATTGGGTAAATCTCACCATTTTTGCCATATTTTCCTTTGCGCGCACCAAGTAACAGAACACCCGCTAGTGCCGCAGCAGCACCGGCACCATGCACAATGGCAGAGCCGGCAAAGTCAACAAAGCCAAGCTCAGATAAGAAACCACCGCCCCACGTCCAATAGCCTTCTAATGGGTAGATAAAACCAGTTAACACCACACAAAATGCTAAAAACGCCCACAACTTCATACGCTCAGCAACAGCGCCCGAGACAATTGACATGGCCGTTGCAACAAATACTACTTGGAAGAAAAAGTCGGATTGCAGTGCATGGTCGGCATCCTTAGCAGAACTGCCAATGAGCGCACCAAGACTTGGTAAAACCCCACCTTCGGCATTATCGACATACATGATGTTGTAACCAATAAGCAAATACATAGTACAAGCAATAGCATACAGTGCGACGTTCTTGGTAAGGATTTCAGTGGTATTTTTTGAGCGTACTAATCCCGCTTCAAGCATAGCGAATCCGGCTGCCATCCACATAACTAAGACGCCAGAGATCAAAAAGTAAAAGGTATTTAATGAAAATTTTAGTTCTATTATTGTATTTTCCATTGCTTGACTCCCCTTAAATGGCTTCTTCATCAAGTTCGCCGGTACGGATCCGAACAACTTGGTCTAAGTCGTAAACAAAGATTTTTCCATCACCAATTTTTCCAGTGAACGCAGCTTTTGTAACCGTTTCCACAACACGCTCGGCGTTTTCGCTTAACGTCGCAATTTCTATTTTTATTTTTGGAATGAAATCGACTTGATATTCTGCACCGCGATACAGTTCGGTATGACCGCGCTGACGCCCAAACCCTTTAACGTCAACAACCGTCATGCCTTCAATCCCCAGATCGGCTAACGCTTCACGTACCTCATCCAGTTTAAATGGTTTTATTATTGCACTTATCATTTTCATGCTGAGTCCCCTTAGGACAGTTGATCCTGTTGTATGCAGTAATCCAACCTTTATGCCAAATTTTTTATTCCTTAATTAACAATGAATTAAAGTGGGAGGTGGAATTTCACGCATAAAAAATGCACCATCTAGGTGCATTGATATTAAGTCTGAACTGAGTTGGTGCATAAACACCCAAATAACGAAAAGCTAATGCGCGATAACGCAATTTCGTTGTTTGTCCTTCGCTTTATAGAGCGCTTTATCAGCTTTGCGCATTACTTCGCTTAGACTCTTTGATTGGCAAGCCGCGAGGCCAATACTGATGGTGCAATAATGCTTACCCTCAGGAATTTTGAATGCTTGCTGCGCAAGGCGCTCTCTAAAGTCTTCTAGCATGTGCTTTGCCATCTTCATATCTGAGCTTGGAATAAGCAAAGCAAACTCTTCCCCACCAATACGTGCGACAATGTAGTGACCAAATACACTACGCAGTAAATCAGCAACTTGTTTCAGTACATCATCACCGCTTTCATGACCATATTGATCATTAATAGATTTAAAATGATCGAGGTCTAACAATGCCAATATATGCTGGCTCGGTTTGTTCTTGATTAAACGCTCTGCTTGCTGACAGAAATAACGGCGATTATAAAGTCCTGTTAAATAGTCGCGATGCGCATATTCTTTGATTTCTGCAATCAAATTGAGCTGCTCCATCGTCTGCATGATGCGGCAATGAAACTCTTCACTCATAAAAGGTTTTGCCAAAAAGTCATTGGCGCCGTATTTGATAAACTTTGCTGACAAGCCATGACTTCCCGCGCCAGACAGACCAATAATCGCCAATTCATCTCGTCCGCGACTATTACGAACGGATTTCACCAACTCAAAGCCATCCATCGTCGGCATCGCAAAGTCTGTCAGCAGTAGCTTAATTTCATGGTCAGATAGCAACATCTCCAATGCCTGTTCGCCATCTTGCGCCTCAAGCACTGTAAATAATTGCTTTTCAAGCATTTGCTTCATTACCGCTCGACTGATCACAGAATCATCGGCGATCAGCGCCTTGCAACCTTGGTTTCTCAACAGTCTAGATGCTAACTTGACCGCGTATAGGTATGAATCACGGTTGTCTTTAATCACATAATCCACCACACCCATTTCAAGCATTTGCTGGCGACTATATTCATCTATTTTTGAGGTCAGCACCACAGTGGGAATTTTGTGGCTGAGCGTGAGCTGCACGACCTCTGCGTCCATCGCATCGGGCAGCGTTAAATCTACCAGCGCCAATGTATATTGGTGCTGTGCTAAGAAGTCCTTACTTTCCTTGAGGGACCAAGCAAAATCGATTTCGACATCTAGATGCTGAGCAGCAAGGTGTCGCAATACCTGTTGTACGACTTTACTGTCTTCAACAATTAAAATTCTTTGCATGGATTGAGATCTCTTAAGTACAACGAGAAGCGCAGTGAAACAAGAATTTAACGGGGCTAAATACTTTATTACTACATAATAAAGTACTAAATATACGCGAATCTTGCACTAAAAAAAACCAAATCGGCTCAAATTCGTTACTTTTCGATAAACGAGGTTACAACAGCCTATTTTTCAAACCTGCCGTTTTTTTTGTTGAGTTTGTCTCAATGGCTTTGAATTTCAGATGAAATACTTCTTTAATGCAGACATACCGACTGCAATACCGAGGAAGCAATGAAAAAACTACTACCACTATTGCTCGTGAGTTGTGCCCTACTCTCAGCGCCAAGCATAGCTGAAGAGCACAATCGCGCAATTGAGATAGATCATAAAATAACAACTGAGCATCGAGCCGAAATAAAAGGTGAACGTATTAACTACACCGCGACAACAGGCACACAGCCGGTGTGGAATGAAAACGGCGACGCAGTTGCAACGTTGCATTACACCTACTATAAGCGCACAAAAATCAAAGATATGAGCAAACGCCCGCTGTTGATCTCATTTAACGGCGGTCCAGGCTCTGCTTCCGTGTGGATGCATATTGCCTATACTGGCCCAAGAGTATTAAAAATTGATGACGAAGGGTATCCACTGCAACCTTACGGCTTGAAAGATAACCCATATTCAGTGCTAGATGTTGCCGATATTGTTTATGTAAACCCAGTCAACACAGGTTATTCTCGCGTACTCAAAAATGCTGAAGGTACATATCCTAGTAAAGCCGAACAAACAAAGATGTTTTTTGGCGTCAACGCGGACGTGAAGTACTTAGCCGAATGGCTCAATACATTTATTCATCGCAATGAGCGTATGCTTTCCCCTAAGTACCTGATTGGTGAGAGCTACGGCACGACTCGAGTGTCAGGTCTTGCACACGCGATGCAAAACAACCAGTGGCTTTACCTCAATGGCGTGGTGTTGGTATCTCCTACGGAAATCGGCATTAAACGAGAAGGTCCGGTTGAAGTGGCAAACCGTTTACCATATTACGCTGCTGCCGCTTGGTACCACAAGGCGTTGTCTTCTGAATTGCAAAATAAAGATTTACTCGAAGTACTTGCAGAGGTTGAACAATATACGGTTGATCAGTATCTTCCCGCACTCGCCAAAGGCGCATTTATCAGTGCCCAAGAAAAGCAAAGTGTGACACAGGCCGTTGCTAAATATAGTGGCTTAAGCGAGCGCTTTGTAGCTCAAAACAACCTAGATATTCCTACTGCGGCATTTTGGAAAGAGCTGTTGCGTGAGCGTGGCTATACGCTTGGTCGGTTGGACTCACGCTATCTTGGTATTGATAAAAGAGACGCCGGTTCTCGCCCTGATTATTGGCCTGAGCTGACCTCTTGGTTGCACTCATTTACCCCTGCGATTAATCATTACTTCGCAACGGAGCTCAACTATAAAACCGATGTAAAATATAATATGTTTGGTTCAGTTTACCCTTGGGATAACAGCGATAATAATGTCGGTGAGCAATTACGATTAGCAATGGCACAAAACCCTTACCTAAACGTGATGATCCAATCTGGCTATTACGATGGCGCAACGAATTACTTTGATGCCAAGTACAATATGTGGCAACTCGATCCGAGCGGAAAAATGCGTGATCGCTTAAGCTTTAAAGGTTACCGCTCCGGACACATGATGTACCTGCGTCATGAAGATTTACAAAAGTCGAACGAAGATCTCCGCGAGTTTATCTTAAAAACAACCCCCAAAGCGGATCAGTCAGCACTTTACTAAATTTCCAACCCATTGTGGCCGCGCAAGCGGTCACTTATCTTAATGCTCACCAGATTGTAAAAATTTCCTTTTATCCTTCTACAGTTACCTATAATCTAGATATACTCAATACTATCTCTCTACAACTTAGGCACGCACCATGAACGAGCAGTTTAAAGTCGTCTTCGTTGGCATGGCCGACGGTAAGGATCAACAAAGCGCCGCTATCGCAATGGCAGACAGGTTGAAAACCTCACCTTCAAAGATCCAGCAATTTTACGCTGGCAAAAACTTGTTTGCTCCTGCAGATAAAGCCAAAGCGCTAAAACAGGTAAAATTACTTGCAAGCGCGGGGATCAATGCCAAGCTGCAAAGCCAAACAGCCGCGACCCCTACCAACGCAGATCAAGAGCGCGTATTTGAAGCGCTGGATTACATCACAAGCAGTCTAATACGCATCGAAGAGCGATTAGAGGAGCTCGAGCAACGCGTAGCACCAACTCCCCATACTAAAATAGAAGATACAACAGACGAAGAATGGGAGACGAAGGAGCTATTTGATGAACTGGACTTTGAGCCTAGCCCTCCGGCTAAATCTAAGACTTGGCTATATTATCTGCTCGCTGTATTAATTATTTTATTTATTCTGCTTGGTGTAAGTTTGTTTTTCCCTGAGTGGCTCGCGTTAGAATGAATAAAACTAATAACAACATAAATAAATCTCAAGTTACTCGTGCTAATTTGAGAAAAACGATTAGAAATGCAAGAAACTCGCTATCAGCAGAGCAACAGAAAACAGCTGCGGCGCATCTCAATATTAATTTTTTTCAACAAATAAACCTCCCAGAAAATGCCAATGTAGGGGTCTATATTCAAAACGATGGCGAACTAGATACATCCCTTTTAATTCAATCGCTTTGGGACAAAAAACACCAGGTTTTCTTACCCGTAATCCACCCCTTCAATCCTGCAAATTTACTCTTCCAGAAGTATGAAAAAAACTCACCCATGAAGGCAAATCGCTATGCTATCTTGGAACCTAAGTTAGATTGTTCAGCTGTGGCACCGCTTGCATCATTGGATTTACTGTTGATGCCTCTGGTTGCTTTTGATGAGCAAGGTAATCGCCTCGGTATGGGCGGTGGGTACTACGATAGAACATTAGCGTTACACTACGCTGAGCAGCGAGCTAAACCAGCACTTGTTGGCCTTGCTCATGATTGCCAGCAAGTTCCAAGCTTACCAACAGCAGCTTGGGATGTACCGCTCCCAACTATCCTCACTCCAACCCAACTATACACTTGGCCAAAAAATAATTGAGCAGGCAAACAGTTAAGCGCATTTTGAGGCGCTTTTGACCATGACGCTGACACTTTGATTGAGTTATACTCCATACAACTTCAATGACAACTAAGTGTAGCGTTATGACTCAAGATGAAATGAAAAAAGCCGCGGCATGGGCAGCTTTGAACTATGTAGAAGAAAACACCATTGTTGGGGTTGGCACAGGCTCAACGGTAAACCACTTTATTGATGCGCTTGGCAGTATCAAGGATCAAATCAAAGGGGCTGTATCGAGCTCTGAAGCTTCAACAGAAAAGCTAAAAGCACTTGGTATTGAAGTTTTCGAGTTAAACGATGTGTCAGAGCTTGCGGTATATGTTGATGGTGCAGATGAAATCAACAGCACCAACGAAATGATAAAAGGCGGTGGCGCAGCACTGACGCGCGAGAAAATCGTTGCAGCTGTTGCCAAGAAATTTGTTTGTATCGTTGATAATACAAAGCATGTTGAGACGCTAGGCGCATTTCCACTACCAGTTGAAGTGATCCCAATGGCGCGTAGCTACGTGGCAAGAGAGTTACTAAAACTAGGTGGCGATCCGGTTTACCGCCAAGGCGTTATCACTGATAACGGCAATGTTATTCTTGATGTGCATGGCCTAGAAATTAGCGCAGCAAAAGCGCTTGAAGAAAAAATTAACCAGATTGTTGGCGTCGTGACTAATGGCTTATTTGCCGTGCGTGGCGCTGACGTTGTAATAACAGGCACTCCAGAAGGGCCTAAAATCAACTAGTGAGATTACAGATGAGCAAGGTTTCGTTATCAAAGGATAAAATTCGAATTTTGTTGTTAGAAGGCGTGCATCAAAGCGCCGTTGAGACGCTAAAGCGCAACGGTTATAGCAACATAGACTACGTTAAAACATCCTTACCAGAGCCTGAGCTGATCGAGCGGATCAAAGACGCTCACTTTGTCGGGATCCGCTCACGTACCCACCTTACAGAAGCAGTATTAGAACAAGCTGAAAAGCTGGTCGCTGTTGGCTGTTTCTGCATCGGCACCAACCAAGTGGATTTGAATGCCGCTAAAAAACGTGGTATCGCCGTATTCAACGCACCATTTTCTAACACCCGCTCTGTGGCTGAGCTCGTCTTGGGTGAAATTCTCTTGTTATTGCGCCGTGTTCCTGAGCGTAACGCAAAGGCGCATCGCGGTGAGTGGGATAAATCTGCCGACGGTTCATACGAAGCTCGTGGTAAAACGCTAGGTATTATTGGTTATGGTCACATTGGCACCCAGCTTGGCATTATGGCTGAGAATATCGGGATGAACGTCGAGTTTTATGACATCGAAGATAAGCTCACGCTCGGCAACGCAACGCAGTTACACACGCTGACGCAATTGCTACAAAGAGCGGACGTGGTCAGTTTGCATGTACCGGAGACATCACAGACCAAAAACCTTATCGGCATGGCTGAAATTGAAGTGATGAAGCAAGGCGCCATCCTAATTAACGCATCACGTGGAACGGTTGTTGATATCGACGCCTTAGCTGAAGCATTAGCGGCCAAGAAGCTTTCCGGCGCTGCTATTGATGTATTCCCCGTTGAGCCAAAATCTAATCATGAAGAATTCGTCTCACCACTACGCGAGTTTGACAATGTGCTGCTAACACCACACGTCGGTGGTTCTACCCAAGAAGCACAAGAAAATATAGGTGTGGAAGTCGCGGGTAAGTTGGCGAAATATTCAGATAACGGTTCAACAGTCACGGCTGTTAACTTCCCAGAGGTTTCTCTACCTGAATTATCAAACCGAAGTCGTTTATTACACGTACACGTAAACCGCCCAGGCGTACTAACGCAAATCAACCAAGCGTTCGCTCAGCACGGTATCAATATTGCGGCGCAATACCTACAAACGGATGAATCTATTGGTTACGTGGTTATCGACGTCGATAGCGACCACTCTGAAGTGGCGTTGAAAGAGTTAAGTGCGGTTGAAGGAACTATTAGAGCACGTATTCTTCACTAATACCAATTGAATTAATTCTCTAATCAATTTGAAGGGTGAAATAGCATATTAGCTTCGTTAAAAATTTCTCATTTAGAACAACTAAATAGCAAAATTTTTGCCTTGCTACTAAAGCTATTTCCCCGCTTCAAGATAGATCATTTACTTAATACAACTGGTATAAGAAGAATCAAGCATAAAAAAACCAGTCACTGTGAAGCGACTGGTTTTTTTGTATCAATCTGGCTTACGCCATGAAATCAACACCTTCTTTGATGTCTTTTTCAAGTGTCGCTAGCATGTCGTCTTTTGCTTTTTGCTCAAACGCGCTTAGCTCACCGTAAGGAAGTAACTTCTCTACACCGTTTTTACCAAGGATAACTGGCTGTGCAAAGAATGTTGCATCGCCTGTGTTACCTTCAACGTATGCGTACTCAAGTACTTCTTCACCTTGTAGACCTTTCACTAGTGAGAAGCAGAAACGTGCTGCTGCTGCACCCATTGAAAGTGTAGCTGAACCGCCACCCGCTTTAGCTTCAACCACTTCAGTACCCGCGTTTTGGATACGAGTCGTTAGTGCAGCAACTTCTTCGTCAGTGAACTCAACACCTTCAACTTGAGAAAGTAGAGGTAGAATTGTAGTACCTGAGTGACCACCAATTACTGGGATCTTAACTTCAGCAACGTCTAGACCTTTAAGCTCTGCGATGAAAGTTTCAGCGCGGATAACGTCAAGCGTTGTTACACCGAATACGCGAGCTGGATCATAAGTACCTGCTTTTTTGAACACTTCAGCAACGATTGGTACCGTGCCATTTACTGGGTTTGTGATGATACCAACAAGTGCTTTAGGGCAGCTTCTAACGATACCTTCAGCAAGTGTCTTGATGATACCTGCGTTAACGTTGAATAGGTCAGCACGGTCCATACCAGGCTTACGAGGCATACCAGCAGGGATAAGCACTACGTCAGCACCAGCAAGAGCTGGGTCTAGGTCGTCTTTACCATAACCCGCTACTTTTACCGCAGTTGGGATGTGAGATAAGTCAACTGCAACACCAGGTACAACAGGTGCAACGTCATAAAGCGCTAACTCAGAGCCAGCTGGAAGACCATTTTTAAGCAATAAAGATAGAGCTTGACCGATACCGCCAGCGGCACCTAATACAGCAACTTTCATTTGAATTCTCCATAATTTGAAGGTGGAATTGAGTGTGCAGTAAAGATAATGAAAAGCGCTGTTAAACACAAATTAATCACGGTTATTTTCGAGATTTTTTGACTAATGTCTTAAATAAAAGTGTAAAGATCGCGACACTTTGTACACTTATGCTTTACGGCTGCCATTTTGATCGCGCAAATTTGGGAATCTCGGCGGTTTTGTGTAGAATTTAAAGATTAGCCGTAAAAGAAGACAGACTATGCAGCCGCAAGAAAAACAAGAAGCACTGATCAAAGCATTTAAAGCCATTTTAAAAGAAGAAAACTTTGGCTCTCAAGGTGAAATTGTTGATGCTCTAAAACAACAAGGGTTTGACAACGTCAGTCAGAGCAAAGTGTCGCGCATGCTGAGCAAGTTTGGTGCTGTGCGTACCCGCAATGCCAAGCAAGAAATGGTTTACTGCTTACCCGCTGAAATGAGCGTGCCAACAGCAAAAAGCCCTTTACGTCAGTTAGTCGTTGATATTATGCACAACGAAATGATGATTATTATTCGAACCAGTCCAGGTGCTGCACAGTTAATTGCGAGACTACTTGACTCATTAGGCACCGCAGACGGCGTATTAGGTACCATCGCTGGCGATGACACGATTTTTATTGCCCCTGCCAAAGTATCTGAAATCGACGTTACTTTAGATAAAGTAAAAACCCTGTTCGATAACGTTTAGTCTATTATTTTTATCGGTGCTAACTCACAGGTTAGCACATACTCTGATACTCTAGCTTCTACGAACACGCTTCCCCACTATCACGATAAACAGAATAAATTGCTTATCTTTACAGCAAAAAACGTTTGACATAATATGTCTAATTGTGGCAACTTTAGAAACGCATGTGAGGTTTTCTCACTACGCATGGATGGTTTTTAAGCTGATTGATTAGCTTCTCGGATTTGTTTCCTACAGTGTCTCCGTCTTACCGGACACGAACGCTATTCGCTTCACTCAATCATCTCACATTCTATGATGCGGAACTCACCGCTTGATAAACACAAAGACACCTTGCGGCGCTGAGTGGACAATTCACTGACTTAACCGCTTAAAAGGAAATACAAGGAACTAGGATCAGCAATGGAATTTTTAAATACTGCATTTACGTTTCCCACTGTTATTTTTTCAACACTATTACTCATAGTGCTGTTGTTCTGGTTAATTGCTTTACTCGGTTTTGCTGATATCGATATCTTAGAAGGCGATGTTGATATTGAAGCCGAAGGCGCAAGTTCTGGTTCTTTTTGGGAAGTCGCTTTTGGCGGCGTCCCTGTCAGTATTTCATTGAGTTTAATCATCGCGCTGGGCTGGATTATCAGTATCTATGTGCAACAGTTTTTTGCTTACCTACTGGGCAATGGCATTTTTTACTACCTGATGGGCACGGTATTTATGCTTGCCAGCCTCATTGCAGCATTACCACTAACCGCCGTCATTGTAAGGCCACTACGACGCTTTTTCGAAAGCCAAGAAACCACATCAAAGCAAGCGCTGGTTGGGCTCGAATGCGTTATTGCAACATCAAGAGTTAGCAACACGTTTGGTCAAGCCAGAGTATATATTCAAGGAACAGAGCAACTCATCGAAGTGCGCTCAGATGAAGATAACACTTTCACACTAGGAGACAGTGCCTTACTTATCGAACATGACACCCTTACACATAGCTACACGATTGTGGCTAAACCTTGGTAATAGTACGAAAAATAACGGAATTTAGGAACGAGTTGGCATAGCTAATACCAACTCAAACAACATAGCGCAACGCAGGAAAAAACATGGAATTTCTAAACAACCTCGGACCGGTGCTCGCAATCGTGGGCATATCCATCGTCATTATTTTTGCCATTCTACTTCTGATTGGAAAGTTCTACCGCAAGGTTGAACAAGGTCAGGCATTGATCATCAACAAGATGAAAAACGAGCCGGATGTTACGACTACGGGCGGCATTGTGCTGCCTGTGATCCATAAAATGGAAGTCATGGATATTTCAACTAACCGCATGGTATTGGAGCGTCGTGAAAATAGCGGCCTGATCTGTAAAGACAATATCCGTGCTGACATCGCCATCACTTTTTACATTCGCGTAAACGAAAATAAAGAAGACATCCTACGCGTTGCGAAACAAGTTGGCTGTGCCCGCGCATCGGCACCAGAAACCTTGCAAGCATTATTTGAGGCAAAATTCTCCGAAGCCTTAAAAACCGTTGGTAAGCGCATGAATTTTGAGGAGCTATTTACACATCGTAATGAGTTCCGAGATTCTATTAAAGAAGTGATTGGACAAGATTTATCTGGCTATACGTTAGAAGATGTGGCAATTGACTATCTTGAACAAACCTCAATCGACAAGTTAGATCCAAATAACATTCTTGACGCTGAGGGTATTCGCCGTATTACCGAAAAGACCTCACGTCAAAACGTGGAAACTAACCAGCTTAAATGTGATGAAAAAGCGCAAATCGACAACCAAAACCAAGCAGCCTTTGAAAAAGCCGCAGAAGTCGAGCGTCAACGAGAAGATGCCAGCGCGAGACAACGCCGTGAAATCGAGTCGGTGCGCGCCCGCGAAGCCGCAGAAGCTGAACGTGTTAAGCATGAAGAGCGCTTAAAAGCCGAAGAAGCACGCCTCAAAGCGGACGAAGCGATCGCAATTGCAGAGCACAATAAACAGCGTGAAATCGATGTTGCAGAGCAAAACCGCCTTCGCTTACTCGGCATCGAAGAAGAAAAAGTCACGCGCTCTCGCCAGATTGAAGTTATCGAACGTGAGCGTGAAATCGAAATTTTACGTATTCAAAAGGCCAAAGCGCTAGAAGTTGAACGTAAAGAGATTGCCGATGTTCAGCGTGAACGGGTTGCCGTTGAGAAAACCGTTGCCGAGGAACAAGAGCGCATCAAAGACGTACAATGTATTGCTGAAGCCGAGCGTGAAAAACAAGCAAAAATTATTCTTGCTCAAGCTGAGGCCGAAGAAGCGTTGGTTAAAGATATTGAAGCGGCTAAAGCTAAAGAGCAAGCTGCCGAATTTAAAGCCCGTGAAATGGAAAAAATGGCCGCAGCAGAATTACGTATTGCGAACCAAACCGCAGAGTCGAAGAAAATTCTTGCCGAGGCTGCCCAAGTTGAAGCGGCAGCACCTGGTCTTGCAGAAGCAGATATCATCAAGGCAAAAGCCGCTGCTAGTGCGATACAAGGCGAAACAGACGCTAAAGTGCTACAGCAAAAACTAGAAGCCGAAGCGCAAGGTAAACGTGATATTGGCCGCGCCGAAGCCGAAGTACAAGCAGCAATGGCTGAAGCGACTAAGAAGCAAAGTGAAGCCGAAGCACAAGGCAAACGTGAAATTGGTTTGGCAGAAGCTGAAGTACAAGCAGCTATGGCTGAGGCAATTGAAAAACAAGGTGAAGCTGAAGCTATCAACCTTGAGCGTAAGATGTCAGCAGAAGCCAAAGGTCTTACAGAGAAGCTGGAAGCACTGAATAAGATGGATAAAGACGCCCGTGAATACGAAGGCTTCACGCTACAGTTAAACCAACAGAAAGAGCTGACGCTTGCGAGTATCGAAGCGAACAAGCAGGTTTCTGCAAGTCAGGCTGAAGTATTAGGTAAAGCACTGAGCGGTGCTGATATCAACTTTATGGGTGGCGATGGCCAGTTCTTTAACCAGTTTATGAATGCCATCACAGTGGGCAAGTCAATTGACGGCTTAGTCGGCGAAAGTAAGACGGTACAAACCGTATTTAAAGATCACCTAAACGGTGAGCGTAATTTGATGGACGACCTAAAAGGGGTATTGGCTGGTGCTAATGCGTCGTCGGAAACGCTAAAAAACATCAACATGAGTAAGTTCTTCCAACAGCTAAGCAATAGCTCAGATGCGGACAAACAGCAGCTACTCAAGTTACTTGGCGGCTCGTTAAATGGCAGTAAACAAAGCGAACCACTAGAGTAATTAACCCTGAGGAGTCAATCTGCTTGGCTCCTCTCCCCCATTTGCGACAGCGCACATAGGAAAGCAAAGAATGACGGAAGCAACGCAACAAGCGCCAGAGCGAACGCTCGAACAAGACTCTTATCAACTGATTAAACGCCGGCTTAGTAACTTTGGCAGTGAACTGAAAAGTCAGATAGATAAACTCAACCAACAGCGTGTTGACACTTTTGGCAGCACCGAGCTTAAAGTGAAAGGTCGAGCAAGAGTTCGTACTGAGCATAACTGCGTACCGCGCGACATCGTGCTGATCGGCGACAAGCTTATCTTTGCTTATAATGTCTTTATGGGGCTTAAACAAAATACCCAAGTCAGCGATGTATTCACCGTACAAAAGCTACACTTGCAAGAAGACCATTACGAAATAGAACCTTACCCGCAAGAAACCAAATTCCTCACAGACCAACGTTTCTTACGGGACTTTGACGAACTATACACGTATTACAAAGACACCCGTCTACAACACCTGTTTGTTAAATCAAACAAGCTTTTTGCACTATTTCAGATTGGCGAAAAGCTCTCTGATGTCCGCGTGTTTCGCTGGCAAATCGCCAAAGACGAAACCTTAGATTATATTGATAACCGAGGAGAGCGTGACCTAGGCGAAGTGGAAAACTTTGACTTTGAATGGCAAAAAACCGATCGCGCCGATCACGTCGAAGGCCGTCACCCACACATTAATGTAAACGACAAAGTGTTTATTGAAGTATCGAGTGGCAAACTCACCGTAAAAATAGAAAACAATACCCAAAGCGGTGAAGGTATTTATCAAGAAGCCGTTGATGACGCCAGTCAATCACTCGCAGATTGCGATTTACGTTTTGCCGAAGTTGGCGAAATGGTGTTGTTAAAATTACTTCCCTACCGAGAAAAACAGTGGCGTTATTTTATTTATAATTGCCGCACCCAGCAGGTATTGCGCCAAGATGCATTGGGTGGTGCCTGTGTTCAATTACCTGAGAACCAGGGAATTATTTTTCCTGGTGGCTATTATTTACAATCTGGGCAAACACGCTATTTTGACGACCAACTGGACGATTTAATATTCCATCGCCAGATAAAATCACCCAATGGTGAAGATGTACTGTATATCTTCTACGAACCAAACGAGGGTCGTTACGCACTTTTCTCTTACAATATTATTGAGAAAAACCTGCAAAATCCCATTTATTGTCATGGCTATGGAATTTATGACAATGGCTTAGCGCTAACCTTTAAAGCAGAGCCTGAGCCTGAGCGCGTGCACCCTATTCAGATCTGGCAGAGCCCATTTTGTGGCAGCGAGTTTGCCGCACAAGCCCCTCGCGCAACCGGCTTGTTTGGCCGGATCGGCAACCCGGATTTAGTACGCGCAATTTCTGATTTATACAGTGTGTTCAAGGCCATTAACGAACAAAGCCCCACGGTCTTTCATTATGAAGATTTAATTGCCCTCACCCGCAGTATCCTAGACCGCTATCATTGGCTTGCCGAAGCGGACTTTGCAGATGTCACAGCAAAACTACATGAAATTTTTGAAACCTCGGAGCAGGTACTAGACGAATTTGAAAAGGTAAGCCAAATTGAGGCCGACGCTCGGCGCGCAGAAGCCGAAATAGAGCAAGCCATGCAAGATGTGCTTCGCGAGGTAAGACCTGATAGCTTTAAAACAGCGGAGCAGTTTGTCCAGAGCTTAGAATCTCTCAAACGCTTAAAAGGCAAAGTGATAAGCCTTGAAGAAGTGAAGTATATCAATCTTGACGCGCTATCTTCTATGCAGCAGCAGATTGATGAGCAAACCTTGAGTTTAAGCCATAAAACCGCGGAGTTTTTGCAGCAAGATAGTGCTTTGGCGCCCTACTACGAGCAGCTAGACTCCTTAGAGCAAGCCAGAGCACAAACAGAGAGTGTCACCGAGCTTAACCGCTTTTTGGCGACCTTGGAAACCTTGAGCGCTGAACTTGATCTGCTCAACCATACCATGCTGGATCTCGACATTGACGATAGCCGCATTCGCACTAAAATTTTGGAAGATGTCAGCGCCATTTATGGTCAAGTAAACCGCGCCAAAGCAGCGTTAGAAATTCAGAAAAAGAGCGTGGGCAGTGTTGAAGCAAAAGCCGAATTTGCGGCTCGTTTTAAGCTTTTCAGCCAAAGTATTACCAGCGGTCTAAGCGCTGCCAAAACCCCTGAGCAATGTGACGACCAACTATCTCGCTTACTTATCCAATTAGAAGAGCTCGAGTCTCAATTTAGTCAGTATGATGAGTTTTTAACGGAGATCTTGGCTAAACGTGATGACGTTTATGAAAGCTTTGAGGCGCACAAACAGCAGCTCATTGACGAAAGGCAGCGCCGCGCGCTGAGCCTAGCAAACGCTGCCGAGCGGATTTTACAGGGGGTAACACGACGCTCGCAAAGTTTTAAAACCTTAGATGACATCAATAGCTATTTTGCCTCCGACCCTATGATTGGCAAGCTTCGCGATTTAACGCAAGAGCTAAAGCGCCTAAGCGATGAAGTGAAGGCGGATGATATTCAAGCCAAACTCAAGGCCTGCAAAGATCAAGCGATCCGCGCTTTGCGAGATAAGCAAGATATTTACATTGATGGTGGCAATACCGTTAAAGTCGGCAAACATGCGTTTAGTTTCAATAAACAAATCCTTGATTTGACTTTGCTACCTCGTGGTGAACAGCTGATGTTACACCTCACTGGCACTGAGTATTTTGATACTATCCCTGACGCCAAGGTCAATCAACAACTCAATGACGCAAGCACGTACTGGCAGCAAAACCTGATCTCAGAAAATCGTCACTTATATCGAAGCGAATACCTTGCAGCTCAAGTATTAGCAGCTGCAGAGCAAGATGGCAACGACTTTAGCCAAGCAGATCTAGAACTTGCCGTTGATGAGGGAAGTTTACTGTCTATCGTACAAAAATTTGCAGAACCTCGATATCAAGAAGGCTATGAAAAAGGCATTCATGATCAAGATGCCAGCCTGATCTTAGCAAATTTACTAAAACAAAAACGACAGCTTGAGTTACTCGTCTACCCTGCCAGCTGTCGAATTGCGGCACAGCTATTTTATACTCAACAAAGCAAGGCTGAGCTAGCTGAATTGGCGTTTCAGGCTATACAAGCAGAGCTGATGGCAACGAAGTTAGATGACCATAGCTTTAGCCAACAGCTAAGCAAAGAATTAAGTGAAAAGATCACAGCATTTTGCCAACAAAATTTATCGAGCTATTTAACCGAGCTACACCGCTTTTCAGGCGAGTTTAGCGCAACTTACTTAATTAAAGCCCTTGCCAAGCAAGTAAAGCCGAGACAATTTGACTTAGCTTCACCTGCAAAACACATCAGCGAGCAGTTTATCTCGATGGCAAAGGCCAAAGGCGTTTGGCAACAACTTGAGGACTCATTAACGCATTTGACCAAACTTGCGGACAAATGCCGCCTGTTAAGCAGCTGGCTGCGTGCCTATGGCAGTAAGCAAAATGAAAGTGCTGAGACCTTACTTGAGGCCGCTAACTGCATTTTGCTTTCCACCCAGTTAGATATCACCTACCAAGTCAAAGAAGCCGAAATAAAAACCGACATTTCAGGTTTAATGGGACAACACCCACGTATCGAGAACCAAGTGCTACACCTAGATTACGCAGACTTTTTTGCCCGTAGTAACGAGTATCTCACAATTCATGTTCCGGCCTACAAACAGTACCAACAATTAAAAGCACAAGTGCTTGAGGCACAAAAGCAGCGCTTGCAATTGGATGAGTTTAAACCCAGACCACTAAGCTCATTTGTACGTAACCAGCTGATTGACAAAGTCTACTTCCCTATTATTGGCGATAACTTAGCAAAACAAATAGGGGCTGCAGGAAACAATAAACGCACCGACTTAATGGGCATGTTGCTGCTTATCTCTCCACCGGGCTATGGTAAAACCACGTTAATAGAGTATGTGGCCAACCGCTTAGGACTCACCTTTGTTAAGGTCAACTGTCCATCCATTGGTCACGACCAAGTTTCTTTAGATCCAGCTCAAGCCATCAACGCGACCGCCGCAAAAGAAATTGAGAAGATCAACCAAAGCTTTGAGATGGGCAATAATGTGATGCTGTACCTTGACGATATTCAGCACACCAACCCCGAATTTTTACAAAAGTTCATCTCGTTATGTGACGGTTCAAGACGCATAGACGGGGTGTGGAATGGCCGCAGCAAAACCTATGATCTGAGAGGCAAAAAATTTGCCGTTGTAATGGCAGGAAACCCCTACACCGAATCCGGTGAATCCTTTAAGATCCCAGATATGCTTGCCAACCGTGCGGATATTTACAACCTCGGTGACACTCTCAGTGGCTGCGAACAAGAATTTGCCATGAGCTTTATTGAAAATACGCTCACTTCCAATGCTGTGCTTGCGCCACTTGCCAATCGTGGTATGGAAGACTTATACAAGCTAGTACGCATTGCCGACGGAGAAGACATCTCCATCAATGAATTGGAATTTAATTACTCTCAAGCGCAAGTGAATGAAATTGTCAGCGTACTGAAAAAGCTGCTCACCATTCGCAACACTGTGCTCAAAGTAAATGCCCAATATATAGCCTCCGCAGCGCAAGATGATAACTATCGAACCGAGCCGCCGTTTAAGCTACAAGGCAGTTACCGTAACATGAATAAGATGGCTGAAAAGGTGGTTGCTGCCATGAATGACAGTGAACTTGAAAATCTAATTCAAGATCACTATCGCGGTGAAGCACAAACGCTTAGCAAAGGCAGCGAAGAAAACTTACTGAAACTGGCTGAATTACGCGGTACCTT
The DNA here is from genome assembly GCF_001709235.1 of Pseudoalteromonas sp. BMB. Taxonomy (NCBI): domain Bacteria; kingdom Pseudomonadati; phylum Pseudomonadota; class Gammaproteobacteria; order Alteromonadales; family Pseudoalteromonadaceae; genus Pseudoalteromonas; species Pseudoalteromonas sp. BMB. The sequence goes on from NZ_MBQA01000204.1 coordinate 98,075, forward strand.
AACGGCTGAAGAAGCAACGCGCTGGCATGACATCAAGGCCGAATATGCCCGCCTGCACCGCAATAGCGATGAGGGAAGCCCAGCGCAGCTGGCAGTTGAACAACTAAGCTTTGTCAATAAATCCCTTTCGCAAATCGCCGCTAAACTCGATAAGGAGCAGCTTAGTTTTGATTACAGTGCGCTGTTGCAACAATTGGCTCAGGTGCTTAACGAGCAAGAGTTTGCCACGCAGTTAACTGAGCTACGTGAGGCCTTAACGCAGCAACCTTACGCTACACCGCTAAAGCAATTGATAGCTTCACAGCAACAAGTCGCAGAGGCAATTACTGGACTGCAAAACGCCATCAAACACACAGCGAACAATGAGCAGCTACTCACTAACCTTGGCAAACTCAATGACTTGCTCAGTACCCAAGCGCAAATACAACAAGCATTAGGTCAACAAGGTCAGCAGCAAAATACGCTATTTGAAAACCTGTTTGAGCGTTTAGAAGCGGTGGCACAACCGCATATTCAAGTCGACAATCACATTGATGATAGCAGTGCAAAAGCGCTTGAAGCCGTCACCACTATGCTGGCAAATACCTTGGCAAACTCAAGTGCTGAACAAGTCCAGCAGCAACAGCTAAAAGACATTTTACAAAAGCTGGAGGATATTCAATCAAGACCTGTTGTTAGTAACGGATCACCAGCGAAAAACCCGTATATGTTGTAACGGCAAAAAAACGCTTGCGAAACAAGTCAAAGCCCATGCATGGATGGGCTTTGGAGATGTAAAGTGGCAGATAACTTACTCTGGCATTTTTGCCATCACCGCCAAAAACTCTAGTGAGGGTGCAAAAAACGCGGAACCCATATCGGCACTGGAATAATCCAATATGGGGTCGTATTCATCCCCTTCACCCAATCGACTTCTTAACACCTGCTCAAAAGCATCGCCCTTGGCACTGCAACTTAGCGACAAGCTTCCTTGTTCAAATACATCACCAAATGGCATGCTTTGGTTAAGCAGTAGCGCATTACCATTTAGGTCTTTCAATTCGGTTAATGCCGCATGATTACAGGGGTCGCAATCTTCAATTAGGTCATTGTCTAGGCGTGTACGCCCCATCAATTGCTCTTGCTCAGCGAGCGGCAACGCCTGCCAGCGCAGTAAATCAAACTTCACCCGCTGTACGTGAATATAACTACCAAGGTGGTCGGCTGCATTCGGGTTGTGCACAAGTGCAACTTCCCGTTTGTTGCGCCCTCTAGGGGTGTCTGCGCCATAAATAAAGCCATTAAAATCACGACCATCTAAGAAACGAAATGCGCGCACATGTGCCACCATTTCGACTAGGCCATTTAGCATATGTAGCACACTTTGAGCAAAGATATGATTAACGTCTTCTCGGTCGGAGCGGATCACGTAAAGCAAGTCAAAAGGCTGGGTATGCACGGTGTGCTCAGCCTCAACAATATGTGGAAAGCTTTTCAGCTCTTTAGGAATAAACTCAGGATAAATGTGCGGCCAGTATTGCGCACCCACCGCAACAAAGCTCGACAGCATAGATTCAGAGAATCTATCTTCTAACTCCTCTTGCAAGCGTCCACAATTGGCGAGCGCCGCTCTTAGCGCCTCGTCTTGTCCTTCAAGCACATTGAAGAACAAGTGTAAGCCGTGCAAATTGGCTTCAGCACACACACCTGATTGGGCAAGCGCCATGCTCTACTCCCTGCGTTTATTCATTTGCTATTAAGAAAAGAAATTTACAGCATGTGCCTTAATTTTTAAAGAGATTGGTTGATTTAAGTCGAGCGGTTCATGCGCAGGATGCGGTATGTCGAGCTCTTGTCCCTCTAATGCAACACGATAAATGTACTCTGTTCCCATAAAGCGCTGATTGAGTACTTTAACGCTGCCAAGCTCAGCGTTTTCTAACGTAATGTGCTGTGGCCTCACATACATTTCACCCTTCGCGTCGATATTACCGAGCTCAACGAGAGACTTTACGGCACCAAATTGGGTTTCTACCGACGCGCCATTCACTCGCTGTGCAGGAATATAAATACCCTGACCCAAAAACTCGGCAACCATTTTGCTCTTTGGTCGTTGGAATAATGTTCTCGGCTCGCCCACTTGTGCGATCTTCCCTTTATCCATAATTGCCAACCGATCGGCAAAAGCAAAAGCTTCTTCTTTCGAGTGACTAACAAAAATCGCGGAAACTTGCTGATCTTTGATTATACGGCGAATATCGTTAATTAACTGAAACCGCACTTGAGCATCTATATTTGAAAACGGCTCATCAAGCAGCAACAAATTTGGCTTGTACGCCAGTGCTCGCGCAATTGCGACACGTTGTTGCTGGCCACCTGAAAGCTCGTGTGGAAAGCGGTCGCTATAGTCTTGCAGCTGCACCAAATGGAGCATTTCAGCTACTCGGTCTTGACATTCACGCTTGCTTTTCGAGGTTAAACCAAACGCGACATTTTGCGCCACAGTGAGGTGTGGGAATAGCGCATAGTCTTGAAACATCATGCCTATATTGCGTTTTTGTGGAGGTACAAAAGTGCCATGACCATTCATGGCCTTGCCTAAAATACTCACCGAGCCTTGAAATGGTTCAATCAAGCCCGCTATCGCCTTCAGCGTGGTAGTTTTACCGCAGCCACTGGCACCAAGCAAACAAACAATCTCGTTTTGTTCTACAGTCAGATTTAGGCTATCCACAACGGCTTCACCGTCATAGCGATAAGAGAGATTTTCAAGCACTAAACTATGCATTAACTTCGCTGCTCCATAGAACGGTTTACAACATAAAGCGGAATTAAACCAACCAACACAATAAATAACGCAGAGACAGAAGCCAACTCCAGCTGCTCATCACTCACATATTGAAAAACGTGTGTTGCCAGTGTTTCATAATTAAAGGGTCGTAATAACAATGCCGCTGGAAGTTCTTTCATACACTCAATAAAAACCAGCAGCGCTGCGGTTAAAATGCCGCGACGCAGCAATGGCAAATGTATTGATAACATGGTTTTGAAACGATTGCGACCCAACGAAAAACTTGCCATATCTAGACTTGGACTGATCCGCTGATAACTCGATTCGACCGCGCCTTGCGCAATCGCATAAAATCGTACAACGTAAGCGAAAACCAGCGCAAAAATCGTCCCGCTAAACAGCAAGCCTGGCTCAAATGAGGAGCCTTCAAGCCAAGTATTTAGCTTGTCGTCTAATAAAGTGAGTGGAATAAGTACCGCAATTGCCAGCACCGTGCCCGGTAGCGCATATCCGGTACTTGCAAGCTTGCCCGGTAGCGTAACACGTTTACCACTGCTAACTCGCTGGTTAAACACCACCAGCATGCTCATGATAATTAATACCACGCTCACCCAAAGCGCTACTTTTAAACTTTGCCACGCATACAAGAAAAAGTCGTCATTCCAAGCTTGTTCAAAATAGTCGATGGCGTAATCTGCAAGCACCCATGTAGGCACGATAAAAGCCGCAATAAGAATAAGCCAACAAAAAGCGCTAGCGAGCCAAGCCTGCGCGCCTTTAAGATGATAAAGCGTGGTACTGTTAACACTTGATTGGCGCTCATGCACTACCTGAGTTGGGCGGCTTACTCGCTCCAGTGTTAGGGCTAAAAATAAAAACAGTAGCATAATGCCTGAAATTTTAGCCGCAGCAGTCAGTGAATAATAACCCAACCAAGTATCGTAAACGGCGGTGGTTAGTGTACTCACTGCAAAGTAATGTACGGTTGCAAAATCTGCCATGCTTTCCATGGCGATCAGTGCCAGCCCCGCCACAATCGCACCTCGCGACAAAGGTAAACTTACCTTAAAGAAGCTCTGTGAAGGCGACTTGCCCATTAATTGGCTGGCTTGCACCAGCTTAAACGACTGCTCTCTTAGCGCCGTTCTAAAAATCAAAAACAAATAAGGATAAAGCACCAGTGCAATCATCACGATAGCACCTGACAAAGTGCGAATATCAAAGAACCAATAATCATCTGGAGATTGCCAACCAAACCACTCTCGCAGCGCTATTTGTACAGGCCCTGCATAATCCAGCAAATCGGTATACACATAAGCAATCAAATAGGTTGGCATCGCAAGGGGTAGCATCAACGACCATTCGAAAAAGCGCCGTCCAGGAAATTCACAATACGCGGTTAGCCAGCCAAGTGGTAGCGCGATCAAAGCGCAAAGGATGCATACCCCCACAATCAGCAAAATCGTATTGCGGACATAATCCCACAGAACGGTATCCCAAAGGTGAGCAAAGACTTCAGAGTCAGGTTGTAGCGACTCAAAGATTAAAAACATCAGCGGGACTGATAGGCTAAGCCCTATCAGCCACGCAAAACTCTGCCATTTAGACAGTGAAAATGATAATTGCATTAAAGGTCAAATTTTACCTCATCGATTAGCTTAAGCGCTAACGGACGGTATTTACTGATCTCTGACAATGGTAAGTTGTCTTCCTTAAACTCACCCCAAGATGCCACAAGTTTCGATAACTCGACGCCAGGTTTAACCGGGTATTCCATATTCATCGACGCATACATATTTTGCGCCTTATTGTCGGTCATAAACTCAATGAGTTTCAAGGCATTTTCTGTATTTTTAGCGTGCTTGGTCAAGACAACACCAGAAACGTTGATATGTGAACCACGATCTTGTTGATTTGGGAAGTTGATATATACCGCTTCGGCCCAGGCTTTTTGTTTCTCATCTTCCATCATCTTACCGAAGTAATAGCTGTTTCCGATGGCCAAATCACACAGTCCTTCCTTTACTGCTTTGACTTGTGCACGGTCGTTACCTTGAGGCTTACGAGCTAAGTTTTTCTTCACGCCTTCAAGCCATTCTTTGGTTTTTGCTTCACCATGATGGGCAATCATAGACGCCACTAAACCAAGGTTATAGGGATGTTTACCTGAGCGCGTACATATTTTACCGCGGTATTGTTCATCCGCTAGCGCTTCATACGTAAGCGCATCTAACTTGCCTACACGGTCTTTTGCGGAATATACATTGCGCACACGCTTAGTAAGCGCAACCCACTGACCTTCAGGATCTCTGAAGTTCGCTGGGATATTCTTAGTGACGGTTTCGCTATTAATTGCTTGTGTTAGGTTTTCGTCTTCAAGTTGAATTAGCGCACTGAAGTTTGAAGTGAGTACAAGATCGGCACGGCTATGCTTGCCTTCACGCTTAACACGCTCGATTAAGCCTTTTTTTGCAAAAACCACATTGGTCTTGATACCGGTTTGCTTGGTGAAGTCATCCAAAATAGGTTGGATCAGAAAAGGTTGTCTAAACGAGTAGATATTAACTTCCTCTGCAGCCATTGCTGGTAGGCAAGTAAGCGTTGCCAGTATAGTAACAAGTGCTTTTTTCATAAAGACTCCATTAGGTAAACAATAATTATTATCAACTAATTCTACCTGTAATTGTGCCGTTTTACACCCTGAATATTTGAAACTACGCTCAAGATAAAATTAGCGTTGTAGAAAACGGGAGAATTACCTGTGAGATATATCTCACTTAGCTACCAGAAATTGAGTAAAGACATGCTGAAATAACACTCATAATTAAGATAACCAGTTAAAAAATATAAAGTTATTTATTATTACTAGAAAAAGACGCAAAAAAGATTGAATTTCACTGCTCCCGATTTTTTTTAGTCTGCTTATACTTAACAACATCTCAGGAAGAGAGATAAAGGATACACAGGATACGCTCAGGGCAGGATTTGCTAATGGATAAGCACCCACTTAAAGGAATATAGGGAAAAGCGAACGAGATTGTATGTCACATGGTGTGATTACGTTGAAGGACAGGGATTAAAGGTTCATGATGAACCTAAGGATTGCTTCAGGGGAGAGGCTAAACGTTGAAGGATAACGTTACTGCATTGGATATGCAGGTGGTTAAGGATGAGGAAGGAAGGTACATCGGATGTACTGGTAAAATGTGGCTTAGGAGATGCCAATTGTTGCAATTAACAGCGCAACACCTAGCTTGAAGCAACACGTTCAGGCTACCAAGTGCCAAGGTAAAACAAGGTGATGATTGGCACTGCTATTTTGGAAAGTAGCAAATAGGGACAGTTAGAACAAGGGCTTGTTCTTAGCAAGTGGATGGCAATGGATAAGACAGCGGACGTGTAAAAGGAAGATGGACACAGGGCTAGATGCCTTTATTCGCAAAACGAGAACACCAAGCGATGCCATGGAAGAGGAAAGATTCAGGACGTTGAACTACTCAACTTTGCAGGATGCATTTAGAAGATTCCGTAAGCGCGACTCAGCAATGGGTCGCGCGCTTCTTATTTTGTTCCTATCTATCGCGTGATATTACGTTTGTGTTGTCGAGATGTTTGTGTTGTCGAGATAAATCTCGACCTACCATCACCTTGTTGGCCGTACAGCGTAAACAATTCAGCTTTTTGTCGAGATAAATCTCGACCTACCAACATCTTGCTCGCTGTACCGCGTGAACAATACTGTTTTTTGTCGAGGTAAACCTCGACCTACAGTTTAGGGCTCGGCCTACAGTTTGCTGCGCTTACCTTTTAAGTAGGCGTCTCTGAAATCGATAAAATGCGCGGTTAATTTATCTGCCGCATCCTGCTCACCGCATTCGGCAAACAATACACACGCAACTTCTGCCGTACCAAGCTGATGTTCATGCGGCGCGACTCGTAGCTTGTAATCCGAGAGCTTTTCAGGGGCGATGGATAATACAGGTAAATTATCTAGGTAGGGGCTCTTTCTGAACATTTTCTTAGCTTCACGCCATGTGCCATCCAAAAAGATAAATAGTGGTGTTTTATTTTCAGTGCGGGCCACCTTAGTAATTACCCGTTCAGGCTCCACGCCCTGCTCTGGGAAAACAACTATTGGTGCATACTGCTCATCCGAAAGAAGCGCTAATAACGCAGCGTCAGGCTCAGTTCTGTCCCAACGAAAGGCATGATTATCTGGGATCACATCGGCAATCAAGCGTCCGGTGTTAGAGGGCTTAAAGCTTTCATTATGATACATAAGCAAACACACAGCACAGTCTGCTTTGGCCACTTCGACTTTATCGCAAATACATAGAGTCGTGGCTAATAAGCAACATTCACAACGCGCAAGCTTTGATCCCCTAGCCTTATATTCGCGTTGAGCCGCAGCGATTTGACGCTGTCTAAGCGCTAGTACTGAATTATTCACTCTGTTCCCCCTCTAAAAATGCCGGCGTATTTTAGTAAAGCGCTCGGCTGGCGTCTACGCAAACTTATGCAACTTCTTTACTCATGACATAAGCTTTTGTACTCTAAAGTTTTATTGGGTTTCATTAGGAGTAAAAAATGCAAGTAAAGGATTCTGCAAGACTGAATTATCGCCTACTCACCCCACAAGATGCACAGCTGCTCGCCGAACTTGATAGCGACCCTGAAGTAATGAAATACATCACAGGCGGTCAGACTAACTCACTTGAAGAAGTAAAAGCCGTATATATTCCACGTTTAACCGAGTATACGGACGAGATCAAAGGTTGGGGGCTTTGGGGCTGTTTCGAGCTGCCAAACAAGGCATTTATTGGTTGGATTTTGGTTCGCCCTGCTAACTTCTTTTCAGAACAAAGAAACGAGCAGGATTTAGAGCTCGGTTGGCGTTTTAAACAAGCGTCTTGGGGTAAAGGGTTTGCAACAGAGGCCGCACAACATCTTATTCCAGACCTAATAGCAGCAAATCCTACCTTGACGCACTTGAGCGCTATCGCTGAAGAAGAGAACCTTGGCTCCATCAATATTATGAAAAAACTTGGGATGAGTTATGTGAAGAAAGGGCTTCACAAAGATATTTTAGGAGATATGGAAGTCGTTTATTATCATAAAGTTCTTAATTAACCGAACAAAAGCGCAACCACTTAACACCACGGTTGCGCATGCTCACTGCTATTAAATGCCTTTGCGACGCAGTGGTTCGGCATACATGCTCAACACCAATTGCTTCAGCTCTTCCGGTACAGACTCAAGTTTAGAGATAAAGTCCTCTTTATCTTCTGGACTCACTTGCGCATCATCGCCTGCTGCTAGGTGATTGGTTGAATGCAGATAGTATAAATCTAAAATCTGTTTATCAATGACATTCGCCAGCTCATCTGGGTTTTCAACATCCGCAGTGATAGGGTCGCCAAATGCGATATGCACATGGCCTTTATCTGAACTAAAGCCCTCGACAATGCTGGCAATGTCTTCGCCGTGCGCTTTCACATATTGGCCAAACTGCTTTTTATGGTATAGCTCTTTAGCCTTAGCAACCGCACATGGCTCATATTGATAGGAGATGGCAACGGGCACAATTCTGAGCTGCTTTACATAATCTGAAAAATCTAGCTTCTGTTTGCGACCATTGAGCTGTAGCATTTTTAACAGTGCCGGATCAGTTTGATCCACCCCATCCTTTGCACGCCCCTCTTTTTGCGCAATCCAAATGGAGTTACCTTCACTCAATGAGTCAGAAATATAGGCTGAAAGCTGGGTTAATGCTTTTAGCATTTCTTTCGGCGCCTTTGCCGAACGTTTTACAATAAAACTCTTATTAAGACGCATAAGCTCAGTGATATAAGGTACTTGCAGTAAGTTATCACCAATAGCGATACGCACCGTGCGCATATCTTGCTGATGCAAGCCCCAGTTAACAAGTGCAGGGTCTAATACGATGTCACGGTGATTTGAAATAAATAAATACGAGGTATTCGAGTCTAATGTTTCAAGGCCAGAATAAGTCACTTTAGACGTCGTTTTATTGATTAAAATTTGCAGATAGTACGCCACTTCATCTTGTACTTGTTCAATCGTACAAAAATCTCCCCACTTCTTTTTTAGTTTCATTCTTACGAGTGGGCGTGCAATTGCTGGCCAAGCATTCAACCAAGCTGGCAGGTTATATTTGGCGATCACATCAATGAATTGATCATCACCTAGTAGACGTGCCAGTGCTGGCACTACTTCATCATCATTATACGGTCTAATGTCAGCGTATTTATCCACTCTACTTCTCAAATTGTCGGATTAACGAATACTGAAACGCATTCTATCGTGTCAAATAAACAGACGCTAAGCATTTCATGTCTGACCACCAAGGCAATATACCAAGTTGGAACATTAAATGCTTAAGCATCATGCAATTGTAATACGGTAAAAAGTACCACAATAGTTTATCTTCTAACAACTTTACCTAATTTGAGTATAGCTAATCTTAGTAACAGTGCTGCTAATAATGCGCCCATCGATACTGTTAACCAATGTGGTAGCACTTCGTGTTCTTCACCTATCATCGGCGTTACCACAAAACCGTAAGTATTGACCAAGTAATCAGTTAAATAGCCAAAGATAAGCGCAACCCCGATAACACCGCCCAAGTAGGCAAACACGGCACGACGCCCTAATTCTTTACCAACCACCCCAATTGTGGCGATGTTAGTTGCAGGGCCTGCGAGCATAAATACCAATACCGCACCGGGTGACACACCAGCCATTAATAAACCCGCAGCGATTGGAGTTGAAGCGGTGGCGCAAATATACATTGGGATACTGATAAGAATAACCACTAGCATGGCAATAATACCGTCGCCCCACTGAGATAAGAAAGACTCAGGCACAAAGGTTTGCACTAGCGCTGCAAAGAATAAACCGATAAGTAGCCAAACTGCGGTGTCGGACAGTAATTGATTACAGCTGAACTTAACAGCTTCTACAATTTTACCAAAAACCCCTTGGTTTTCAGGTACAGGAGCAGGCTCACAACAACTTGTCGTGGCTGATGCAGAATCGCAACAACTGGTTACGGTAGGCTCCGTAGTATCACAACAAGACATATTCGCCCCTGCCACTGCTAATTGCGGACCTGCAGGCGCACAGCAGCTTGAGCTTACTTTTACGGTTTCCACTTTAGTACTGGCGCAACAGCTATCATGGCTGTGGTGCTTTTCAGCAGGCTTTGGCTCTGAGTGATGATTAGCGTCACAACAACCGCTAGTCGCGCTTGGTTCTTCTGAGGTATTTAGGTGCTTTAGCGCCACAGGCTTATCATCTTTCTCACTACCAACGAGCAACCCAGCTGCAATTGCGCTAACCACAGCCGCAATTGGCCTAATCACCGCCATAAAAGGACCAAGTAGCACATAAGAAACCGAGATAGAATCCACTCCAGTTTCAGGCGTTGAGACTAAAAATGCGGTTGTCGCACTTTTTGAGCCCCCCGCTCTTCTCAGTCCCACCGCAGCAGGAATAACGCCGCAAGAGCAAAGCGGCATAGGCGCCCCAATCAGCGCTGCCTTTATCGTCGTCCAAAACCCTTCTTTCCCTAAATGCTTTTGCAACAAATCTTTTGGAATAAATACATTAAGTAACCCAGCCAATATTAGACCAAGCAATAACCACGGGGCAGATACTAAAAATAGCTGCCAAAAATTTACTATCAGTTCATTCATCGATAGCCTCCAAGGCCGTTAAAATCGAGCAGCTCACTGCCGCTTCCTTACCGCCGCAGCATTGCTCTGCTAGCGTCGATAACGATTGTTCAAATTTTTGTAACTCAGCGATCCGCACTCTCACTAAATCCCGTTTAGTGATAGTCAGCGTTTTCACTTCTTCACAACTGTGCTGATGCTTTTCAAACTTTATCTTCAGCAAGTCTTGCACTTCTTTGAGGCTGAACCCTACTTCCTTCGCGCGAAGAATAAAGCGCATTTGCTTTTCACTTTGCTCATCAAACAACCGATACCCACCCTCGCTCCTTGTGCAAGGGTGTAGGAGATCGTTTGCTTCATAATACCTTAACGTGTCAGTTGATACGTTAAGCCGCTTTGCCAGCTCACCAATCTTTACCACTTTACACTCCCAAGTCCTGAAGATTATCCTAGTCGACATCACAAGTATAAACCTTAGAGTTAACTCCAAAGTCAAGAAAAGGATAAAAATAATGCAAATCGTGGTATTAGACGCTAAAACCCTTGCAGGAACCGATCTTTCCCCCATAGCCAAACTAGGCACATTAACGTCTTACGACACCACGCTCAGTGATGACATCATCACACGCTGTAAAGATGCAGCAGTCATCATCACCAATAAAGTACAGTTAACTGAACAAGCAATCGCGGCGTTACCACAATTACAATTGATTTGTGTTGCGGCCACAGGCGTCAACAACATCGACTTAGCAGCTGCAAAAGTCCATCAAATTGCGGTAGCCAATGTGGCTGGTTACTCCACCCCTTCTGTAGTGCAGCACACCTTTACTATGCTTGGTAACTTAATGACAAATATTCATCGTTATCAGCAAGACTGCCATGCAGGGCTTTGGCAACAAAGTGACATGTTTTGTCGTTTGGATTACAGCATCAACGAAATTGCAGGCAAAAACTTTGTGATCGTAGGCCATGGAACGTTAGGAGAAGCCGTTGCAAAAGTCGCACAAGCATTTGGAGCTCAGGTAATTGTTGCCGAACGTAGGGGCGTAACTGAGGTTAGAGCAGGACGAATGGCTTTTGAAGAAGCACTGCAGATTGCGGATATTGTATCGATTCACTGCCCGCTTACCGCTGAAACAGAAAACCTGATTTCAAGTGCTGAGTTCGCCCTACTTCCAAATCATGCTTATCTTATCAACACCGCAAGAGGCGGAATAGTCAATGAGCAAGCGCTGGTGGATGCACTAACTAACGAGCAAATAGCTGGTGCTGCTGTGGATGTCCTGACACAAGAGCCGGCACAAGCAAGCAACCCTCTCGTTCAATACCAAGGTGAGAACTTGCTTTTGACACCGCATACGGCATGGGCAAGTAAAGAGGCCATCGAACGTTTAGTCGGCGAAATTGCCATTAATATTGAAAGTTTTGTGGCTGGGACAACGAGAAACCGAGTGGTCTAGATTATTGTTTTAGTGAGTGATATCGCTAAATGTTAGTGAAAACCATCAACTATAAACTGATTAAAAACCAACAACAAACTGATATTTATAAACTTTATTAGTTGGCAAAGAGTTTGCAACTCTTGTGATAATTCAAGCAAAAACAAATGGCTGTTTGCATTATTTGCTCAGCAACAAAATTAAAAAGGAAAACAACAATGAAAAAATTAATGTTAGTGGCTGCGCTTAGCTCTACTCTATTATCAGGCTGTATCGTTGCTGTATCCGACGGTGAAGTAGAGCACGGTTGGGCTTCTGAATACAACTCGTCTAACTGGGAACATAAACAGCGTAAAAATCGTGAAAAGATTGCCAACCTTGAAATGGGCGCGTCTTACTCATCAGTAAAAGACATGTTTGCAACCCCTGATTTTAGCGAGTTGGTGTCAAAAAACGGCGATAACTATCAAGTGCTGTACTATGCAACCAACAGCAAACACTCAGACGGCAAAGTAACAAAAGATGAGTGCACGCCATTGGTATTCAAAAATAACCAACTGGTTGGCTTTGGCGACAACGCATTAAAGCAAATTCAGTAAGACTTTATCTCACCAAGGATGGTGAATAATACGGATATGCTTTCGCTCCGCATATGGCTTTAAATATTTATAGCGCTTTAATAAATACCGTGCTTTGCTGCTTTTGGGCAACGGCAAGAGCACTATCTGCCATTTTTATCAGCTCACTAAGCTCACTACTACAGTGATTTTCAATATGAACTGCACCGATGCTAACGCTCACATGCGCACATATCGGTGAGGCAATATGGGGGATTTTTAACGTATTAACCGAGTCGTGCAGCGCTTCTGCTATCTCATTAATTACGTCGATATTATGCTGAGTTAGTACCAACGCAAAACGAGTACCATCAAAACGGCCAATAAATAAAGAACGTCGGGTAGCGCCTTCTTCTAGCGCTTTGGCGACTTTAAATAAACAATCATCACCGTGCATGTAGCCATAATGCTCATTAAACGTTTTAAAATAGTCCACCTCAACCAGCATAACGGTAAACGCACTGCCATCAGCTTTTGCGCTTTCTAATGCTGATTTCATCGCTTCATCTAGATATCTACGATTGGGCAACTCCGTTAAACCATCGATAGAGGCTAGCTTTTCTAGCAGATCATTTTTCTTTTTTATTGCTAAATGGTTTTTGATTCTGGCTTTTACAATCAAAGGGTTAAAGGGTTTAGTAATATAATCCACTGCCCCTAACTCCAAACCTCGTGCTTCATCTTTAAAGCTCACACTACCAGAGATCACGACAACGGGAATACCATAAGTGCTCGCATCCTTTTTTAGGCACTCTAAAACAGAAAATCCAGCGCCGTCAGCCATTAACACATCTAAAATAATAAGGTCTGGTTTGCTTGCTTTTAGTTCATCAATACATAACTTAGTGTCAGTGCTATGGGATAACCGATGGCTGTCACCTAATGTATTGCTTAGGACCATCTTATTTATTGGGTCATCATCAATAATAAAAATGTGCTCAGCTTGCTGCATCTTATGACGCTACCTTTTTAGCTCGATAAAGCACACCACCTGTGAAAGTGCATTTGTTAACACATCCAAGTCAGTGCGATTTGTTATTGTTGTGATCGTTTTGCTTTGCGTTTCAAGGTCTTTTGCAACTTTCGCTAGTCGCTTAAAGCCCAGACCTGCAGCAGCGCCCTTAATTCCGTGTGCTAACTCGAATAATGCTGAACCTTGCTCTATTTCAGCAACCTGTTCTAGGTAATCATGGCAAAGTTTAGCAAATTTATCTAACATTGTTTGCAAAAACGTTTCATTTTGCATCATTTGTGATAAAGCAAACTCATAATCAAAAAAGGCTTCTTCTGTTTTATCCGACTGGAAAATATTACTTGCCAATGCCTTGCACGCCTGTGTGCTATTAATTGGTTTTACCAAATAATCATTCATGCCAACAGCTGTGGCTTTCGCCCGCTCTTCTTTGCTTGCATTGGCGGTCAAGGCGATAACGGGCAGCTCAGTTTCAGACCACACGGCTCTGATCTGCTTGGTCGCTTGATAGCCATCAATGTTTGGCATATGGATATCCATCAGGATGATGTCGGGTTGCAGTGAGCGGCAAACTTCCTCAATATGTTCGGCGCTTTGTAGCCCTACGGTAGAAATACCATTCTGCTTCAACATATTTTCAGTAATATCTAAATTTAAGTTGTTATCGTCGACCACCAAGCAAAGCGCACCGGCAACCTGCATACACACGTTGTCGACGGTTTGCGTCATATGGGCAAATTCAGCAAGCCAAGTATAGGCTGATTGGTAAAACACACTTTGATTAAGCGCAATATGGTTACTTTGCTCAGAAAACTCCCCTTCACAATGCAGTAGTAATGCGGTATTTCCAGGTAGCGCATAAGCGGGGTCAAGCGCTGCTTCTGGTGGAATAACAACAATGGACTTGTCGAGCTGAGCATGCATCCCGTGCAATCGCTCAACAGATAAAGGTTCCGCAAGACCTGAAAAATAGCTTGGTAAGCTATGTGCTTCGGTGGTGAGACAGTAAACTTCTTTGTGACTATCCACAACTGGACAAGCGCCTTTATCTAGCACCAATTCAAAGAAAAAGCAGCTTCCTTCGTTCGGGGTTGAGTTAACCGCAATATCGCCACCTAAGAGTGCAACTTCTTGCTTCACAATCGCAAGCCCCAAACCAATGCCTTCGTGACGACGTGTGAAGCTTTCATCACCTTGGGTAAATGCATCAAAAAGGTGTTCAATTTCTTGCGATTTGATCCCAACGCCAGTGTCCCAAACAGCAAACTTGATGGTTTGTTTTGCAGCTCTATCATTAGCTAACGTTACCTTCAAACCAACCTTACCATGATTGGTATACTTTACAGCGTTACCAAGTAGGTTTACTAAGATTTGCTTTACCTTATCTTCATCACTGTAAAGGTAAGGCCAAACTTGAGGGTCGACCTGTAACTCAAATTCCAAACCTTTTTGTATACATAAAGGCTTAATCAGTGATTCTATCGTGGTAAATACATGGCAGGTTTGAAATGTCTCGTATTGAATTGTGCCTTGATGACTTTCTACTTTGGCAAACTCTAAAATACTGTTGAGCATGGTAAGCAGCTCGTTTGCAGCCCCAGAAAGCTGCTGCAATTTTTTACTCTGAACTCGAGTCAGCGCCTCACTTTTGATCATATCCGCCAGACCTAATATGGCATTAATTGGCGTTCTAATTTCATGGCTGATATTCGCGATAAAGCGGCTTTTGGCAAGCGTTGCGCGCTCAGCATCTTGCTTCGCTAACAGCAGACCAGTGATATTTTGAATATGGATCACGTAATACTTAGGGCGCTTATTTTTATCCCAAACTAAAGAAATACTCAATTGTAACCAGCGGTGCTTACCCGACTGTGAAATCATGTGCTCAACAACTTTCTTTTGCTCTTTTAATAGCCCAGCCAAGACAGGCTTCAGCTCTTGCCAGTTTTGTTCATCAAACAAGCGTTCCAGCTGCTTTTCTCCGGTATTCTTATCAAGTGATAAGTAACGTTTGGCAGCCTTGTTCATCTCCAAAATTTTACCGCTGATCGCAGCCAAAATAACGCCATTAGGTGCAAACTCAGTCGCTGCCCTAAAGTTTTCTTCAGAGTCTCTTAGGGCATTATATGCCTCTTGTGCGGCAGTAATATCTCTCGCAACCCCCAAACAACCGATGAGCTTTCCAGTTTCCGATTTCAATGGCGTGATAGTCAAAAAGTAGGTATTTGCCCCAAGGACAAAATTAGTTGCCACTTGTTCTTGCGAGCGCTCCATCGCCGCTTCTTGCTCAAGTAAAATGGTTAATCCAGATGTCACTTCAGGTTGTGTTTTCGCAACTAAATCCGACTTATCAACCCCCATAAACTCTTCAAACGCGCGATTACAGCCTATGAATGAACCGTCTATATTTTTGAAATAGATAATATCGGGCACAGAGTCAAGCACTGCATTTAGCAAAGCAGCTTGACGCTCTTTTGCCTCAAAGCTTTGCTTTAATGCCTGTTGTTTACGCTTAATTTCGTCGTCTAGTTCTTGATTATGTTGCTTAAGGGCATGCATTAAGCGCGATTTTTGCTCCACCACCTGTTTGATTTGTATAAACCAAGGTTGCCATTCTGAGGGGATGGGATAGTTTAAAGTGGCTTGTGGTGTATGCTCTTGCAAAGATAGATAATTCACAAAATGCTTTAAAGGTCGGACAAATATTTGTCCGCTTAACCACACAATAGTCACAAAGGTAAAAAGAATAAAAAACAGTAATAGTGCAAGTTCGAGCAAGATCTCCCGCTGTAGCGGAGCGGCAAACTGCTCATAGCTTTCATGATAGTTTAAACTAATAGGCTCTTTGGCGGGTTTTGCAATAAAGTGCAGTCCGTACTGCCAAGGTGCTGATGAGTTTACAAGCCCATCGTGGTCGTGATCATAGCGTTCCCCCGCGATAATCTCATCACTTTGGTTTTTAAATTCCATCGTACCGTCTAAGGAGCCGATGTTTAACAACCATCTATCAATAATATCGCTATCATAGATCATCAATACATGAGCGTTATCCACCGTTGATAGTTTCTTACCGAGCGCAAACATTTGTCTATCGAAAAACTTCACGGGTGGGCCAACGACTATATTGCCCAAGCTAAAGTCGGGTTCGAACTTACCTTGAACTAGCCGCGTGATAAAATGGCTGCTTGAGGCTTCTCGACGCTTAACATACGCAAAGCCGTCATCTTCTATGTATGCGACCGCATACAATCCACCCTGCAACGCGAGCGCGGCATCAAAAGCGGTATTAAGCGACAATACGGTTTGCCATCGTTTAGTGGCAAAAAGCGCTTCACTAACTTGCCCACGACCAACAATCTCTCCACCATTGTTTGGTAACGCATGATAATAATGTTCAGGGTGTTGCTCTATATCTTCTAACCACTCTGGTGGCTTTTGAAAAGAAATGGGCTGCGCTAGGTTAACGGCGATACTATCAAGAACGACATGTGCAGCATAAAACTCTTGTTTCAGCTGCTGAGAAACATATTCATACTGACCAAAACGTACTTTGTACTGGCGTTCGAGTTTAATTTGATAGAGATGGTAAGCTAAGACGAGGACAAGTAGGATGGGTATTATTACCGCCACTAAAATTCCCTTTCGGTAACTTTTTAGTGGTAAAAATTCTTTTGTCGCATCCATTTACTGGCTCGTTCCCGTTTGCACACAGTGTTAGCAAAAGAGTAACGAGCCAGTCGGCTCAAGGCAAGTTATAAATTTTCTTCAGCAAAACTTGCCAAGCGGCTTCGTACTACACCGTTTAAGTTAATGGTAGCGCTACCTTCAAAGTCTTTAAAACGCTCGACAATGTAGGTTAACCCTGATGTCACAGGGGTGAGATAATTACTATCAATCTGGGCGAGGTTTCCCGTACAAATCAATTTAGTCCCCTCACCGCAGCGAGTGATGATGGTTTTTAACTGTGATGCCGTTAAGTTTTGGCTCTCATCTAAAATAACGACCGCATTTTGAATACTTCGGCCACGCATAAAATTCACCGATTTGAACTGAATGTTCGCCTTTTCCATAATGTAGTTACGGCTAGTCACGGGGCTTTCATCGTGTTTGTGGAGCACTTCTAAGGTATCTGTGATGGCCGCAAGCCAAGGGGCCATTTTCTCTTCTTCCGTACCCGGTAAAAAGCCGATGCTCTCCGCAATTTCAGGCGTATTTCGCGTCACAATTACCTTATCGTAAATCCCTTTTTCGATGATCATTTCAAGCGCACTGGCAAGCGCCAATAAGGTTTTTCCGCACCCTGCTGGCCCGGTTAGTATCACCAGTTCAATGTCAGTATCAAGTAATGCATCCAGCGCCATACCTTGGTTGATATTTTTCGGTTTCACTCCCCATGCTTGACGGTGCATCAAACGTTCAACGCCTAAGTCTTTTAATCGAATGTGTTCAGAATCGTAACCCACAACCCGAGCTGCGAAGTGATTAGTATCGTCTATCAGATACTCATTACAGAACACATCTGGTACGAGTGACTTTGGCACATCATGAACCGTGTATCGCCCTTCCTGCTGCGTTTGACACTCACCAACATTTTGCCAAAAATCGCCTTCAACCTTTTTAAAGCCACTGGTTAACAGCGCAATGTCGTCAATCAGTTGATCGGTACGATAGTCTTCAACATACTTGAGTCCAGCACCTTTCGCTTTTAGTCGCATGTTGATGTCTTTGGTAACCAGCACCACTTTTTTGTCGCTGTACTGAGTTTGCAAATGTACCGCACAATTAATAATGCGGTGGTCATTTTCGTTGCCGGGTAACCCGGAGATGGAATCAGGAAACAGGTGATCGTTTACAATAATCAATTTACCTGAACTGGGCGTTCGGTGACTTTCAATCCTCAATGTTGGTAGCGCTACCCCCTCTAGCATTTGCTCTGGTGTTGCATCGCGAAGCACATCATCTAACCCACGAATGGCAACTCTTGCGTCTCGGCTCACGTCACTCTTTCGATCTTTAATGTGATCGAGTTCTTCAAGGACAGTCATAGGAATAACAACATCGTGTTCTTGGAAGGAAAGGTAAGCGAGCGGTTCATGGAGAAGTACGTTGGTGTCGAGCACGTACACTTTATGGTCTTTGTCTTGTTTTACCATAGCGCATTCCTGTTGTTTACAGATTATTATGCTATACCCAATACACAACGCAGTGACCGATTATGTTTTGGGTATAGTTCAAGTTTAGTCTATTTGTCACAAAAGTCGCTTTTATGACAGTAGAAAATCCAACTTGCATATTGATAAAAAACAACTAGTTGGCGATTGCCATGCCAACTAGATAGAAAAAGCGCCAGCACTTGATAAATAAAGGCCTGAGTCACTGTTGTGTATTGAACAAACCGACATGAATAGGTAACATAGCCGCCTTTTTTCTGCATAGACGAGATAACCATGAATTTTTCCTTAGGTCAGCGCTGGATCAGTGATACGGAATCAGATTTGGGATTGGGTACAATAGTGGCACTTGAGGGGCGTCAAGTGACTATTTTATTTCCCGCTAGCGGAGAAAACCGTGTTTACTCAGTACAGGAAGCACCTGTAACTCGAGTTGTATTCAACCCAGGCGATGTGATCCGCCATGTTGAAGAATGGGAACTACGTGTTGACAGCGTGGAAGAGCAAAATGGACTATTTTGCTATCATGGTACTCGAGTTGATAATGAAGAAGAGACTTCATTCAAAGAGACCTTTCTTGATCACTTCCTCAAGTTTAATAAACCTCAAGATCGTCTATTTGCAGGCCAAATCGACCGTTTTGATCGCTACACGCTGCGCTATCAAACTTGGCAACACCAGTTTGATAAAGAACAATCTCACCTTAAAGGGTTGATAGGTCAGCGCGCTAGCCTTATTCCGCACCAGCTTTATATTGCCGATGAAGTCGGTAAGCGCTTTGCACCTCGCGTACTTCTGTCTGATGAAGTAGGCCTAGGTAAAACCATTGAAGCGGGCATGATTTTACACCAGCAAATTCTCTCTGGTCGTGCCAACCGTGTGTTGATCGTGGTTCCAGAGAACTTACAACACCAATGGCTGGTAGAGATGCTACGCCGCTTTAACCTGCACTTTTCGATTTTTGACGAAGAGCGTTGTAGCGAAGCTTATGCAGATGCACCGAATGTATTCGAAACAGAGCAACTGGTACTGGTTAGCCTAGAGTTTATTACCAAAAAGCGCCGCTGGTTTGAACAAGCCACACTCGCTGATTGGGATCTACTGATTGTCGATGAAGCGCACCACCTGACGGTCACAAAGGAAAAGCCAAGCACCGAATATCAACGTATTGCTGAGCTTTCTCAAGATATTCCTGGACTTATCTTATTGACTGCAACACCTGACCAACTGGGTCACCGCAGTCACTTTGCGCGTTTACAGCTACTCGATCCAGACCGCTTCTACGACTACGACGTGTTCGTTGAAGAAGAAAGTCATTATAAAGAAGTCGCAGAAGCCGCGAACAACTTACTGCAAGACAAAAAGTTAGACGCAAAAGAAGAGCAAACACTTTGTACACTGCTAAAAGAAACCGATATTTCTGAGCTACTTGCAAAGGCACAAAGTGGCGATAGCGACGCCAAAGCTGAAATCTTGTCTATGTTACTAGACCGTCATGGTACTGGCCGTATTCTATTTAGAAATAGCCGCAGTGGCATTGATGGCTACCCAAGTCGTTTGTTACATCAATACCCTGTACCTTTACCAAAGCAATACAAAACAGCAATGTCGGTAATGGGTAACATTGGTGGTATTCAAAGTCCTGAATTTAACGCGATGCGTGCTTTGTTCCCTGAAAAAATCTTCCAAGAGTTCGAAGGTGAAGGAAGCAGCTGGGCGCAGTTTGACCCGCGCGTTGAGTGGTTGATTACTAAATTAAAAGAGTTAAAGCACGAAAAAGTACTACTTATTTGTGCCAAAGCGGAAACCGCAATTAGCCTTGAACAAGTATTACGTGAGCGCGAAGCGATTAAAGCGGCGGTGTTCCACGAAGGCATGTCTATCATTGAGCGTGACCGCGCGGCAGCGTTTTTTGCTGATGAATATGATAGCGCGCAAGTATTACTCTGCTCTGAAATTGGCTCTGAAGGTCGTAACTTCCAGTTCTCACACCACTTGGTGCTATTTGACTTACCGCTTAACCCTGACTTACTTGAGCAACGTATTGGTCGTCTTGACCGCATTGGTCAAAAGCACGACATCAATATTCACGTGCCTTACTTTGAAAGTACCGCACAAGAAGTATTACTACGTTGGTATCACGAGGGCTTAGATGCATTCGAAACCACCAGCACAACGGGGCAAATGCTGTATAAGTCTTTTTCTGATGATTTGTTAGCGCTGATCGCTGAACACAACTGTGACGAAGACGAATTAGATCCTCTATTGGAGAAAGCCGCAAAAGAAAACGCACAGCTGCGCACAAAAATGGAGCAAGGTCGAGACCGCCTACTTGAGCTTCACTCAAGTGGTCAAGGTAAAACAGATAATATCGTTGCTGAACTTGAAGCGCTGGATAACGACGTAATTTTGCCTGCGTTTATGATTAATGTGTTTGATACTTTTGGTGTTAACCAAGAAGACAAAGGCGAGAATACGATTATTCTCAAACCAACCGAGCACATGCTAAATCCTTCTTTCCCTTGTTTGAAAGATGATGGCATCACAGTGACTTTTGACCGTAACACCTCTCTGTCACAAGAAGACGCGCATTTCATCAGCTGGGATCATCCCATGGTCAGCGGCGTGATGGATATGATCTGTAACGATGACTTTGGTTGTGCATCAGTGGCACTGCTTAAAAATAACAAGTTACCTGTTGGTACTTTCTTTGTTGAAATGATCTTCGTTGCAGAAGCTTCTGCGCCAAAATCTCTTCAAGTAGGTCGCTTTTTACCGCCAACACCAATTCGTGTTCTAATGGATAAAGGTGGCAATGACTTAGCCCAAAACGTGGCGTTTGATGCATTCAATCAACAGCTTTCTGCCGTTGGCAGACAAACCGGCAGTAAGCTAGTTAATGCGCTACAAAGTGCTATTCACCCGCTTATTACTCAAGCTGGCGATATTGCACAAACTCAACTTGAAAGCATTCAAGCCAGCGCGATGGATAAAATGCAAAAGCAATTAGGTGATGAGCAAGGTCGTTTGCAAGCACTTAAGGCTATCAATCCGAACATCCGTGACGAAGAAGTTCAAGTATTTGATAAACAAAGGGCTGAGCTGAGCACACACATTGAAAAAGCGCAGCTTAAGTTGGATGCGATTCGTTTAATAGTGGTTGCCAACCAATAAACCTCCCACACCGAAAGAGAGCCTCGGCTCTCTTTCTCGCTACCGCTCACTTAGCAACTCATATATAATACGCGGCTTCGTTCTGTTCATGCTGAGGCAGCTGGTGTTACTAAATTACGCTCCCCCCCTTTCTCCCTATCTTGATATTTTGTACCAAGATGAAGATATGTTGGTGATCAACAAACCAAGCGGGTTACTCACCGTACCAGGTAAAGATCCAAAGCATTGGGACAGCGCTATCGCCAGAGTGAATTTTGTCTACCCTACGGCAAGAATTGTGCACCGCCTTGATATGGCAACATCCGGCGTACTGTGCCTTGCGATGAATAAAGCAGCACATCGCCATCTCAGTATTCAATTTCAAGACAGGTTAACCCACAAACACTACATCGCCCGGGTTCATGGCAAATTACAACAGCAAACGGGTTCTGTTGATTTACCGCTAGTGTGTGATTGGCCTAACCGCCCTAAGCAAATGGTTTGTCATGAGACCGGAAAACCTTCATTAACGCATTTTGAAGTCATGGAATATGAAGCACAAGCAACACGCGTAAAGCTAACCCCCATCACAGGACGTTCTCATCAACTCAGAGTACATATGCTTTCGCTTGGACACGTTATCCTAGGTGATAGACTATACGCTACGGGAGAGGCGTTAGCGGCGGCTTCACGTCTACAGTTGCATGCAGAGATGCTGAAAATTTCACATCCAACAACTGCTGAGATGATGACCTTTACCGCACCGATTCCTTTCTAAGTAACCTGTTTACTCTGTTAGTTAGAAACGGTTTAGACACTGTGGCCTTCGAAAAATTAAGCAAATTTAGCGTTGCCAGCTAACGCTCAGATTAACGTTTGCTTAGTCACTAAACAAAGCGGGTAAAAAGCACGCGGTTAACACATAAATTGCATTACTATGGTTTCGTGATCGGCAGATGTTTTATATACTGTAATTGTTCCCTAGCTCGTAGGACAGCTGATTAAGTCCCTGAGCCGATAAATTTCGTTTAGGATAGCAGTTTGTTTACTATTGAGCATGCTCGGCATGTACCGAGAAGCCTACGGTAGGCTGTTGCTCTCCGCCTTGAACCTCAGGGTTCAAGGGCTGACATCGGCATCCGCGAAGCCGGGGAACAACCTTTCCCACTTGACACATGTCATCGCCTCAAAGCTAACTCGCTTTTACGTATACTTAATAAATCACATGTTCAACTCCATACTAAAAACAGCTACACGGTTAACGTCGCAACGCAAAAGAAATTGCGAGATAAATGCTCGAAAAGAGTCGCGAGATAAACTCGCTGCTACGAAAGAGCATTACACGCTACGCGCATATCTCGGTGTTTTTAATTAATAGGAGTTAGTACCAACTCACTACAAAACATCTTTATATGAAAGGAAAATCCATTAAAAACTTTCATTTTTATTGATAACCTTTTGTTCTATTCCATAGTCAAAGAATATTTTAGCCCAATCAACAAAACCTCTATAGTAGCGCGTTATTTTCATATATTTCGAAAGGTATTCTGATGTCTTTTGCTGTTATCGCCGCGCTGGCGGTTTTTATTGCCATACTTTTCGGTCTTTACCGCTTTCAACAGCGCTCCGAAACCCTGTCACGAACGGTATTATTAGGCTTAGTTGCGGGCAGCCTATTTGGACTTGCGCTGCAGTTTGTTTTCTCAGGTGACTTAACCACCAAACAGACTGTACTAGATTGGGTTGCGATTGTTGGTAGCGGTTATGTCAATCTTCTCAAAATGGTGATTATGCCCTTGGTCTTGGTTTCTATGATCGCAGCGGTCGTCAAATTAGATAATCAAGGCTCTCTTGGAAAGATTTCGTTTGTCACCATCGCAATTTTAGTGTTTACCACGGCCATTGCGGCACTCATTGGTATATTTATCACTCAAGCATTTGGACTAAGTGCAGCTGGCTTAGTAGAAGGCGCACGTGAGACTGCGAGAATAGCAGTACTAGAAGAACGTGCAACAACCGTTGCCGATTTAACCATTCCACAAATGCTGCTTAGCTTTGTACCAACCAATCCGTTTGCTGACTTAACTGGCGAGCGCTCAACCTCGATTATCGCCGTGGTGATTTTTGGTGTGTTAACTGGTATTGCTGCTCGTAGAGCCATCATGGAAGAGTCAGATTTAAGTAGTCCGATAAAAAATGCAGTTGAAGGCGCACAGGCTGTTGTGTTGAGATTGGTACGTATGATCATCGCCCTTACGCCTTATGGTGTGGCTGGCTTGATGGCCAAAGTGATCGCCACATCAAGCATGGCTGATATTATTAGCTTACTCGGTTTTATTATTGCCTCTTACGTTGCCATTTTACTGATGTTTTTGGTGCATGGTTTATTAATTACTTTGGTTGGTGAAAACCCAAAGCATTTCTTCCAAAAAATTTGGCCTGTTTTAACTTTTGCTTTCACCTCAAGAAGCTCTGCGGCAACCATCCCATTGAATGTTGAAGCGCAGATCCACAAGCTTAATGTTCCCCCTGCGATTGCAAACCTTTCTGCATCATTTGGTGCGACAATCGGACAAAATGGCTGCGCTGGCATTTATCCTGCTATGCTTGCTGTAATGGTTGCGCCAACGGTAGGAATTGACCCGTTCGCACTCGACTTTATTGTCTCTTTAGTGGCTATGGTTGCAATTAGCTCGTTTGGTATTGCGGGTGTTGGAGGTGGTGCCACTTTCGCGGCGCTGGTGGTATTACCTGCGATGGGACTACCAGTGACGATTGCAGCGCTGCTTATTTCTATTGAGCCATTAATTGATATGGCAAGAACGGCGCTCAATGTATCGGGCTCAATGACCGCAGGTACAGTGACAAGTCGCTTGTTAAAGCAAAAGCATACTAACGAAGTAATATAGTGCTATGACAGCTTGAGGGCTAGCTAGTTATTCTGGCCCTTCACTTCTAATCAATCACGAGCTTTGCAGTACCAAGCCAAAAAGTCAGCAAGGACTTCATTGAATCCACCAGCTCATGATATTGAGAAGGTTTGGTCATATAAGAATTCGCCCCAAGCAAGTAACACTGCTTTATATCTAGCTCAGAGTCCGATGTACTGAACATAATAACCGGAATATGCTTAAGGTTTGCAGCCCCACGCATCTCAGCCAATACATCTTTACCGCTTTTTCGTGGCATATTTAAGTCAAGAATAATAAGGCTAGGTAATAGCTCGGTGCTATTAAGTTTTTCAATCAACTCAACGCCGTCACTGACAAATTGTAGCTTAGTCTCCATCACGCCGTTATCTTCAAATGCATCACGGATTAATTCTTGGTCGTCGAAATCATCATCTGCAACCAAGATATAGTTTACAGAGTGAAGCTGTTTAATTAAATCATGATGATGAACCATACACACTCTCCTTAAACTCGCATTAAACCTCGAGTTTGTATGCTGATATCAGAACCGCATCAATGGCTCTACAGCTAAGTTAAATCACTTGCGCTGAAATCGGCAAGCTAAAGTAGAAAGTAGAACCTTGTCCCACTTCCGTTTCGACCCATATACGACCATTATGTCTTTCGACGATTTTTTTACAAATAGCAAGTCCAAGTCCAGTACCGGCATATGCGCTACGACCATGTAATCTTTCAAAAAGATTGAAGATCTGCTCACTAAATTCGGGATCAAAACCAATCCCGTTATCCTTAACGGCAACAATCAGTTCATTTGCTTTACGTTCGCTGCTAATCGAGACTCGTGGTGCTCTTTCAGGCGCACTAAATTTAATCCCATTATTGATTAAGTTTAGCAGCACGCGTTGCAACTGCCTGCGATCTCCAAATACATCACCCAGCCCTGTGGTATCCACTTGTGCATTTGACTCTTTAATCACTAACTCAAGATCCAGTAAGGTTTCAGCTAACGCATTATCGCCATCAAATGATTTAAATGACTCACCTTTACGATCAATCCGTGAAAAGCTTAGTAATCCTTTGATCAACTTTTGCATTCGCTCAGCAGAATCCATCATGCGCTTAAGATAAGAGGCATGTCTATCATTTAGTCCCTCAGCTGAACACTGGATCCGATCGCCGAACATTTGGATTTTTCTGAGCGGCTCTTGCAGATCATGGGACGCTAAAAATGCAAAACGCTCCAGCTCTTGATTCGACTCATGTGCTTTCTCAAGTGCTATCGTCAGTAATTGCTCTGCAGTACGACGCGAAGTGATCTCATTTTCCAACGCTTCGGTACGCTTGGTAACTTTTTGCTCTAGAATTGCGTTAAGCTTTTTATATCGCTCAGATTTAGCTAGTACATAATTAACCAAGGTATTACGAAACTTCAATGCACAACTTACTTCGGCTTCCGTCCAAGGGTGAGATTTGCACTTCACATTCTCGACCCACAACTTAAACGAACTGCGCGGCATTAAACGGTGGCTACCATCATCCAAAAACTCAATGGATTTCTCAGGCTTCCCTCCCCAATTTTTGGTTTGAATGACTTCCTTTCTAAACCACATGATGAAGTGATTAGCATCCGCTGAAAGTGGCATCAATAGCACCCCACTCGCGGTTTTCGCAAAAGCTTTAAATGCTTCGTTAAGCTCACCTAAATTATGGCAATAAAAAATGGAGTCATCCCCAAGTTGATGCTCTGCAAGCCAACGGTAAATACTCTCAATATCCGCCTTTGCGGGAGTTTGCCCGTAGCACTCCAAATCATTCTCAACGCGCCACGCGACACCTGTAGCTTTCATCATCTCTTGTAATGCCGCGGACTCGTAGCGTAGCCCATCAACAAAAAAGATTTCTTTTGCCATGCGCTCTGTGACGGAAGAGCTCAATGTCAGTGCATTGGCTTCTGCCATTGCTTCTAAGGATGAGGTTTTGAGAGAGATCAGATAAGACAACATCAACCCCATATACTGGGCGACTTCACGAGTGTTAAATGGGACTATGTGCTTTTCGTAGTGGTGGCAGGCAATCAATCCCCATAATTTACCAGCAACAATAATACTGATAGACATGGTTGCCTGAACGCCCATATTGCGTAAATACTGGCAATGAATAGGTGATACACTACGTAAAATACAGGCGCTTAAATCAATCGCCCTGTCTTGCGGATAAAGCGGTGAATTTTCACCATCAACATCGGCAAGCAAGCGGATCGGATTTCTTAGATAAAGTGCTCTTGCTTGTTTTGGAATATCAGACTCTGGAAAATGCTGATGTAAAAAGGAGTTAAGTCCACTGCGCTTAGCTTCTGCAACCACCTCACCATTATATTCATGGTCAAATTTATACAGCATCACTCTGTCAAACCGCGTTAACTCTCTAATTTCTTCCACAGCCATCTCGTACGAAGCCTGTAACGACTGAGAATCTACCATACTAGACAACGAATGCTTCATAAGGTGTTGCATTGAATGATTGATTTCAACGCCATGCGCCGTGTTTTGCTCAAGTTCTAATATGAGCCCAGCTTCGTTTTGACTAGCGACTACAGAGAATTCAACGCATGTTGAGTCCTTGGTTTTTATGCTGGCTGTCATCGGATTCAAACGATGGATATCAGAGGAGTTACAGTTGCTGGCAAGCAACTCAGAAAATGGAGACGCAAAAATCGTTTCAGCATGAGTATTGACCAAAGCACTAGGCTCAAGTCCTACAAGCGCAGCAAAGTTTTCGCTAAAATAGCGTAGTGTTAATGTGTTGGTGTCGAATAGCAATAAATAGCCATGCGGCTGAATTGAACCTGGAATATGAATTGGCTCTTTATGACAGTTGTCTAACGTTGCTTCGAACTTCTCCACCTTTTTTACACCTTTTTCCTTAGTTTACCTCGCTATCTCATCCTACCATGGATCCCTACCTAGTATGCAAGCTGCTCGAAGTCGATAAGCACTCGGTTCACAAAGCAATTAAATGCGATTAGACTTATGCAATTAGGAAGTAAAAAGTAAGTGTATGATGACAACTACAGTAAAGTGTCCAACCTGCCAACAGGCTGTTGAATGGTCTGATAAAAGCCCTTTTCGCCCGTTTTGCTCAAAACGCTGTCAATTAATTGATTTAGGTGATTGGTCTGACGAATCCAATACGATTTCAACACCGATGAAAAGCGGTGAACTCACACCTCAAGATGCGGAAAGTTTGATTGAAGATATAGAAGCGATGCTGGCAAAAAACGACGACAGCTTTTTTAAAGAATAAACCTGTAGGCCGATTTCCTCGGCCTTGCCCTCTCATTAGCAACTTGTTTGGCAAGACAAACAATTCAAACTCGGCAGCTTGTGCTAGCGCTCTATTTCCGTTTGATCTTGTTCCGTCTTTTGCTCTGTGTTTCTCACCTCATTTTGATAGGTTTTAGCTATATGCCCCGCCCCTTCCAAAATATCACTTAATTGGATCCGGCAAATTTCCGACAATTTAATTAAGGTACCTAAGCGAAATGAGCTTGTTCCGTTAAGATAGTCGTCTAGTGTGGTGAGACCTATTCCGAGCTTTTGGCTAATGGTTTTTTTAGTATAGCCTTTACGCTTTTTGAGTTCTTTTAGCAGTTCTCGGATCCTAAGTGTCACCTCGTATTCTTCAGGTGTCTGCATGTCTCCCTCAGTGATACCTAGTAACAAACAGCCAACAACAAAGAATACCCTTAGTTACTCTGAAGAAAACAAAAGTTATTGGAAAGTTTGTGCGCGTAAATTAAGAATTATTCAATTCAATACTATTTCAAAGAGTTGTCCGCAGACTTGCAAGATGTACTCTTAATCGAAAAATATCACAACACAAACATGTTATCAACATGTAACTTAAACCAGTACAAACAGTTGTAATATTTTGTACATTAATCGCAATTGGCCAGTACTCTTTGTCAATTTGGAGTACCAGCTCTCATTATTCAAAAGTGATTGGCAAGAAATGATAAAGCCCTTACTGGAAAGGTCAGGGCTAAGTTGGAGAGAAACATTGAGACTTAATCTGCTTTTTTATGGCCTTTGTGACTACGACGTGATTTAAGTGCTTGGAGCTTATCGCGCTGCTCTTCATTCAATACATGGAATACTTTGTGGCGAGTTTCCATTGAAAGTAGCGCCCACGCTTGCTTTTTATCTTGGCCTTTTTCCAGTAAAAGTTGCGCTTGAACCTTATCAAAGGTTGGCGCTGCCATAAGTGCTTTCATTTCCTCACGATAAGCTGAATGTGCTTCTTTCCCGCTTTCTTTTAGCGCTTTTTTGGCAGTTTTGTAATCCGCATAAATTGTCTTTAGTTGGCCTTGCTGCGCTTCTGTCAACTCTAATAACTTCTGGCCTTTATCTGATAGTAGCAACCTTGCTGAGTGCTCAAGCTGCCCGCCCATCGGGCCCGCGTTTGCAGTGAAGCTGAAAGTCGATACGCCAAGTGCTGTAACTAATGCTAAAGTAGATAGTAATTTCATGGTATTGGCTCCTTGTTCGCCATTGCTTTGTCACTTCCAAATTTAGCAAGCACAAAGAAAAGGAACGTCAGACAGAGGTAAAGTTTTGTCAGTGCTTTGCAAAAAAAAGCAAAGGCAATTTACATAAGGCGTTGAAGTAAGGTGTAATATGCTAGAGCCGGACTATTCAGGCCAACGCTAATCAACAATGCTGGACTAAGTATGACAATGAAACATTCCATTTTACTTATTGATGACGACCAAGAACTTTGCAGCCTGTTAAAAGAATACTTTACTGCAGAAGGCTTTGAAGTGGCGATGGCCCACACAGGAACAGAAGGTCTACAGCTGGCATTAAAGCAAAATTTCGACCTGATATTATTAGACGTAATGCTTCCCGAAATGGATGGTTTTGAAGTACTAAAGGCGTTACGTGTCCAGAAGATGACACCCGTTATTATGCTAACGGCAAAAGGCGATGACTTTGACCGCATCTTTGGTTTGGAACTAGGTGCTGACGATTATATTCCAAAACCGTTTAACCACCGCGAGCTACTCGCGCGCGTTAAAGCCATTACGCGTCGCGTCGATCATTATAAACAACACAGCCCGGATGATACCTTTACTATCCACCAGCTGCGTTTAGATGTTGCTTCGAGAAGCGCTACTGTTAATGGCGAAGTGCTGTCACTGACGGGCACCGAATACGAGGTGCTACTCTTGCTGGTCAGAACCGCAGGAGAAGTGGTTGACAAGCAGACTATTTCACGACAAGTACTAGGCCGGCCACTTGTGCCTTATGATCGCTCTATCGATATGCATGTCTCTAACGTTCGCAAGAAAATTGCCGCATTAAGTGAACACACTTATATCAAAACGATCCGCGGCGCTGGCTATATATTTCTAAAGGCATAATGAATGAAGCGGTACTTACTTGTTAAGGTTTTTGCCTGGTTTTGGCTCACTATCATTGCCACTATGTTGTTGTTGCTTGGGATCAGCATGCTACAACCTGATGTTGTAGAAACTCACCGCATCTCAAAACCCATGCTGCAAAATCTAAAACAATTAGAACAAGCGTTAATACGCGCAAGCGAGCGTCCTAATTTTGAGTTGAATAAGGTCGCCAAACTGCGTAAAAGAAAGGCGAGAAATATCTACTTGAGCCACCGCGATGCCGAAAAAAGCGTTGCCGCCGATCCCAATATAAAAACGCTGAATTTAGATTTACTCAGTTTTACCGAAGATGCCAAACCGGCCGCTATTTTTACCCCAGAGTACAAGGCTTTTGGCCCTCTAGAGCTTACACTTCAAGGTGAAAGCTATCGTCTTTATTTAATTTTTGAAAACCATACTCCAAGTGCGCTCATCAAATTAAGAACTCTGCCGCTTTGGGTAAAAATCGCGGTCGTGCTCGGCGCAAGCTTATTACTGTGTTTTTGGTTTACTCGAGATCTATTGTCGCCAATTAAAGAGCTACAAAAAGCCGCTGCAAAACTTTCTCGTGGGGAGCTGTCGAGCAGAGCCGATATAAACACCAAGCGCCAAGACGAGCTCGGTCAATTGGGTCATGATTTTAACTTAATGGCTGATAAATTAGAGTCTCTGGTTAACAATCAAAAACGCTTGCTTGCAGATATATCCCATGAACTACGCTCACCGCTCACCCGCTTGCAAATGGCCACAGGCCTCGCTGCCGGTCATGCCACAGCGCAAAGCCAAAGTTATATCGAGCGCATTGAGCGTGAAGCTCAGTTAGTTGAAAATATGCTCAGCGATATTTTGCATTTATCTAAGCTCGAAGCGGATCAAGTACCAATCGATAAGCAGATAATTAAGCTCAATGAACTGCTCGACCCGATATTGGAAGATGCACTGTTTGAGGCACAGCAATTAGGGAAGGACCTTGTCGTCACAGCATTAACCGAGGCAACACTTTATGGCGATCCAATGCTACTTAACCGCGCATTCGAAAACATTATACGTAACGCGATCAAGTATGCGACTAGCCGTATTAATGTCGATATTGAGAGTGATGGTGATCTGTTGCTATGCACTATCAGTGATGATGGTAAAGGCGTTAGTGAAGACATGCTCGACAAGCTTTGTATTCCATTTTTCAGAGTGTCGAGCGCACGCACGCCAAGCAAAAATCAAATGGGCGGGTTTGGACTGGGTCTTGCCATTGCGCAGCATGCGTTAAAAGTACATGACGCCCATATCGAATTTAGTAATAATGTTGGTTTGCAAGTCAGTATTCGAATTCCATTACACAGGTAGCCATGTTTTATAGCCAAAGTCAGCAACTTGAATCACATCTTCCTGAAATTGATAAGCACTGGCAAGGCTGCCAAAAAGGCTTTTTTGATACCCCTCATGGTAGGCTATTTTACGCCTACCACATTCCAGAAAAGGCAACGTTCAGTCTGGTGTTGGTTAATGGCCGTATTGAGTCTGCTCATAAATACAGAGAATTGCTGTGGGAGTTTGCGCAAAACAACATAGCGGTATTTACCTATGACCATCCAGGACAAGGCTACTCGCCGCGATTACTTAAAGATAAGCAAATCGGCTATGTTAGGCGCTTTGAAGATTATGCAGCAACACTGCACTGCTTTATGGATCAAATCGTTGCCAAGCAAAATACCTTGCCACTTTTTATATTGGCGCATTCAATGGGTGGCGCCATTACCTGCGACTATTTATCGTTATTTTCGCCTCACAACATAGAGGGAGTCTATTTATCAGCCCCGATGCTTGGGATTAATACGACTCCCTACCCGGCTTGGTTTGCCGAGGGACTGGCAGGCGCAGCTTGTTTATTTGGGCTAGGTAAGCATTATGCACTGGGACAGGTGCACTACCACAACAAACCTTTTCAAGATAATGACCTTACTGATTGCCCAATCAGATATGCGCTATTTAGAGGTTTGTACGATCAATTTCCCGAGCTACAACTCGGTGGTGTCAGCTTTGCTTGGTTATACACGGCGCTACATAAATGCCGCTCGTTTCAAGATAGTAAGCTAGATCTGCCAATCCGTATCGCGACAGCCAGTGAAGACAGCATTGTTGATAATCAGGCACAAGTACACTTTGCCGCGCACAGAGACAATGTGACAGTTACAAAGTTTATCGGGAAACACGAACTACTTTGCGAGCAAGATAATACCCGCAAAGCCGTGCTAGATGATTTTTATGCGTTTACAGCCGAGCTACTTAGCGCTAAAGAAACTGGATCTTGATGGATAAGCACGTCCATCTCACAATCAAACTCTTCTTTAATGCTAGCAACCACCTCATCCGCAACCTGATGCGCTCGCATTAGCGGCATATCATCATCAAGCTCTAGATGCAGTTGAATAAATTTGATTTTGCCACCTTGCCTGGTACGCAAATCATGTACTCCGTAAACATCCTCATGACTCGACGCAATAAGTATGATCTGTGCTTTTTCTTCGTCTGGCAGCTCTTTATCCATCAAGTGCGCAGCACTTTCCTTGGCAATATCCCAACTGTTATAAAGTAAGTACATCGCCACCAAAATACCAAAAATCGGATCGGCGTAACCTACACCATAAAAGTTAAGCAATACCGCTAGAAGCACCGCAAGGTTTAATAAAATATCGCCCTTATAATGTAACGAGTCGGCCTTAATGGCGATGGACTGCGTGCGTTTAACGACTTGATACTGCACCGCAACCACCAACAAAGTACAAACTATCGCAAATAAACTCACCCACACACCAAACAACGAATGTGGTATTTGGGTTGGATTGATAATGCGCTCTACACCATGAAAAGCCAATAAACTCGCAGAGCCCGCGATAAAGGCCGCTTGCCCAAGCCCGGCTAATGCTTCTGCCTTTCCATGACCAAATCGATGATCATCATCCGCAGGACGCAGTGCGTAGCTAAGTACAAAGAAATTCATTAAAGAGGCGCTAATATCAAGCAGTGAATCAGTTAAAGAGCCGAGCATAGCGGCACTACCTGAAGACAGCCAAGCCCAACACTTAGCTGCGATCATCAATCCCACCATTATGATGGTAAAGACACTCGAAAACCTAACCCAAAACTCATAGCTGCGATCCACTGGCACCTCATTTTTTCATGTTATTTAATCTGACGTTTGGCTAACTGAAATGATTAGTCGTCAAACCACTCGCAAAATGCCACGGCATCGCGATGCTGTTATATTACAGGGTAATGCTTTGAAATGAAAAACAGATTACGGTTGTATAGTTTTTCACAACAGTCGTACTTTAAAAACTGGCTAATACCTTTCACTCTATCAAGCACAGCACATATAAATGTCGACAAGTATCAGCTATACTGCCGGGCAAAATTTAATTGAGGCCTATCATGTTAGATATCGTTTTATACCAACCCGAGATCCCGCCTAATACAGGCAATATTATTCGTTTGTGTGCCAATACAGGATATTCACTACACCTGATAGAGCCGCTAGGATTTGAGTGGGATGATAAACGGGTAAGGCGTGCTGGCCTTGATTATCATGAATTTAGCGAAGTAGAGCGCCACCCAAACTTTGAAGCATACTTAGCCAAACGAAACCCAAAGCGAGTATTTGCTTGCACGACAAAAGGTACCAAGTACCATCATGAAGTTGCCTATGAAGCTGGTGACTGTCTACTGTTTGGCCCTGAAACTCGAGGTTTGCCAGAAGACATTATTTTTTCACTGCCTGAGCCGCAACGAGTCCGTATTCCAATGCGCCCCGATAGCCGCAGTATGAACCTATCTAATGCTGTTTCCGTTTTTGTTTATGAGTCTTGGAGACAACTTGGGTTTGCTGGCGCAAAATAATAATACCAATTAACCTCAATACTTGCTCAATTTGAAGGAGCAAATCTGACGCTAACTACGTTAAAAATTTCTCATTTAGAACACTAATTGGTATATATCTAAAAATAGCTCCTATCCTCTACTGCATAGGAGCGAACTTGAGGCACAAAAAAGGCGCCTTACGACGCCTTGCTAACTTTAATTTACATTAACTATAGGGATTCTTTTAAATTTCTGCGTGGTGCAAAATCGTACCAACAATATCACTGAATTTATTTGCCGGTTTCATTGAATTTACTGCACGTCCACAGGCCTTCATCATATCGATCAGGTCAAAATAACCAACTGGATGCTGAGTCACTTCATCGATAACAAGTAAAAACTCGAAGCCACCTTCTTCCATTGTTTTTAACACATTGCCAACCACAGTTTGGCTAGTTTGTTTTAAGGTGATTTGACGAAGATCTGTTAGTGGGATCATGACATCATTGACGTTTAAATCACGTCTTGTACAGCCACGTCTTTCTGCAATGCTCAACACGTAGCGACTACCAATTCTTGCATTAGAGATCATACCAACAAGTTTTTCTTTGCTATCAACGACAAAGCTTGCTCTGCGGTGTGTTTTGTCCAGCACTAACGTAGCTTCATCTATGCTACTGTTTTCATCAATATGTTGCATTGGTGCCAAATGTAAATTGTGCATTAGGCAATGTGCTGGCGCTTGCTCTAGGTTGTCAGTGTTACAAGCTGGGAAGTTATTTTCAGCAAGTTCATAATTTGCAACAGGTTGAGTTTTCAATACTGTGTAAGTGTTCATAGATCACCTCTATCTTTAAAATTAATTAAGCACGGAAAAGGACTAAATTAATTTGCGACAGGTGGTGCTCTAATAGACTCGCATACTGAGTTTGAATAAGAATAGGTGGGTTGTGATTGCGCTATGATAAAGCTACTAGCAACCACGAAACGATGAGTTGTTGATACAACGCAATCATCTAAGTCAGGGCTGGAGTTCGAATTGTCTAGGTCGACAACGATAGGCGCGATTGAAAGCGTGGTGTCACATTTAGCAGCATCGGCCGTTGACACTGTCAACAGACTCAACATACAAAATGTAATCATCCAACGAACTAACCGCATAGTATTCTCACTTCTACTGCCTTACTTTGAGTGTATGGGCAGTTTCTTGCGTTTACAAGTATTATTTCTAATCTATTTACTAAGCTTCTAAATACACTAAGGTTAATTTTCATACGCACACTCAGGCACTGTGTGAGCTGAGATGAATTGTTACTAATCTCCTATTTGTAGCGCGTCGTTTAGCGTTATACTAACGCCAACATTTTGGTATGTGCCTTAAATCAAAAGAATTAAACCATACCAATTTTCTTAATTAAGTGGTCTTTTTGAGGCGAGAAAATCTTGTCGATAACCAGGCGAAGATTTTGCTATTTATTTGTTCTAAATGAGAAATTTTTAACGCGGTTAGCGTCAGATTTGCTCCTTCAAATTGAGCAAGTATTAAGACAAGTTGGTATTACAACACGAGGTGTACAGTGCAACTATCACGCGGTATCGAGTACTTTATTGCTGGTTTTTCTTTAATCACCCAAAAAGGATTAAAACGTTTTGTATTTATTCCTTTAACAATCAATGTACTGCTATTTGGTGCATCACTCTTTTTTCTTTATGACTGGCTGACTCAAGGGTTTACTTATCTCAACGGATTATTACCAGATTGGCTCAGTTGGCTGGAATGGCTAATGTGGCCAATTGCTATCTTAGTGATACTTTTCAGTTATAGTATGATTTTCACGGTGATAACCAACTTTATTGCTGCGCCTTTCAATGGCTTACTCTCCGAAAAAGTGGAACTTTACCTAACCAACCAACACATCAATGATGATAAGCTAATTGATACCATAAAAGATGTGCCGCGAATGTTGGGTAGAGAATGGACCAAACTCTGCTATTACCTTCCACGTGCATTTGGCTTTTTCATCTTACTTTGGATACTGCCTATCGTTGGGCAAATTTTATGGATTATGTTTACGTGTTGGATGTACAGCGTACAATATAATGATTATCCGTTTGATAACCATAAAATTCATTTCAAGCAAATGAAAGACGATTTGAAGAGTAAACAAGGGCTGTCTTATGGCTTTGGCTTTGCGGTGTTTGTACTGACCTCAATCCCATTTGTTAACCTCATCGTGATGCCCGTTGCCGTTTGTGGCGCCACTAAATTATGGGTAGAGAACTATCGTCAGCAATATCGCTAAGACGCTCGTATGACTGACATCTAGCTGTCAAAAACTCATGCTTTACTTACTTTTTTGCAAGTATTCAGCGGAGTCGCTATGCGCCTAACATTAGGCCTTATCTGGTTAACGGTATTTTTAACGGGGTGCCAGGCAACAAAACAGTTTGATGTCGGTACACGGCCTCAATTTTTAGTCTCGCAACTTCCAGATGGTGAGCTTAAAGAAAAGCTTGCAAGCTGTTTAGATAAACCAATCAAGCGCACACATTTTTCCATAGGACATCGCGGTGCGCCACTTTTATACCCTGAGCACACCAAAGAATCATATATAGCCGCCGCAAAAATGGGAGCAGGCACGCTCGAATGTGATGTTACTTTTACGAAAGACAAGACTCTCGTTTGCCGCCATGCGCAATGTGACCTTCATGCAACAACCGATATCTTGTTACAGCCTAAGCTTGCTAGGAAGTGTAGACAACCCTTCAGCCCAGCGGATCCAGACTCCGGTAAACTTGCGTCTGCTCAATGCTGCACCTCAGACATTACCTTAGCAGAATTCAAGCAACTAAAAGGAAAAATGGATGGTGTGAATACTCAAGCAACCACAGTAGCAGAGTTTGTTAAAGGCACTCCCAATTGGCGTACAGATCTTTATGCCAGTTCTGGAACCTTAATGACCCACAGTGAAAGCATTGCTTTATTCAAGCAGCTGGGTGTAAATATGACACCTGAGTTAAAAGCGCCAGAAGTGCCAATGCCATTTAATGGGTTAAGCCAAAACCAGCTCGCGCAAAAAATGCTGGATGAATATTCTGAGCACAATATCTCCCTATCTCAAGTTTTTCCACAATCCTTTTCTTACCAAGATATTCAGTACTGGATAAAGCATGCGCCAGAGTTTGCAAACCATGCCGTATTTCTTGATGGTAGAGAAGCTGGCAAACATTTTGATATTAACAAACCAAGTACTTGGCAACCGTCAATGGAAGACTTAGCCAAAAATAAGGTAAAAATTATCGCCCCACCAATTTGGATGTTAATTAGCGAAGATAAAAACGGCGATATCATTCCGTCGCAGTACGCCCTCGCCGCTAAACGTGCAGGATTAAAAATAGTTGCTTGGTCTTTAGAGCGCTCAGGCCCTTTAGCGAACGGCGGCGGTTGGTATTATCAATCTGTAAACAACGCAGTTAAGCATGATGGCGATATACTTAGGGTGTTGGACATATTGGCAAAACAAGTTGGCGTAGTTGCTGTATTTAGTGACTGGCCTGCGACTACCAGCTTTTACGCCAGCTGCATGGGAATTGAGTGATAGGCTAATAAGAGTTGTAGCTTAGTGTAGGTAGAATCCCGCACTAAGTTATGGTTTGCAAATGCCAGAAAGCAAAAAGCCTCGCAATTGCGAGGCTTTTTAAAGGATGGTGCCCAGAGGCGGAATCGAACCACCGACACGAGGATTTTCAATCCTCTGCTCTACCGACTGAGCTATCTGGGCAAATTTTTTCTAGTATCTAAATCCTTAAAAGGATTTTCAATACAACTCCAAACGGCTCTACCGACTGAGCTATCTGGGCAAATTTTTTAGTATCTAAATAACTAAGCTATCTAGAAAACACAGGCTAACGCCTAAATAAAGTGGTGCCGACTATCCGAGTCGAACGGATGACCTACTGATTACAAGTCAGTTGCTCTACCAACTGAGCTAAGTCGGCACACTAAATTATTGGTGCCCAGAGGCGGAATCGAACCACCGACACGAGGATTTTCAATCCTCTGCTCTACCGACTGAGCTATCTGGGCAAATCTTTTTTAATGTCTAGGAAACTCTTCTTACTGAGCTAACTAGAAATTATTGGCTGACGCCTAAATTAAATGGTGCCGACTATCCGAGTCGAACGGATGACCTACTGATTACAAGTCAGTTGCTCTACCAACTGAGCTAAGTCGGCACACTAATTCGTGTACCATGCAGTTTCTGCATGCACCACATTGCTAATGCAATGATTTTAATCTGGTGCCCAGAGGCGGAATCGAACCACCGACACGAGGATTTTCAATCCTCTGCTCTACCGACTGAGCTATCTGGGCGTGCGGCGTATTAAACGGGTTTTGCGGTTCTAAGTCAACCCTTTTTTTAAATACATTTATCGTTTGCACAGTTTTCAGACAAAGCGGTTAAAATACCGCTTTTCCGATGAAAAAACACCCGACTAGCCATGTTTTACTGTATTTATCGACTTATATCTATGAATACCGCAAACCGCTCTAGGCCAACAACAAAGAAAAAGGCGTCACTTAAGAGAAATATGTGCTTAAAGGAATAAAATAGAATGGAGATACATATTCTATCTCATTCCTAAAGCGAAGCTCGGCAACAAGGTTTATCAATCCTGTTTAGAGATTGTCTTTATGTTGCGCTTCAAATCTTTGTTGCATGACCAGTATCGCTTTTTCTACCGCTTGCTTGGCATTACTTGTATCGCCGTTTGTTACCGCTAATATCGCTATGTTCTTTTCTGGCAACACTAAGTTGTCTAAATAGAAGGTCCCAGTAAAGCCATTGTGATGAAAGCTATTGTTGTTTGGAGTAAGGATCCAGCCTAAGCCATATTCTGGGCTAACCGGTGTGAGCAGTCGCGTATATGAATTAGCACCAATCAAATTATCACCACCTCTGGCACCCGCGAGATAAGCACGTAAATAGTATGACAGATCGGTCAAGGTCGTACTGACTAACCCAGCAGGTCCAACAACGTTTGGTAGATCGACCCTATCGGCCGGTGTTATTGGATGCCACTGCCCTTCTCGCATCTGATGACCACTCGGCTGTCCTTCTGGATCTCCATAGCTAGCAGGCCCAAATCCAATATTTTCCATTCCAAGAGGAATGAATACTTCTTGCTTCACTAACGCTTCCCATGATTGCCCCGTCACACGCTCCAACATATGGCCTGCAACAACATAACCTGCATTGCTATATAGATAGGTTCCGTGAGTCACTTCTGGTTGCGTCGTTAACACCTCTTGAGTCCAGGCATATCTTTGCTCGACCATGCCACGTTGATCTAAATGCCACTTACCAGAATACATGGAGTCAAGATCACGCTTTAAGCCCGAAGTCATCGAAAGCAGTGCCGTTAATGTAACAGACTCAAATTCAGGGTTAATTTTTCCGATTAACTCAGGAAAAACATCACTCACCCGACTGTCAAATCGAATTAACCCCTGCTCAACCAAGCGAGCAGCGACGGTTGCTGTCATGGACTTACTGAACGAACCAATCGACCACTTATCAAGTTTGGTGACCAGAGCTTGCCCTGTGCTCACTCGCACACCAGCGACATCAAGCTCAATCAACTCATCCCCATAAACGATAAACCCGCCAAGTGCGGGCATAGCAAACTCAGCTCGGATTGCTTCCAGTTGTTCGTTGAGTAGCCCGTCTCCCACCTTGCCATAGCGCGGCGGAGTGACGGCTATGTCTTCGCTAGCACTCTTTTCAATAACAATAGAATTGTCACTGTTATTACAGCCAGTTAGTAAGGCGCAGCCCAGCAGTGTAATAAGCCAACCAAACGCCAGCCGACTTTGACGTAGAAACATGAGATATCCTTATAAGTATTAGGTTGAACGAATACTACTTTATAAAAACGTTACGTAAAATTTAATTTTTATTAAAGTTTAATGCTTTACACATCGCAGGCGTAGTTAAAATTATCGAGATAACAACCTGATTATTTTAAGATTTAAAACAATCAGGTGATCTCAGTGCATTGCCACTATTGATTGAAAAACGAGAGGTAAAAACTTGCCGAAGGTGGTAGGATTGCTACAACTAATAAGTATAAATAATTCTTTCGGGATTAAGCATGCCAAATAGCGCGAATACCAATGCAAATGGACGGATACTTTTTTTATTTATCGCAATACTGACTGTTGGACTATGTAGCGCCGCAGGTGCTTACCTACTGCCAAAGCAAGCTGACGTCCCTGCCGCACCAACCGTGAACCTACAACAACAAGCAACAACAGTTGCAACTCCCCTTGCTAAGGTGGTCACACAACACGGTTTTGACAGTGCCAAACAGATTGTATCCGCATTATTAGCATCTAACGGACACTTGGGCGGCTATTTGTACGTCAATACGGGGATGGGGCAACCAAACTTGGTATTTCAACAAAGTGCAGGTGAGCAAATCATTGCACTGAATCGCGAAGAGTCTTATAACAGAGACACAATGCAGGTTTACCACATGCCACTGCGACTAGATGAGCAAAACGTTGGTGAACTCATTTTGACTTATACACCACCCGTTGCAACTACATCATCAGACGATCCATTCATTGCTTATATACTGCTCGCTGCCGCTATTATTAGCGCCTTGATGATTGTTGTGGTTGCTGCTCGTCGGCTTTCTGGCGCATCAAGTAACGATACTGAAGAGCTTATCTCAGAAATCAATCATCTAACGACGGATAAAAACTACAAGTCGACGGTGGGTACTTATTATAGTGGCGGCCTGGCTGAGGTTGCTGAAGCGATAAATGCGCTGTTAAAGCAAGTTCAATCATCCATAGAATCCGATCAAGCAACGCAAAATGAGTTAAAGCAGCTTCAAGAAAGTCTCGAAACTGAAGTTCAAGCCCGCACGCTGGCGCTAGAAAAAGCGATTTTAAATGCGGAGCGTGCTAGTGATGCTAAAACCACTTTCTTAGCCACCATGAGCCATGAGATCCGCACGCCAATGAACGGCGTCATTGGTACTATTGATTTACTGCGTCAAACCGATCTTGACGGTGCTCAACATCGCCTCACCACGATTATTCGCGACTCGGCTTTCTCTTTACTTGGTATTCTCGATGATATTCTCGACTTTTCTAAAATTGAGGCTGGTAAATTACGCATAGACAATAGTGCTTTCTCGGTGGCTGAAACCACAGAGGAAGTCGCACGTGTGCTTTCATCAGTAGCGAAAAAACGTAAGTTAGACTTACAACTGTTTATTGCTCCTGACATTCCAACGAATTTAGTTGGTGACACCGTGCGCGTTAGGCAAGTACTTTATAACCTGTGCAGTAATGCTATTAAATTTACGACTACAGATGACTCAACCCAAGGTTATGTAAAAATCTCCGTTGAAGTTGCACAAAACACCTCGGAGCATTACACCTTACGCTTTACCGTCACTGACAATGGTAAAGGCATGACAAAAGCTCAGTTGAGAGAAATTTTTAATCCGTTTATTCAAGCTGAGGGCTCTATCACCCGCGAATTTGGCGGTACAGGACTTGGCCTTTCTATTTGTAAAAGTTTAATCGAACTCATGCTAGGTAGTATCCATGTTAACTCGGATATTGGCATGGGAAGCGAGTTTGTCGTGGAATTGCCATTTAGTGTGGATGGCAAAGTTAATTACGCAAATAAGCAATTGTTAAACGGCCGCACTGTTGCCCTACTCACCCCAAATAATGAAAGACGCACTATTTTAAATCGCTACCTTTCATTCATGGGCGCGAGTGTGATTGCTATCGATGAAAGCGAAATAACCGAACACCAGCACGAAGATAAACTTATTTGGGTGCTAGATGGTTTAGACGGCATGGACAAGGTCAATGAAGAGCTAAGAACCGTAGTTTATTCGCTTGAGAAAAACGAACAGCAAGTTGTTGTCCTAAGTAAAATGGACGAAGCCGCCCTTAATCACAAAAATATTTTCTATCTCAATGCATCACCGTTATGTAAGTCTAGCTTTATGACGGCTATCTTGGTTGCTGCCGGTTTGCATAAACCAAAGGAAATTAAACCATCACGCACTATCAACGACTTTTTAAGCGTTGATGAAGCAAGAGCAACCAACAAACTGGTGTTGTTAGTTGAAGATAACGTATTAAATCAGCAAGTGCTGACCGACCAATTACACCTGTTAGGCTATGGTGTCGAGGTTGCGGAAAATGGTGAAGAAGGCCTAGAGCTTTGGAAAAAAGAGCACTTTCCAATCGTACTGACTGACTTACATATGCCGAAGATGTCGGGCTACGACATGGTCAAACATATTAGAGACTATGTAGAAACCGCAACAGATACCATTGAACAACCATACATCATTGCCGTGACAGCCAATGCGCTCAAAGGTGAAAGAGAACGTTGTGAGGCTGGTGGTATGAATGACTATATCACCAAACCAGTAGAGTTAAATGTATTAGAGGCAACACTTAATAAGTGTATAGAAAGCCTACCAAAAGCACAGCAACCGAAACCAAGTGCTGAGCCATCAGCTGCTGTACCAGCAGCCGCTAGCCAAGTACAGCCGGGATCAGAGCAAGAAACAGAGCTAGAGCCTGAAGTTGATGAAGTTGTGGTTGCAGAGCCTGAAGTTATTGAAGCTGAGGCCAGCGAACCAGCTCCCGCTATCAACATGGACATGCTCAACAAGTATGTAAATCATGATGAGGCGAAACGAAATCGCTTTTTCCGAATGTACTTAGAGCAAAGTAGCCAGTTAACACGTGATGTAAATGGTGCGGTGATCACGATGAGCCAAGAAGAAATCATTGAAGCTTGTCATCAACTTAAGTCCATTTCTAAAACTATCGGTGCCGAAAAAGTAGCTGAAACAGCCATAGAGTTTGAGACTTTATGTAAGGAAGGCACGCTTACCACCGATCAGCTGATCCAGATGCGTGATAAATTGGAGCAGGACTTTTTAGCCGCAACCGAGTTTATCCAACAATATTTGAGTCAAGAAGCCTAATGATGTGGGGGTCGCAGCCCCCACAAATCCTGTCACCACTAGGGGGCAGGCACTGTCTCAGTAAGGTAAAGATAAATGGATCGCAGGGCCGACTTGCTCCTACACCTGCAATGAGTGGTAAATATCAGCGATATTAATGCTCACGTCATTCATTTAGATATAACCGCCATCTAAAAGCATGATCCTTCCCTGAATCACTGACCGCATTTTATGCGCTTTCTGACTCCAAACACTTCCCCTATTAATTCTCACTGAGTATACTGACGCACTTTTTTAAATTAGTTAGTCGTTACATACAACAAACGCTAGTTGAAATAGGTACTGGTCACCCGTTCAAAAAAAGTACAGGCATGCCTGAGTTCATACAAGCAAATATCTGATTAAGATTTTTACTCGGTGACTCGATGAGTAATGCCAATCTGCATTGAAAAGTGTTCTATTTACCGCACGTCGTTTCAAACGTTGCACGCTAAGTACATGGCTCATTATTCAGTGTTGATTGAAAAACATTAGATGCAATAACGCATCCTTTATAAAAATGACCAGATACAACACATTGATTAGATTAGGAAGTACATATGAATTCAGTTCCGAAGGCCGGAGAATTTCTGGGTCACCCTAAAGGCCTCTTCTTATTATTTGGTACCGAAATGTGGGAGCGCTTTGGCTACTACGGTATGCGTGCCATCTTAGTTCTTTATCTTGTAGCACAAGTTCAAAATGGTGGCTTCGG
This sequence comes from Pseudoalteromonas sp. BMB, assembly GCF_001709235.1. NCBI lineage: Bacteria > Pseudomonadati > Pseudomonadota > Gammaproteobacteria > Alteromonadales > Pseudoalteromonadaceae > Pseudoalteromonas > Pseudoalteromonas sp. BMB. The sequence goes on from NZ_MBQA01000204.1 coordinate 141,877, forward strand.
TTGGAGTAATGCCGATGCACTAAGTCTTTACGGCACATTTACGATGGCCGTTTATCTCACCCCACTGTTTGGTGGTTGGCTTGCAGATAACGTATTAGGTCAGCGCAAAGCCATCATTATTGGTGGTATTTTAATGGCTGCCGGCCATTTTATTATGGGTATTCCTCACAGCGTTGTGGCAGGACAAGAAGTAAACGTCTTCTACCTTGGCTTGGCATTGCTTTGTTTAGGTAATGGTTTATTCAAGCCAAATATCTCAACGATGGTTGGCGATTTATACCAAGAAGGTGACAAGCGCCGTGACGGTGCATTCACTATCTTCTATATGGGTATCAACTTAGGTGGTGCATTAGGTCCACTTGTTGCGGGTTATGTAGCAGCGGTCGTGAACTGGCAGGCAGGCTTTATCGCAGCAGGTATTGGTATGATCATTTCTGTGGTTATGCAGCTTATCTTAAGCCAGAAATACCTTGGCGATATCGGTAAAGTACCTTCAGCTAAACTTTCTCAACAGATGTCTGACTCACAGACTAAAGAACCGCTTACGAAGAAAGAAAAAGATCGTATCCGTGTTATTTTCACCATGAGTGTTTTCTCAATTATCTTCTGGATGGGTTTCGAGCAGGCTGGTGGTTTGATGAACCTATTCGCAAACGACTATACCCACCGTATGTTTATGGGCTTTGAGATCCCGGCTTCTTGGTTCCAGTCGCTTAACTCTATCTTCATCATTGTATTTGCGCCATTAGTAGCGATGATCTGGTTAAAGCTAGATAACAAAGAACCGAACTCTCCAGTAAAGTTTGCAATTGGTCTAGTGTTCTTAGCACTTGGTTTCTTAACCATGATGCTTGCGCTTGCAACAGAAGGTGGTGAAGCCGGTGGCACACTTCAGATCAGCATGATTTGGTTAGTATTGTTCTACATGTTCCACACCCTTGGTGAGCTATGTTTATCACCGATCGGTCTTTCTATGGTAAGTAAACTGGCGCCGCTGCGCTTAGCATCACTGCTAATGGGTATTTGGTTCCTATGTACAGCTGTTGCAAACAAGCTTGCTGGCCTTGTTGGCTCTTTCATCGGTGAAGGCCAAGAAGCAATGGAAAACGCGATGAGCATCTTCATTGGTTTAGGCGGCGTTGCCTTGCTATCTGCTGTGTTAATGTATCTATTAAGCAACAAGCTTGTAGATTGGATGCACGGCGCTGAGGGCAAGCACGAACCTCATACGCAAGAACATTACCTTGCGGAAGAGCTAGAAGTATCCGCTGAGAAGCAATAATATTTGCTGTAAACCACGCTAATTTAGCGTGGTTTACCTCTCCCACAATAGCCACACGTAAAGATTTAAATACACTTAGCGCCATTTTCCCTCTCAATGTAGTCGTGTGATAAAAATCCCCTCTCTCATATAGTCCATCAACTAAAAACATAAAAACCAAATAAAATCATAGCAATATAAAAATAAAGTTACAAAATACCCCGCAAAGCACCTTGCTGTTTTTAGTCAAAATTTAAGCAAAAATAATTATCGTCACGCCTGTGTCAATTTTGTGTCTTTTACATGGCAATTGTGCAACTAAATTTACAAAGTCTCCTACTGCTATTTACTGCCTCTAACTTCCCCTTTGCAGTAATTTGATTAATCATCCAGTCATAAATACTAACAAGTCACCCAGTGCTTAATACGGGAGTAAAACAATGAGTGAAGTAAATAATCCACTAGGCCTAGTCGGCATCGAGTTTACAGAATATGCAACACCAGACGCTGATTACATGGATAAAGTATTCACTGACTTTGGATTCTCAAAACTAAAGAAATTTAAAGACAAAGATATCGTTTACTACAACCAGCACGATATTCACTTCCTGTTGAATAACGAGCGTGAAGGCTTCTCAGCACAGTTTGCTAAAAGCCACGGCCCGGCAATTTGCTCTATGGGCTGGCGTGTAGAAAATGCGCAAAAGGCGTTTGATACTGCGGTTGAGCGTGGTGCAAAACCTGCGACTGACTCAACACACAAAGACTTACCATACCCAGCGATTTACGGTATCGGCGATAGCCTTATCTATTTCATCGAAAACTTTGGCGATAAAGGGTCAATCTTCGAGCAAGACTTCGTTGACCTAGAAGAGCAAAAAGTTGTTGAAGACAAAGGCTTTAAGCGCATCGACCACCTAACGAACAATGTTTACAAAGGGACGATGGAAACTTGGGCTAACTTCTATAAAGACGTATTTGGCTTTACTGAAGTTCGTTACTTTGACATCAAAGGTCAAAAAACGGCACTGCTTTCTTATGCACTTAAGTCACCATGTGGCACCTTCTCTATTCCAATCAACGAAGGTAAAGACGACAACAACAACCAAATCGATGAGTACTTAGATGAGTACAATGGTCCAGGTGTACAGCATTTAGCATTTTTGACTGACGACTTGGTTAGCTCACTAGATAAACTAGACAAGAGCACCATTGCCACCTTAGATATCGTAGATCACTACTACGACACTATCTTTGACCGTGTGCCTTGGGTTAAAGAAGATAAAGAAAAGATCAGACAGCACCAAATCCTAGTAGATAGCCAAAGCGAAGACTGCTACCTACTACAGATCTTCACTAAAAACCTGTTTGGCCCAATCTTCATCGAAATGATCCAACGTGTTGACGATGGCGGCTTTGGTGAAGGTAACTTCCAAGCGTTATTCGAGTCAATTGAGCGCGACCAAGAGCGCCGTGGTGTAATCTAAACACACATATCAAATTAATAAAAAAGCAGCTAGTGATAGCTGCTTTTTGTGGTTTATCAAATTGCTATTACGACTTGAGTTTTTCACTTTTGACCATAACTCAAGTTGAAAGCCAAAATTAAAGGAAAGGCAATGTCTCAAATTAATGAAACACACGACATCCAATTAACAAGTTGGGTAGCTAGTGCGAATGCGACTGGAACTGATTTCCCTATTCAAAACTTACCTTTTGCAGTATTTCGTCGTAAGAACAGTAATGAAGAGTTTCGCGGCGGTGTTGCGATTGGCGATCAAGTACTAGACCTTGGCGCTGTTGTTGACGCTAACCTATTTACAGGCGATGCAGCTGAGGCCGCCGAAGCTGCAAATGCCCCAGCATTAAATGAATTTATGGGTATGGGCCAGCAGTACTGGTCAGCACTTCGACTTGCCCTGTCTCGCGCATTACGTGAAGGTTCTGAGCTGCAATCAAGCCTTGAAGGCGCATTGGTTGCACAAGATGATGTAGAGTACGCTCTACCTTGCCACATTGGCGATTACACCGACTTTTATACCTCTATCTATCACGCAACAGCGGTAGGTAGCCTGTTCCGTCCTGATAACCCGCTGCTACCAAACTACAAGTGGGTACCAATCGGTTATCATGGTCGTGCATCGTCTATTGGTGTATCAGGTCAAACTTTCCCTCGCCCTAAAGGCCAGACCAAAGCACCAGATGCAGATGCGCCGTCATTCGGTCCTTGTAAGCGTCTAGACTATGAACTAGAACTAGGTATTTACCTTGGTAAAGGTAATGAACTTGGCGACTCTATCGCAATTAAAGACGCTGAAGATCACGTTTTTGGTTTCTGTTTATTCAATGACTGGTCTGCACGTGACTTACAAGCTTGGGAATATCAACCATTAGGTCCATTCCTTGCGAAAAACTTCGCTTCAACGGTTTCTCCTTGGGTTGTAACCACAGAAGCACTTGCACCATACCGTACTCAATGGCACCGTGATGAAAATGATCCACAACCGCTGGAATACTTAGAATCAACACAAAACCGCGAGTCTGGTGCTATTGATATTCGCATGGATGTCTTACTAGAGACTGAAAAAATGCGTAGCGAAGGCGCTAAACCAAGCAAACTGTCTGAATCCAGCTTCAAGCACAGCTATTGGACAGTTGCGCAAATGGTTACGCACCACACAGTGAACGGCTGTAACTTCCTACCGGGTGATATGCTAGGCTCAGGCACGCAATCTGGTCCTGAGCATGTAGAAGCGGGTTCATTACTCGAACTATCACGCGGCGGTAAAGAAACTATCACGCTTGCAAACGGAGAAGAGCGTAAGTTCCTAGAAGATGGCGATAAAGTAATTATGCGCGGTTGGTGTGAAGCCCAAGGCTACAACCGTATTGGTTTTGGCTGTGTTGAAGGCACTGTGCTTCCAGCAAAATAATCGCAATTATTCGTGCGTTAATCGCAATTTTATTTACTTTTAAATCAAAGGCATGATGATTTCATGCCTTTTTTTAGTTCTAAAAACTGGAAATTTGACTAAAAATTGTTAGAGTGTAGCGCTGATTTAAATCCGAGGTTGAATGTTGCAAGTACTCAAGCGCCTATATCTAAAGCTGTTTAAGCCGACTCAATTAATTGTTCGTCAAGACGCAACTGTCAAGATGCTGAAACTGCCATCTTGGGTTCAAGCTTGCTCGATTTTGATTTTGCTTGCTGTCGCCATTTGGATAGCCAATGCCTCACTCAAATTACAAGAAAACGGTGACAAGCTTACTAAAGAGCAACAAAACTTAGCGCAGCTGCAAGCCAAGTGGCAAAAAGAAAAATCACAGCTTCAAACACAATTAGCACAGCAAAAAGGCATGCTTGACCAACTGTCACAGCAGCACAGTGTGCTTGAATCATTGGTTGATTCGACTCAAACAACTGACGACAACGTAGCAGAAGGCGAGCTAGAAGAAACACCGACAGACCTTAACAGCTCACAACCAAGTACCACAACCGAATTTGCTCCCCAAGCCAGTCACCTACTCATCCAACAACGACAGCTCAGCGAACAACTTGGGCAATCGTTCAGCGCTGAAATTGCAGCGATGCAAGAATCCATCGACAGTGCAGGATTACAACTATCATCTGACTTCTCAGAAGCACAAGGTGGTCCCTACTTCCAAGCCGACTTAGAATTGGTAGAAGCCAGCTTTATTAATGCCATTGACCAATACGCTGTTTATGCGCAGTTAGCGACGATGATTGGCCAACTGCCAGATACACTGCCTGTCGCTCAGGAGAAATATTATGTCTCTAGTGCTTTTGGTTTTCGTAAAGACCCGATCACTGGCCGCCGTGCCTATCATAAAGGTATCGATCTCGCAGGTTGGCACAAGACACAGATAGTAGCCCCAGCTTCTGGCACCGTTAAACGAGCGGGGAAAAATGGCGGCTATGGCAACTTTATCGAAATTGAGCACGCCAATGATATCACCACACGTTATGGTCATCTTCACACCATCAAAGTGAAAGCGGGTCAACAAATCAATAAAGGTGATGTAATTGCATTAATGGGTAGCACTGGAAGAAGTACGGCGACACACTTGCACTATGAAGTGATTCAAGGTAAAAAACACCTAAACCCAATTAAAATCGCTCGCGCATTCAATAAGTAACATATAATTGCAATTGCGCTGCGGTAGCGAGGCACTCGTGTTTAACTCTTTTAAAAACCAACGAAACGACGTCCCGGCCATTATTGCTCAAAGCACTAAAGTCACGGGCGATATTGTCTGCGAAGGTGAACTGCAATTAGATGGTACCGTCCATGGTAACCTCGACATCGAAAAACTAATCATCGGCAATAAAGGTTTAGTACAAGGTAATATCCAAGCCAATGAACTGACGATATTAGGTAAGGTCGAAGGTGATATTCAGGCCAAACAAGTCACGCTGCTTCCTAGCGCTCAAGTATTTGGCAACATCGAACACGAAACCTTAACGATTGAAGCTGGTGCGCATGTCGATGGTAAACTGACGCATCGTAACGAGCGAGCCAATAACGTCACAGCAATTGACTCTGCTGACGATCAAACCATAAACAATTAAGATCTTTTCGCGCTGATATACATGTTAATGTCGGCGTGAAACACTTTCTCTCCCGCAGTATTAAAAACTTCCACCGGAACAACCAGCTCTTCTTTATCTTGCCATGTTCGCGGATATTCTATTTGCGCCACGGCATGTAGATCGGTCTCGGCTTTAGCTAGGTATTGCACTGACATCCCCTTTGGGATCCAGCGATGGGTTTTATGGTCGATGGTCGCGTCTGTCATGACTCCAGCACACAACTCCGCAAGATTACACTGAGCAATAGCGTGAACCGTACCTATGTGGTTATGAATGGCTTTACGGTTACGAATTGTGGCCCTACAAACGCCGGGCTTCAATTGTGTGATTTTAGGCTTAATGGTGCCAAAGTAAGGTGCCTTACGACATACTGCCTTACTGAACATCCATTTACCAAATGGCAACCAACTCATCCTTTTATAAATTTTTAAAAGTGGTGCAGACATAAGATTTTTCTAAAATGATTTTGCTTAAAATTAACACATCTGACCAGTTAATCAACCGTCTACAATTATCAGCGAATAAAATATCTTAAAAATTTGCTAAATCGGCGCTTTGTCCTGTCTTTTCTCATTCTCCACAATACAATAACGGCCAAAAGGAGACGCCATGACCCAATCAAATTCAAAAGCACTGATTTTTATTCTCGCTTTACTTGTTATCTTTTGCCCTTTAGGTATCGATCTCTATCTACCTGCGTTTGTGGACATGCAGTCCAGCCTTCAAGTATCAGAAAGCCAAATTCAGCAAACTGTGAGTATTTATATGTTAGCTGTGGGTCTTGGACAATTGATAGCAGGTCCGCTTGCGGATAAATATGGCCGTAAGCCAGTTGCACTGGTTGGAATCGTGTTGTTTGCGCTTGGCGCCGTGATGGCAAGCACAGTCTCCACTTGGCCACTTATGATGGTAGCTCGAGTGTTACAAGGCCTGGGCGCTTGCGCCACATTCGTCAGCGCTTTTGCTATTGTTCGTGATAGCTTTGGACACAAAGGCAGTGGCCAAATGATCACTTACCTCAACGGTATTGTATGTTTTATCCCAGCATTAGCGCCTATTTTAGGTGCATGGCTCACCGTCGAATTTGGCTGGCAAAGTAATTTTAGCTTTTTGTTTGGCTTTGCCGCTCTTGGCCTCATCTTAGTTTCTCTTATCTATAAAGAGACTCGCCCCGAAGATACACATTACAGCGGTCATATCCTAGATTTGAGACGTTTTAAGCCGATGCTCAGTAGTACGACTTTCATTTACAATGCCGCCTTAGCGATGCTTGGTATGGCTGCAATGCTGGTATTTGTGATTTCGGCTCCGGGGTGGATCATGGCAAAAATGGGCGGCAGTGTTTCCGACTTCACGTTTTGGTTTACTGGCAATGCGGCGCTGAGTATTGTCGCAAGTTTTATTGCTCCCCACTTCATCAAGCGCAATAGCCAGAAGTCACTCACCTTTGGCCTTGCCGTTTTTAGCTTTAGCGGCCTGTTGTTACTGGCTTTGCCACAAACTGAAATCGCGCATTTTGTATTGCCTATGTATATGGCGTCAGTCGGCTTTGCATTTACAATTGGAGCCGCGGCAGGTAAAGCGTTATCTGGGTTTGCTAAACAAGCTGGAACGGCTTCAGCGCTGATTGGGGTACTACAGATGAGTGGCGCAGGGGTGCTTGCAACCATGACGCAACCACTAGCATTGGATGCCCCTATTCAACTCGCGTTGCACTTACTACTCGCACTACCTTTCCTGCTATTACTGGCTACGAAGCATCGTCACCAGCTTCACAGTGCTGCTTAATTAGAATTGATATAATAGCAATTATCAGTACAGTTCCTTTATTAATAACTACGATGTATGGTTAGACGTCCTGTCATAACCATACATTATATTAAAGTAATTAAATATTCTTATTAATTCCACAAATCTGCATAATTTACTCTTTACGAGTTCTTGTTATTGGTTATATGCTAACCACCGTTAAGAAGTTGTTAGTTTTTATTAACAACAATATTCACGCAATGTAACTGAGAAAATAACAATGAAATTAAACAAGTTAACTGGGGCACTACTCATCGCTGGCGCTTGCGCTATGGCACAAGCACAGGCATCTGACGATCGATACATCATTCAGGTCGACAATTCGAAAAAAGGCGTCGTAAAAGCACTTGCTAAAAAACTTGGCGCTGAGCTGCACGTTGATGGCGATGGCTTCTTTGCTGCAACTTTTACTGGCAAAGATCTTAGTCAAGTAAAAGGCTTATTAAACAACCCACACATCAAACTCGTTGAAGCAGACCAAAAGCGTTACCCACTGGGGATTTATAACGACGACGCAGGTAACCCAATGCAGCAACAGGTTACGCCTTATGCTGTGTACCAATCACAAGCAAATCAACTTACTTTCGATGCGAACGCTGGTATGAAAGTATGTGTGATTGACTCAGGTCTTGACCAATCAAACCCTGATTTCATTTGGGGTAATATCACCGGTGATAATGACAGCGGCACAGGTAATTGGTATGAAAATGGTGGTCCACACGGCACACACGTAGCCGGTACTATCGGTGCTGCTGACAATAATATTGGTGTTATCGGCATGGCACCTGGCGTGCCAATGCACATTATTAAAGTATTTAACGCAGAAGGCTGGGGCTACTCTTCTGATCTTGCTCACGCGGCAAACCTATGCTCACAAGCAGGTGCAAACATCATCAATATGAGTTTGGGCGGTGGTGGCTCAAACAATACAGAGTCAAACGCATTTGAAAACTTCCGTAATGCTGGTGGCTTAGTGGTTGCGGCAGCTGGTAACGATGGCAACAATGTTCGTTCATATCCTGCAGGCTATCCTTCAGTAATGATGATCGGTGCAAACGATGCAGATAATCAAATTGCAGACTTTTCTCAGTATCCAAGCTGTACTTCTGGTCGTGGAAAACGCGCGACTAACGACGAGCATATTTGTGTAGAGGTAACGGCAGGCGGTGTTGATACACTTTCAACTTACCCAGCAGACATGGCGACTTCTTCAAGCATGACCGCTGACGGTGCGGCGTTTGCAAGTTCAGCAATGGAAAACAGTGGTAACGCGTCAGGCTCGCTTTACTTTATGGGCACCGCTGAAGCAACTGATGGCGCTGCAAACGGTAAGGTGTGCCTAATTGACCGTGGTAATATTTCATTCCACGATAAAGTAGCAAACTGTGAAGCATCTGGTGGTATCGGTGCGATTATCGTAAATAATGAAGCTGGCATGCTATACGGCACTTTAGGTGATACTAACAGCACATCAATCCCAGCGGTTGGCGCTGCATTTGAAGATCGCACTGCGTTGATGGCAGCTACAAACGCGAACATCAGCATTGGTACGAGTGATTACGGCTTAATGAGCGGCACGTCAATGGCAACTCCTGCTGTTGCAGGTCTTGCAGCACTGGTATGGTCTAACCACCCAGAGTGTACTGGTGAAGAAATCCGTAGTGCATTAAAAGCAACCGCAGCAGATGCTGGCGCTGCAGGTAAAGACGTGTACTTTGGTTACGGTATCGTTAAAGCAGCAGATGCGAGCGCTTACTTAACCGCTAATGGTTGTGCTGGCGGTGGTACAGGTTCAGGTGACGGTGATAACACAACAAGCGTTGAGCTTTCAGCTTCGGGTTATAAGCAAAAAGGTAACAGTTATGTTGACTTAAGCTGGAACGGCGCAAGCACGTCACAAGTCGATATTTATCGTAACGGTAGTAAAATTGTCACAACTAGCAATGATAATAGTCATACAGACAGCATCAGTGTTAAAGGCGGCGGTACATACGGCTACCAAGTGTGCGAACAAGGTAGCACTGCGGCCTGTTCAGCAACACAAACTGTTGTGTTTTAACTCCCAACCAACCAATTCAAGAATGCCGGTCTTTTGATCGGCATTTTTTTATTCTACTACTCTTCCCCATCTTTTGTTGATAGCTTGTTCGATCCCTCTCTTAAGATCTGGATAAAACGAGTAAGCCTTTGACCATAGAGATTTGTTCATTTCCATTTCACTTCTACACTCTATAATGGATTTGGACAGTCACAGAAGGAGTTCATGAAATGAGTATATCGGGTTATACCCCACCTAAAGTTTGGCAGTGGCCATGGCAAAGTGGCGATGGTAGTAAGTTCGCAAATATCAACCGCCCTACTGCAGGCGCAAGATTCGAAAAGTCCCTACCGCAAGGCAAACACCCGTTACAACTCTACTCCCTCGCGACCCCAAACGGCGTGAAAGTGACTATCTTGCTAGAAGAGCTTTTAGCAGCCGGGGTAAAAGAAGCAGAATATGATGCCTTTTTAATTAATATCATGGAAGGTGAGCAATTTAGCTCAGGATTTGTTGCACTTAATCCAAATTCTAAGATCCCCGCGTTATTAGATACCAGCACCAATGAACCTACCAAAATCTTTGAGTCTGGCTCCATTTTGCTTTATTTAGCTGAAAAATTCCAAAAGTTCATTCCTCAAGATCCCACAAAACGCACCGAGTGCCTCAACTGGTTATTTTGGCAAATGGGGGCTGCACCACTACTTGGTGGAGGATTTGGTCACTTCTATACCTACGCACCCGAGCACTACGAGTATCCAATCAACCGCTACACGATGGAAGTGAAGCGCCAACTGGACTTACTAAATCAACACCTAGCCACAAGAGAATATATTTGTGGCGATGAATACACTATCGCAGATATGGCAATCTGGCCATGGTATGGCGTGCTAGCTCAAGGACACTTATACGATGCGGCAGAGTTTTTAGACGTCAATGGCTATGAACACGTGATCCGCTGGGCTGGACTCATCGCTTCAAGAGAAGCGGTCAAACGCGGAAAAATGGTAAATAAAACATGGGGAGAACCTCATGAGCAGCTTCATGAACGGCACGATGCCAGCGACTTTGATACCAGCACCCAAGACAAATTAGCGCCATAACCTTACCTTGGTTTAATTCTTAGTTTAACAAGGGTTAGCTTTATCTATCGGGTTTGATTAATCAGATTTAATCAAACCCGATTGTCTGTGTATCAGAAAAGAATAGTGTTAGCACCTTGCTAGAAGCGCTAAACGCTTTCGCTGGTATTCTTCAACGGATTTTTAGCACTTTAGTCAGCACTTTCTTATTAGAGCATCGAACACATCTGCATTTGTGTTTACCCAAAGATATGAAATCCACTTTGTAATCTTCCGACGACCGCGACTAAACCGCTTCCCATTATCACGCCAATGAGAAGCGTTCCGAAAATAAGACATACATAGAGTAATGTCCAAGCACTGGAAGATTTTGATCCCGCCTGCTCCTCTGAAGTATTGTAGGAACATCGGTAGATTCTACGCAGGCTTCTTTCCACCCCAAAAACAGTGCCACCGATCAAGCCAAAAAGCAGTGCGACCGCGAAAGTAATAACTCGATACTCTGGATTATCAAAACCATCCCATAAAAGAATAGCGCCGTTGATCCAAGCTAACCCGGTACAGCCCCACGAGGCAAGTAGATAGATTATCAGCATGCGTTTCATTGATTACCTACTTTCGGCAAAGCGACTATTGAAAATAGTCTATCAGCGCTAATGATTGATGTTCAGTTTTATATGCTTCAATATCGTAAAACTTAACCACGTTTTCGTCGGAAAAATAGCTAACAAAGCAAGACTGTTATCTCTTGATAGCTTATTAAGAATAAACCGAGATGTTTCTAATTCTGGAAATTTCACCTAAATTCTCTGTGAATTAACGCCTCGCATAACGGGCTAATAATGCTTGGCTAAAATTGGTGAGGCACAAACCAAGCCAAGCTTTATTAGTCCATGCGTTGATGCGTTTGTTAGCTGTCTTTACTTCTACGTTCGTAAAACTTCTTTTCTCGTTCTTTGTTTGCTTTAGCTGAACCAATTTTCCAGCCCATGTAAAGATTTATATCATCAATTGCTTCTTGGGCACATGATCTCACCCAATCACTCTCATCCCTTAAACCACGAAGTAAAACTGGTTTAACTATATTTTTTTCCAGTTTATTAAGATTCATAGCTGTGTAAGCAAACCCACAAAATGCATTTCCCCTTACATTTTCATCTGGATGCTCCGATAGTTTTAAGCTTACGTCTTGAACGAATCGCCAGTTCTCATGGCTAAACCCAAGTTTTATTGGAATTAACTTAAGTGCCTCGACATCATCCTGTTTAATAGCTTCCCATACATCAGCATCACTAAACTCATTTGTATGGACATCTTGATACTTTAATTTACTCATAACTCTCGAGACAGCTAACGAGCCTGTAGAATAACTCGTTTTAATTTATTTTTATTGATGCATTAACCATAGCCTAGCTTCCATTTTGATTCAATTAGTTACTTCGATTTTACGTAAAATATAAAAAGAGGGTTTGCTGTTGCTTTAATTGGCGTTTTGGAAGGTATTGCAGGTGTTTGATTGGCTTATTTGAGGTGATAAGGGCTTACTCTAATTAGTGCATCGTGTTTTGCAGCTTTTCTATGTTATGAACAAGGCAATACAGCTGTCACTGAGCATTCACTTTCGTTTGACCCCGTAAAGTCAGTTTATTCATTCCTTTGTTTACCATAATATTGCCGAACACGGGCTCTATACAGCCGAGTCGTTTGCTGTAATGCCGTCGCCCCATTGGGCTGTCTATTTTAACCTTCATTTTGTCGATATAGCTGAGTTTTTTACGTGATTCATCATTTTTAAACTGTACTTGTCGGCCTGTTTTTATCGGTGGTTTTCGCATACATTGCTGTTGTAGTGGGCATACTTTGCAATCTTTTAAGTAACCGCAGAATCGCGTGTATTCTTGGTTGTAGCTTTTTACATTGATACCGCTTCGCCACATCTCGTTCCCTGCGGGGCAGCGGCAGGTTTGTGTTGCTTCATCATAATGGAAGTCGTCTGA